>CACLKR010000006.1 GCA_902607625.1 uncultured Pelagibacteraceae bacterium
ACGGCGATATTATAATTGAGAAATTTAAAGAATTAATTACATCTAAAACAAAGATTGTTGCTGTTACTCACTTATCAAACGTAACTGGAACAATTGTTCCTATCAAAGAAATTGTAGAGATTGCGCACAAAAAAAATGTTCCTGTGTTAGTAGATGGGTGTCAAAGCGTTCCTCACATTAAAGTTGATGTCGCAGATTTAGATTGCGATTTTTATGCTTTTTCCGCACACAAAGTTTATGGACCAACTGGGGTTGGTATTTTGTATGCAAAAAAAAAATGGTTAGAAAGACTACCTCCATATATAGGAGGAGGAGCTATGATTAGTGAGGTAAAAAAAAGATAAAATTATTTATGCTTCACTTCCTGAAAAATATGAGGCTGGAACTATGCCTACAGCAGAGGTAATAACCTTTAATGAGTCAATAAAGTTTATGGAATCAATTGGAAAAAATAATTTAATTGAACATGAAAAGGCAATTACCAATTATGCTTTGGAAAAACTTAGAAAAATTAATTCTGTAAAAATAATTGGGAATCCAAAAAATAAAGCTGGGGTGATTGCTTTTACAATAAAAGGAATTCATCCTCACGATATTGCAACAATTTTGGATGAAGATGGTGTCGCGATTAGAGCCGGTCATCATTGTTGTCAAATTTTACATGAAAAATTGAATTTAACTGCAACGGCAAGAGCTTCCATAGGTATCTATAACACAAAAGATGATATAGACGTGCTCTGCAAAGCAATTGAAAATTGTAGAAAAATATTTGATTTAAAATAATGGATTTAAAACAATTATATCAAGACATAATTTTAGAACACGGAAAAAGTCCAAGAAACTTAGGAAAGTGTGAAGGATATAATCATGAAGCAAAAGGGTACAATCCTCTTTGTGGTGATAAAATTCATGTTTATTTAAAATTGAATAATGGAAAAAAAGTTGAGAATTTAACTTTTGAAGGCGAGGGATGTGCTATTTCTTTAGCTTCAGCTTCAATAATGACTGAGTCAGTTAAGGGAAAATCTTTTGTAGAGGCAATAGAAATCATGAATGCTTTCTTAAATATGGTAAAAAATACTTCTGAAATACAATCAAATTATTTAGACAATGACCAAAAAACAAAACTTATGTCGTTGTCTGGTGTAAAGCAATTTCCAATGAGAGTAAAATGTGCTACCTTATCGTGGCATACTCTGTCTTCTGCAATAGAAGGAAAAAAAGATGAAGTCAATACTGAGATAATAGATTAATGAGCGATATTAAAAATAAAGTAATTGAAGAAATTAAAAAAATTTATGATCCCGAAATTCCGGTCAACATTTATGAATTAGGTCTAATTTATAAAATAGAAGTGGACGAAAAAAATAAAGTTGATCTAGATATGACATTAACTTCACCAAACTGCCCTGTAGCGGAAAGTTTGCCAAATCAGGTTAAGGAGAGTATAAAGAAAGTCGAAGGTGTTTCTGATGTAAATCTTAATCTAGTTTGGGAACCACCATGGGACAAAGATAAAATGTCAGAAGCTGCTAAATTAGAACTGAATTTATGAGTAAACAAGTAATAACATTAAGTGATAGAGCTGCAGAACGAGTAAAAGAAATTATGGCCCAAGCCAAAGAACCAATAATTGGTGTTAGAGTTGGTGTATCTTCAGGAGGATGTGCGGGCATGTCTTATGTTATGGAATATGCAAAAAATACCAATCCAAATGATGAGATTATTGTTGATAAGGGCGTAAAAGTTTTAATCGATCCAAAAGCAATAATGTACCTTCTTGGTACTGAGATGGATTATAAAAGAGAAGAATTATCGTCAACGTTTGTATTTAAAAATCCTAACGAAACTGAGCGTTGTGGGTGCGGAGAATCTTTTAAGATCTAATTCTATATTGCCGTACAATCATGAATTGTATATAGTAGTTTTGTATGAGAGATACTAAACATTTGGGAAAACATGCTAGTAAATTGGCAGAAAAAGCTAAGGAAAAAGCACTGTTCAGAGCTCAACGCAAAGCTGTTGAGGCAGGTGCCCACGGCACTTTAGATTACACTATCAAAGAAGGTGTAAATAAAAATAGAATAGCTGACGATAAAATTTTAAAAAGTAAAAAATAGTAATCCTAGCTACTATAATACATTTCGAACTCTATTGGATGAGGGGTGTGTTCCACCTTATAAATTTCTTCAAACTTCAATGCTATATAAGCGTCTATTTGATCATCGCTAAAAACTTCTCCTTGAGTAAGGAACTTTCTATCCCTATCAAGGCTTTCCATTGCCTCTCTTAAAGAACCACAAACAGTCGGGATGTTTTTAACCTCATCTTCAGGCATTGCATATAAATCCTTATCTACAGGTTTTCCTGGATTAATTTTATTTTTAATTCCATCTATTCCAGCCATTAACATTGCAGAAAAAGCTAAATATGGATTACCTGCACCGTCGGGAAATCTAACTTCGCATCTTGCTCCATTTTTATTCATAGTAATTGGTATTCTGCATGATGCTGATCTATTTCTTGCTGAATAAACTAATAATACTGGCGCCTCAAAGCCTGGAATTAATCTTTTATAACTATTTGTAGTACTATTAGAAAAAGCGTTAATTGCTTTTGCGTGTTTTAAAATTCCACCAATATAGTGTAAAGCTAGATCAGACAATCCAGCATATTTGTTTCCGGAAAATAACGCTGTGTTTCCTTTCCATAAAGATTGATGAGTATGCATACCAGAACCATTGTCTCCTTTAACTGGTTTTGGCATGAATGTTGCTGTCTTTCCAAAAGAATGCGCAACCATTTGAACTCCGTATTTATAAAGTTGTAAATTATCTGCTTGAGTAGTTAGTGTATCAAAATATATTCCTAATTCATGTTGACTTGGGGCTACTTCATGATGATGCTTCTCAGCTTTAATTCCCATATCTCTCAAAGCTTTTAGAAATTCTCCTCTCATGTCTTGAGCACTATCGACAGGAGGTACTGGGAAATAACCACCCTTTATTCCAGGTCTATGACCCATATTTCCATTTTCGTAGTCTTTCCCTGTATTGTAAGGACCTTCTGCGCTGTCAATTTTAAAACCCGTTTCGTTCATGTCATTTTTATATTTAACATCATCAAAAACAAAAAATTCTGCTTCTGGACCAAAATAAGCTTTGTCACCAATACCTGATTTTTTTAGATAAGCTTCAGCTTTTTTGGCAATACTTCTAGGGTCACGTTCATAGGGATTCTTTTTTACAGCATCGATAACATCGCAGAATAAAACTAGAGTATTATGTGATGTAAAAGGATCAATTATTTGTCTTTCTAGATCAGGTTTTAAAATCATGTCAGATTCGTGAATTGATTTCCATCCAGAAATTGAAGAACCGTCAAAGAAAACTCCCTCATTCAACATTTCCTCATCAACCATCTTTCCGTCCATGGTCAAATGTTGAAGCTTTCCTCTTGGATCTGTAAATCGAAGATCTACATACTCCACTTCTTTTTCATTAATCAGTTTCAGGATCTTGTTTGCGCTCATTAATTCTTTATATATAGCATTTCACGTGTAACCAAATATTTTTTATTACACTTTAAGGTTGAATTAATATCAATCAATGTGATTTATTTAAAATGAATTTATTAGATGGCAGCTATGCACACTAAACATAGATTAGGGATTTATTATCTTTAAAATAAACTTAATGAAATGAGCGAAATTTTTTATTCAGATGAGATGAGGAAATTTGAACAAGATCAATTTTTAAAAAAGAGTTCTTACTTGTTTATGCAAAAAGCCGGAGACGAGATTTTTAAATTTATTAATAGTAACTTTAAAAATAAACAACCAATAATTGTGTTATGCGGCCCTGGTAATAATGGTGGAGATGGTTTTGTTGCTGCTAGAAAATTAATGAATCATGGTTATTCGGTACAGGTTTATACATTAGCCGGCACGAGTATTTACAAAGGAGACGCTCTTACAGCTCTTAATGAATATAGAGGAGATTTAAAGAAAATAAACTTATTTAAATTACAAAAGGATGCTTTGGTTGTAGATGCTTTATTTGGAATAGGTTTAAAGAGAAATATTGAGGGAATATTAAATCAAGTTTTCAGAAAAATAAATCATAGCAAAAATCCTGTAGTTTCAGTTGATATCCCTTCAGGTGTTTGCTCAAATACAGGAAATATATTAGGAAGTGCAATAAAAGCAGACTTTACTATTACATTTCATAGGAAGAAAATAGGTCATATATTTAGTTTTGGAAAATTGTTTAGTGGTAGGATTCACGTTGTGGATATAGGCTTCGTTCAGAAAAAAGCAAAGGCCAGATGTTATGAAAACTCCCCAGATTTATGGGTGAAATATTTTCCATGGAAGAAACCATTTAGTCACAAATATAGCAGAGGAAGAGTTATTGTATATGGGGGACAAAAAGAATTTACAGGAGCAACCATACTTTCAGCCCAGGCAGCATTAAGAGCCGGAACTGGTTCAGTGAAGATTGTATGCTCAAAAGATACTTTACAAATATATTCTGTTAAATTTCCTTCTGTTTTAAAAACAGAAATTAATAATATTCATGAATTGGAGAGCTTTTTAATAAAAGAAAAAATTACAACTTTTCTTATTGGGCCCGGCTCTGGATCTAACAAAAAAATTAAAGAAATTACCAAACTAATACTAAAAAAAGTAAAATATGTTGTATTAGATGCCGATGCATTAACTTGTTTTCAAAATGATTTAAAAACACTTTATTCTTTGCTTGATAAAAATAAAATAATAACTCCTCATCTGGGAGAATTTCATAAAATATTTCCTAATATAAAAAAAAATCTTAACAATATCGACAAAGCTTTGAGTGCAGTTAAATTAATCAAATCAAATATAATATTAAAAGGCCCAAATACAGTCATTGTCTCGCACGATAAAAAAATTGTAATAAATGATCATGCATCTTCTGAATTAGCAGTAATTGGATCAGGAGATGTTTTAAGTGGTTTAGCTGTTAGTTTGTTTGGTCAAAAAAAGATGAATCCTTTTTTAGCTGGATGTGCGGCAACCTGGTTGCATGGGGACATTGCAAAGCACTATGGAAAAGGATTAATTGCAGAAGATTTAGTCAAAGGTATACCCAGCGCATTAAAGAGATTAAAAAAATGGAAAACTTATTGGATAAAGAAACAATAAAAAGGGTGCAAGAGTTTATAGCTCAATTTGATCCTAAACTAAAAGTTTTGCTCTTAGATACCTCCGCAAGAACGGCAAAAGATGCAGCAGAATCTTTAGGTTGTGAAGTGGGAGCAATTGTAAAAAGTTTGGTATTTAGAGCCGATGATACTTTTTTGATTTGTTTAGTTGCAGGTGATAAACGATGTTCATTAAATAAATTGAAAAAGATTATAAGAAAAAAAGATGTATGTATGGCTAATGCCGATGAAGTTAAATCCAATACCGGTTTTTCAATAGGAGGAGTAGCACCAATTGCACACTTAAAAAAATTAAACATTTTGATCGATCAAACTTTGGGTAGATTTCAAAGTGTATTTGCAGCAGCAGGGCACCCGAATTCCATTTTTAAAATTGAATATAATCAATTAGTTCAGATGACGAAAGGTGAAGTAAAAGAAATTACAGAATGAGAGATCCAAAACCCTTAGATTTTTTTTTGCTAACATTGTTAGCCTTAATATGGTCGTCTGCTTTTTTCAATATTAAAATTGCTACCTATTCCTATGGACCAGTAACTATAGCATTCTTAAGAGTATTTTTTGGATGTATTCCACTGTTAATTATTTGTTTCTTTAACAAAATAAAAATTGAGGCATTTTCGAAAGATTGGTTCTGGTTTGCTTCAATTGGATTTATTAATTTGGTAGTGCCTTTTTTTTTAATCGCCTATGGAATTAAAGATGTACAAAGCAATTTAGCGGCAATATTAATGGCAAGCACTCCTTTAAGCGCAGTAATACTTAGTCATTTTTTCACAAAAAATGAAAAGATAAACTTGTTAAAATCAATTGGGGTATTGTTAGGATTTTGTGGAATAATATTTCTTTTTACTGACAAGATATTGTTTAATGAAAATAATATATGGTCAGCGCTTATAATATTTTTAGCTTCTACATTTTATGTTGTTGGAGGTGTGTTAACTTTAAAAATTAGTAATAAATCTAATGAAAATGTTACAGCGTCGATACTGATTTGGGCTACAATATTTTTATTACCACTTTCTTTAATTTTTGAACAACCATGGAATTTAAATCCAAGGTTGGACTCAACAATTTCACTTATTTACCTTGGAATTTTTGCAACGGGAATAGCATGGTTATTACGATTCTACATATTAAAAAATAACGGTTTAGTTTTTCAAGCGCAAGTAGCGTATCTAATACCAATATTTGGTGTAATTTTGGGATATTTATTTTTAAATGAAGTAATAACGTTAAAAGTTATTATTTCTCTGATTGCAGTAATAATTGGGATTTATATTGTAAAAAAAGGTAGCAAAATAAAAATTTTTTAGCATGCAAACAACAATAGTAATAGTAACTTTCAGAGGAGGAATTATTCACAAATGTATTAAGAATTTACAAAATAATTATCAAATAATTATTGTAGAAAATTCAAATAATATAAATTTTAAAAGAAAAATTGAAAAATCTTACAGAAATATTAAATGTTATTTGACAGGGTCAAATATAGGTTATGCTAGAGCAAATAATATTGGTTTAAGAAAAGTGAAAACAAAATTTGCTTTAGTGATAAATCCTGATGTAATAATCTCATCAAAACAAATAAAACAAATAGAAAATATCGCAAAAAAGATAACAAAATTTTCTGTATTAACGCCAAACTCTAATGGTTTATTAGAAACTATAACTAATAATTCTGATAAATTATCAAATATCGAGAAAAAGGATCTCAAAAGTTTGCGCAATGATATATTAATAAAAAATTTTTTTGAAATAAATTTTGTCCCTGGATATTGTATGTTTTTTAATATGAAAGATATTAAAAAAATTAATTTTTTTGATGAAAATTTTTTCCTTTATTTTGAAGATTTAGATATATGCAAAAGATTAAAAAATCTCAAAAAAAAAATTTTTCTTTTAAGCAAAATTAAAGTACGTCATTTATACGGTGGTCTTTATAAAAAAAAAACTCATTATGGTAAAAATCATATCGTGAAAAAGAAAGCTTTCAAAGACTGGCATTTGTATTGGGCAGATAGAAACTGGCACTTATACTGGTCAAGTTTCTATTATCATAGAAAACACTATGGTTTTATAAAGTCATTTAAGGTTCATTTTTCAAAGATATTAAGATTTTTTTTCTTAAAAAATTTTTATTTTTTAATAAATAATAAAAACTTATACCACTTATTTAAAGCAAGGTTGGAAGGATTGATATATCAGATTTTAAACAAAAGCTCTTTTTCTGGTCCTAAGATAAATTAACATCATAAATTGTAATTAATCAAAAAATGAAGTTTCACTTTTTTTATTCTATATAATCATAAATAATGTTATATAGATCGAAGCAAAATAATATTAAATAGATCAGATAACATGCGTCTGAAAGCGTAGCAGGTGAATTAATATGGGCAAGTGGCGGAATTGGTATACGCGCTAGTCTTAGGAACTAGTACCGTAAGGTTTAAGAGTTCGAGTCTCTTCTTGCCCACCAATAATTATGAAAGTAACATTAGATTCCAAAAAAGGATTAAAAACAAATCTTAAAGTTTTTGTAGAAAAAAAATTTATAGAAAAGAAAATTGGTGACAGATTAGCAGAATTAAGCAAAACAGTTAATCTTAAAGGATTCAGACCAGGAAAAGTTCCTATTAATGTACTAAAAAGACAATTCGGAAAAGCTGTTTATGGGGAAATATTAGAAAAGGTTTTGAAAGAAACATCAACGAAAGCGATAGAAGAAAAAAAAATAAAAATTGCCGGTCAGCCTAAACTAGATCTTAAGTCGTATGGAGAGGGTAAAGATCTAAATTATACTTTAGAAATAGATGAATTGCCTTCTATAAAAATTCAACCAATTGAAAATATTAAATTTACTGATTATCAAATTAATATCACTGAAGATGAAATAAAAAAAAGAATAGATAGTATTGCAAAGAATCAAAATAATTTTAAGGATAAGAATGAAAATGAAGTTGCTGAAAACGGAGACCTGGTGGTTTTTGATTATGAAACAATGGTTGAAAATAAAAATTTAGAAAAAGGACAAGGAAAAAATACGCAAATAGTTCTAGGAAAAGATTTGTTCATCAAAGGATTTGACAAACAATTACTTGGTGTTAAAAAAAACCAAGAAAAAAATGTCACGGTAACTTTACCTGAAAATTATCCAAATAAAGAATTTGTCAATAAAAAAGCAAATTTTAAATGTAAAATTTTAAACATAAAAAAATCAGAACCTGTAATAATAAATGATGAATTCGCGAAAAATCTAGGTGCTAAAGATTTAAATGACCTGAAACAATTGGTCACTACGCAAACTAAAAATCAATATAAAATGAGTTTAGATTCTTTGTCAAAAAGCGATATATTAAATCAAATTGAAAAGCTTCATGACGTAGATTTACCAAATAATTTAGTTCAACAAGAATTAAAATTAATATCTCAAGGACTACAAAAGGAAGATGCGGAAAAAAATAAAAAGGAAAGTGAGAAAATTGCAAAAAAGAGAATTAAACTGGGGCTTATTTTAAATGAGTTTGGTGAAAAAAATAATCTAAAGGTTCATGAAGAAGAAATAAGAAATGAAATAAAGAAACAAGCAGAATCAATGCCAGGCCAACAAAAACAAGTATTAGAGTATTATCAAAAAAATCCATCGGCTATTGCGAGTCTGAGAGGATCTATATATGAAGAAAAAATTATCAATTTAATTAAACAAAAATCAAAGCCGTTAAAAAAAATAATTTCTTTAAAAGAAGCTGAAAATATAATCAAAGGAGATTCTCAAAGCAAAAAACACTCTAAGCTCCTCGAGAAAAATGAAGAGTCTAAAAAACCTAAAAAAACAGTTAAATCCTTACAAAGTAAGAAAAAAATTAGAAAAAAGTAATCATAAGTTGTATAACTTCAATTTGTTGATTCGTTATGAAAGATAAAATTGAAGAACACATGAACAATCTCATTCCTATGGTTGTTGAACAATCTAATAGGGGAGAAAGAGCATATGATATTTATTCTAGACTATTAAAAGAGCGCATTGTTTTTTTGGTTGGGTCGGTAAATGATAATGTTTCTACTCTAATTACTGCTCAATTATTGTATTTAGAGTCTGAAAATCCAAAAAAAGAAATATCTTTTTATATTAATAGCCCCGGTGGATTAGTTACATCTGGATTAGGAATCTATGATACGATGCAGTACATAAAACCTCCAGTTTCTACTTTATGTATTGGACAGGCTTCATCTATGGGATCATTCTTATTGGCGGCTGGAGAAAAGGGAAAAAGATTTTCACTTCCAAATTCAAGGATTATGATCCACCAACCTTCTGCTGGTTATCAGGGACAAGCAACTGATATTGAAATTCATGCAAAAGAGATATTATCTCTTAAAGATAGATTAAATAAAATTTATTCAAAACATACAAAAAAAAATGAATCAGAAATTAAAAAAGCTTTAGAAAGAGATAACTTTATGTCGCCAACCGAGGCAAAAGATTTTGGTTTAATTGACGAGGTAGTAGAAAAAAGATCTTGAGCCGCTAGATCTAGTTGAGGTAAACAACTTCAGCTTGATAACTTTAAATATTAGTTTATTTTGAGTTTAGTTGATTCGTTTTACAATTTATGACTGAAAAAAATAATAAAAATATTCTGTACTGTTCTTTTTGTGGAAAAAGTCAGCATGAAGTGAGAAAATTAATTGCTGGACCAACAGTTTTTATTTGTGACGAGTGTGTTGAACTCTGCATGGATATAATAAAGGAAGAAAACAAAGATTCATTTGCAAATAATCAAGAAGGTGTTCCAACTCCACAAGAAATTTGTAAAGTTTTGGATGATTATGTTATCGGACAAACATACGCTAAAGAAGTTTTATCAGTAGCGGTTCATAATCATTATAAAAGATTAAATTATGAGTCTAAAACTAACAAAGATGTCGAATTATCCAAATCTAATATTCTTTTGGTTGGTCCAACTGGGTGTGGAAAAACATTACTTGCTCAAACTCTGGCTAGAATTATAGATGTACCTTTTACAATGGCAGATGCCACAACACTGACAGAAGCAGGTTATGTTGGTGAAGATGTTGAAAATATAATACTTAAATTGTTACAGTCTGCAGATTATAATGTTGAAAAAGCACAACGCGGAATAGTTTATATAGATGAAGTTGACAAAATAAGTAGAAAATCAGAAAATCCTTCAATTACAAGAGACGTGTCAGGAGAAGGGGTACAACAGGCTTTGCTTAAGATAATGGAAGGAACTATAGCTAGTGTTCCTCCACAAGGTGGAAGAAAACACCCTCAACAAGAATTTTTACAAGTAGATACTACAAATATTTTATTTATTTGCGGAGGAGCTTTTGCGGGATTAGACAAAGTTATTGCTAAAAGAGGATCTGATACCTCTATAGGTTTTGGAGCTAAGGTAAAACATTTTCAAGATCAACCTTCTGGAGAATTAATTAAAAATCTAGAACCCGAAGATTTAATTAAATATGGGTTGATACCCGAATTTGTTGGAAGAATGCCAATATTAGCTACACTTGAAGAGTTAGATGAAAATTCGCTAGTAAAAATTTTAAAGGAACCAAAAAATTCTCTGCTTAAACAATATAAAAGGCTTTTTGAATTTGAAAATGCAAAATTAATTTTTAAAGAAGATGCTATTTCGGAAATCGCAAAAAAAGCAATAAATAAAAAAACTGGAGCTAGGGGCTTAAGATCGATTATAGAGGCTTTACTATTAAAGACAATGTTCAAACTTCCTGCAATGGACGATATACAGGAGGTGGTTGTCAATGCTTCTGTAGTAAAAAATAACAGCGAACCAATAATTACGCACTCTAAAACTAAAAAGACTTCGGCAGCTTAAGAAATCTGTTGTAATACTTTTAATTATAACCATATACTACCTGTATGAACAAATCTGATTTTTTACCATGTTTACCATTAAGGGATATAGTCGTATTTCCTAGTATGATAGTGCCCTTGTTTGTTGGTCGAGATAAGTCAATTAAATCATTAAATGAGGTAATGAAAACAAATAAAAAAATAATTTTAGTAGCACAAAAAAATGCAGAAATAGACGATCCTGCTGAAGAACATCTATACTCTTTTGGATGCGAAAGCAAAATACTACAGCTTTTAAAATTGCCCGATGGCACTGTAAAAGTTTTAGTGGAAGGTCTTGAAAGAGTTAAAATAATTGAGTGTAGAAACGATAAGGAATTTTTGAAAACTTTAACAGAAACTGTTGAAGATAAAATTGATCCAAAGGAGGATTTAATATCTCTTTCTGTAGCAATAATAAGAAAATTGGAAAAATTAACAAATTTAAATAAGAAAATTTCTTCCGAATTGTTGGCAAATTTAAAGGAACAAAAAAATCCTACTAAAATCGCAAATCATATTTCGGGACAATTAAATATATCAATTTCTGAAAAACAAAAATTACTAGAAACAATTGATTTGAAGACAAGATTAGAAAAATTAATGGAACATATAAACAATGAGATTAGTGTTATTGGAGTTGAGAAAAGAATAAGGGGAAGAGTTAAAAACCAGATGGAAAAAACTCAAAGAGAGTATTATTTGAACGAACAAATGAAAGCAATCCAAAAGGAACTTGGAGAAATTGAAGAAGGAAAAGATGAAATATCAAATTTACAAAGAGCTATTATCAAAGCAAAGATGCCGAAAGAAGCCTCAAAAAAATGTATCTCAGAGTTAAAAAAATTAAAATCAATGAGTTCTATGTCGGCTGAGGCGACTGTAGTAAGAAATTATCTTGACTGGATGATAGAATTGCCTTGGAACAGTAAAGATAAAAAATTAGATAGTATAGATATTAAAGAAGCTAAAAGAACTCTAGATATTGATCATTATGGTTTAGAAAAAGTGAAAGAAAGAATAATTGAGTATTTAGCCGTTCAAAAAAGAGTGGGTAAAATAAAAGGAGCTATATTGTGTCTTGTAGGACCACCTGGAGTGGGGAAAACTTCTCTAGGTAAATCTATTGCAAAAGCTACCGGAAGGAAGTTTGTTCGTATTTCTTTGGGAGGAATAAGAGATGAAGCAGAAATTAGAGGACATAGAAGAACTTATATAGGTTCATTACCTGGAAAAATTATTCAACAGATGAAAAAAGCTGGTACGAAAAATCCACTTTTTTTACTGGATGAGATAGATAAAATAGGTTCTGATTATAGAGGCGATCCGTCTTCGGCACTCCTGGAAGCGCTAGATCCAGAACAAAATATAAATTTTAATGATCATTATTTGGAAGTGGATTACGATCTTTCTGACGTAATGTTTGTAACAACAGCAAACACACTAAATATTTTACCACCATTGCTTGATAGATTGGAAGTTATTCGTATTCCGGGTTATACAGAGGATGAAAAAATAAATATTGCAAGCAATTTTTTAATACCGAAACAAATCAAAGATAATGGACTTAAAGATGGTGAATTTAATTTAAATCCAGACATTCTTAAGGATGTAATAAGAAGCTATACAAAAGAAGCTGGCGTTCGAAACCTAGAGAGAGAAATTTCTAAATTGGCAAGAAAAACTGTAAAAAGAATTTTAACTAATGAACAAAACAATAAAAAAATTAACAAAGAAAACTTAGATGATTTTTTAGGCGTTAAGAGATTCAAATATGGAGAAATAGAGTCCGATGACAAGGTGGGGATTGTAACAGGCTTAGCCTGGACAGAATTTGGAGGAGAAATATTAAAAATTGAATCTGCTATCATGCCTGGAAAAGGTAAAATGCAAATAACAGGTAAGTTAGGTGAGGTTATGCAAGAGTCTGTAAAGGCGGCCAAATCATATGTTAGATCAAAATCTTTAGAATTTGGTATCATACCACCAATCTTTGAAAAAAAAGATTTTCATATTCATGTACCAGAAGGTGCTACACCGAAAGATGGACCTTCTGCAGGTATAGCTATGGTTACTTCAATAATTTCTTCAATTACTGGTATACCGGTAGATAAAAGTATTGCTATGACAGGGGAAGTTACATTGAGAGGCCATGTTTTGCCGATAGGAGGACTTAAAGAAAAACTTTTAGCAGCTCATAGGGCTGGAATTGCAAAAGTTATAATACCTGAAGACAACAAGAAAGATTTAGCCGAGATACCAAAAAACATATTAGATAATATAGAGATTCATACAGTAAAGTCAGTTGACGAGGTTTTAAAAATTGCGCTTACAAAAGAGCTGGTACCAGTAGAATGGATAGAGGTTGACAAATTGCCAAAAACAGAAGGTGCGCAGAAAACAACTACAGGCAGCACACATTAAACTTCTAACCACTCTGAATATTTCTTATAATTGTTAAATAAATAATCTGGCATTTCGGAAAGACCGACCTTTTTAAGGGTTTTTAAAGCACTCCATTTATAACCTCTTTGGTCTATTCCCAGATCATATAGGATTTTTTTGTTTTTAACTTTTTCTTTTATATCTGTTAATTTTAAACCGCTTGCTTCATAATCTTGATGATGAAGAAAATTTAGGAATTTTTTTTCTAAGTTTTCTGGTGATTTAATGTTTGTGAAATGCCAACCACCATTTTCAATATATTCGATTTTATTATATTTTTTATTGGAAAAAACTATATCAAATCTCCAAATAGGGTATTTTCTGTGTCTAACATTTCTCAACCATTGTGGAGATTTAAAATCTTTTTTTCTACAAGCTTTAGAACCGTGCCAGATCAAATTTTCATAATGTAAGTTAAATTTATAGTAAAAAGTTTTTTGTTTAAATATAATTACTTTTTTGTTTATAGTTTTAAAATTAATTTTATCTAAGTTTGGGATTTCATCAATATCATTAATTAATATTACATCTTCCTCATCTGCTTTATCTAATGATATTTTACCCATTTCTCTTTGGTAATTTTCTCTTTTTAAACTGTTATTAATTAATTTACTTCCTTTAATATCATTACTTTCATTCTCATTTATTATCTCTAAGTTTGTTGGCTGTTTATCTACTATATTATAAATAATTTTATCTTTAAATTTTGAAAATTTATTAATATCAAAGATTAATTTTTTGGGTTTACCGCTATGCATATAAGTAGCTTCAGTAATAACAAACTTATCTACATATTTATCCATAATGTTTAGCCTGAGATCCAAAAGCATCTCCTCATCAAAAAACATAAAACAATCGTAGATTTTCATATATAATTGAAAATTAAATTTATATAATATAAATCTTTGCCATAGTAATAACATAAAGATCTAATTTTAATAAAGAACAATAACAATAATGTCTAAAAAAATTATCATTACAGGCGGTCTTGGTTATATAGGTACAGAATTATGCAAAATATATTCAGGAGTTAGCTGGAATAATGAAATCTTGGTAATAGATAATAGATTTATATCTGAGAGAGTAAATCAACTAAGAAATTGGGGAATAAAATTTATTCAAGGAGATATATTAGATGGCGAATTAACAAAAAAAAATTTGAGTAATTCAGACATCGTACACCACTTAGCTGGTATTACCGATGTTCCCAGGACATCGGTGGAGTCAGACGAAAAAAAAAATAATAAAATTAATCAGGTAGCTTTTGAAGGAACAAAAAATATAATTTCTGCTATTCCAGATACATGTAAAATTATATTTCCTTCAACCCATGTAGTTTATGAAGGAATTCAATCTGCAAAAAAAAATATACTTGAAAATGAAACTGTTTCGCCAATACTAACTTACTCAACTGGCAAAGTTAATAATGAAGAACAAATTAAAAAATCTGGAAAAAAATATGTTATTTTAAGACTTGGATCTGTATATGGTTATTCAACCGATACGACACGATTTGATATAATGCCGAATTTATTTTCTAAATTGGCTTCCCAAAACAAAATAATAAAATTATTTTCTGGCGGGAAACAAATTAAAAGTTTGGTACCATTATTAGATGTAGCTAGATGTTTTAAATTTATGGAAGAAAATCAAAATATAAATTCAGAAATTTTTCATGTTACAAAAGATTCAGTAACTGTAAAAAAAGTAGCAGAAATTTGTAAAAAAAATAATTCTAAAGTTATATTAAGAGAAACTAATGATGAAATTCCAAATTTAGGCTACACCCTCTCAAACCAAAAGCTTTTGAAGACGGGTTTTAAATTTTTATATAACTTAGAAGATTCTATAAAGGAAATGATCTCCAAATGGTCTGAACAGAAAATAAATAAAAATTTGGAATTTATAAAGAAGGGAGAAAATGAATTTATTGATGAAAGAGGAATGATAAGCAATCATGAGCTACCGGAGTCAATAAATCTAATTGGTTATATAGAATCAAAAAAAAATACCGTTAGAGCTAATCATTATCATCCGATTCAGGAACAAAAATGTATTTTAGTTAAGGGTCAGTTTATAAGTGTTTATCAAGATTTATTAAATAAACAATCTCCAAAAATAACTCACGTGGTTAATAAAGGTGATTTGATAGTAACAAAACCAAACGTTGCGCATGCCATGGTTTTTTCTAAAGACTCAGTTTTTCTAAATTTAGTGAGAGGTGACAGAGAACATAAAAATTATGGTGTTACCCACACTATTAGGAATGTTCTGATTAGTGAAAAAGAGAAGAAGTTTTTAATGTCTTGTTATAAATTTGATTGTCGATCTTGTGGTGGTACTAATTTAAAGAGAGTAGTTTCATTAGGGTATCAACCTCTAGCAAATAATTTACTAAAAAGTAAAAACTCAAATTGTGAACTTTATCCACTTGAAATGAATTATTGCAAAGATTGTCATAATTGCCAACTTTCAGTAGTAGTCGATCCCAAAAAAATGTTTTCTAATTATCTTTATTTATCATCAACTTCTAAAACATTTAGACAACATTTTGAAAATGCAGCAAATCAATATATAGATGAATTTAAACTTTTACAAAAAAAGTCATATATTATTGATGTGGGCAGCAATGATGGAATTGCTCTAAAACCTTTCAAAAAATTAAAATTCAAAAATATTTTAGGAATAGAGCCAGCAAAAAATTTAGCAAAGCTTGCTAATAAAGAAAAAATTAAAACTTATAATGCCTTTTTAGATAAAAAGAGCTTAAAGAAAATTAAAAAAAATGCTGATATCGTTTTAGCCTCAAATGTTTTTGCACATTCCAATGAATTAAAAACAATGGCCGAATGCATGCTAAAATTAATAAAGAAAGATGGAACTATAATTATCGAGGTTCAATATTTGCTTAATACATTAAAGGATTCAACTTTTGATAATATTTATCATGAACACTATAATTATTGGTCTTTAACTTCTTTAGTGACTTTTTTTAATCGATTTTCTGCAAAGATATACAAAGCGGAAAAAATTGATACGCATGGAGGATCAATTAGAATTTTTGTGAAAAAAAATTTAAAAACCAAAATAGAAAAAAGTGTAAAATCTCTCTTAAGAGAAGAAGAAAAATTTGGAATAAAAAAATACCAAACCTATCAAAATTTTGGATATAAAGTTTATAAAATTAGAGATAATGTTAGAAAAAATATTGCAAAACTAAAAAATAATAATACTAAAATAATTGGTTATGGAGCTCCGGCTAAGGCCACAACTTCATTGAACTTTTTTGGAATTTCAAATGAAATAGAATGTATTGTTGAGGATAATAAACTTAAACATGGAAAATTTTTACCAGGAATGAATATTCCTATTACTTCAAAAACGCTAATAAAGGAAAAACCCGATTATGCTTTAGTTTTAGCATGGAATTTTCTTGAAGAAATAAAAAAAAAGAATAGTGATTTGGCGCATAAATTTATAAGTATAAAAGACTTAGAGAATTAAATTTACTTTATCAGTTACGTACTGTAAAAAGTTTAAAAAGTTAGTAGGGCGGTTAGCTCAGTTGGTAGAGCATCTCGTTTACACCGAGAGGGTCATAGGTTCGAGTCCTTTACCGCCCACCATTTGTGGGGGTGTAGTTCAGTTGGTTAGAACGCTTGCCTGTCACGCAAGAGGTCGAGGGTTCGAGTCCCTTCACTCCCGCCACTTTTCACAAATTAATGCTTGTGAGTAACACAATTTTTGAGACAATCTCGTGTCTGTTTGTGTGGAAAAAAGTGTTATATAAACAATTATAGAAAATGCTAACCGATTTTTTAAAAGACTATTTATCTATTATAATTTTTCTTTTTATCGCTCTAGGTTTGAGTGTCGGCTTTATTGTTTTAAATTTTTTATTTTCGCCAAAAAATCCAGATCCAGAAAAACTTTCAGCTTATGAATGTGGTTTTGAAGCATTTGGCGATTCAAGAATGGAATTTGATGTTAGATTTTATCTAGTTGCAATTTTATTTATTATTTTCGACTTAGAAATAGCATTTTTGTTTCCTTGGGCCATATCTTTAGGAAATATTGGTGCCCTAGGTTTTTGGTCAATGATGATTTTTCTATTCATATTAACTATTGGGTTTGTATACGAATGGAAAAAAGGTGCACTAGATTGGGATTAGTATGATTTATTTAAATCAAAAAGAAGATAAAATACCAAATGAATTTAAAAAAATTGCAAAAGATTTTAGTGAAAAAGGTTTTATTACTACCTCTTCTGAGAATTTAATTAATTGGGCAAGAACAGGATCTCTACACTGGATGACTTTTGGTTTAGCTTGTTGTGCTATAGAAATGATGCAAACAGCAATGCCAAGATATGATTTGGAAAGATTCGGAGCGGCTCCAAGAGCTTCGCCGAGACAATCAGATGTAATCATAGTTGCTGGGACGTTAGTAAATAAAATGGCTCAACCACTTAGGAAAGTTTACGATCAAATGCCCGAACCAAGGTATGTAATATCTATGGGAAGTTGTGCGAATGGTGGTGGTTATTACCATTATTCTTATTCCGTTGTAAGAGGGTGTGATCGTATAGTTCCTGTTGATATTTATGTTCCTGGTTGTCCACCATCGGCGGAAGCTTTGCTTTATGGAATTTTACAACTACAGAAAAAAATTAGAAGAGAAGGCAGTTTAGAAAGATAAAAAATGTCTATTACTCTTAACGATTTAGAAAAGGTAGTTAATTCAGGTTTAACAACAAATGTAAAGAAGTCAGAAATTAATTTTGATCAACTTTTTATTGATGTTGATGTTGAAGATGTAATTTCTACAGTTTTGTTTTTGAAAACTCATAAAAAGTGCAAGTTTAAACAATTAATTGATATAACTGCGGCAGATTATCCACAAAGAGAAAAGAGATTTAAAATTATTTATTTATTACTTAGTCATGAAAATAATTTGAGAATTGTAATTAAGATAAACATAGATGAAAAAATTATAGTTCCTTCTATTACAAAAATTTTTCCTTCTGCCAATTGGATGGAAAGGGAAGTTTTTGATATGTATGGTATTTCTTTCAAAGATCATCCTGATTTAAGAAGAATACTTACTGATTATGGTTTTAATGGTCATCCTCTTCGAAAAGATTTTCCTTTAACCGGGCATACAGAAGTTAGATATAGTGAAGAAAAGAAGAAAGTAATTTCTGAACCCGTCAAGCTAGATCAAGAATATCGTGATTTTGATTTCGAAAGCCCTTGGGAGGGAACTAAATACATCAATCGAGAGAAAGAAAAAAATAAGACTAAGGATAAGTAATGACTAAGAAACCCAAAACTATGAATTTAAATTTTGGACCACAGCATCCAGCGGCACATGGTGTGTTGAGATTAATACTAGAGTTAGATGGAGAAGTTGTTGAAAAAATAGATCCTCATATTGGATTTTTACATAGAGGTACTGAGAAACTTATTGAACATAAGACGTATATGCAAGCAGTTCCATATTTTGACCGTCTTGATTATGTCGCGCCGATGAATCAGGAACATGCTTTTGCTTTAGCAATTGAAAAACTTTTAAACATAGAAGTGCCTATTAGAGGACAATATATTAGAGTTTTATTTTGTGAAATTGGTCGAATTCTGAGTCACCTTTTAAATGTTACCACTCAAGCGCTTGATGTTGGAGCATTAACACCATCTCTGTGGGGTTTTGAAGAGAGAGAAACCTTAATGACTTTTTACGAAAGAGTTTCAGGATCAAGATTACACGCAAATTATTTTAGAGCTGGAGGAGTTCATCAAGATTTACCAAGAGGATTGAGCGAAGATATAATGCAGTTTTGTCATACCTTTCCTAAAATTATAGACGATTTAGAAACACTCTTAACAGATAATAGAATTTTTAAGCAAAGAAATGTGGACATCGGTATTGTTACAAAGGAAGAAGCTTTGGAACATAGTTTTTCAGGAGTAATGCTGAGAGGGTCAGGTATATCATGGGACTTGAGAAAATCTCAACCATATGAATGTTATCAAAATTTTAATTTTAAAATCCCGATTGGAAAAAATGGAGATTGTTATGATCGGTATCTTTGTAGAATTGAAGAAATGAGACAAAGTGTAGAAATAATTAAAAGTTGTATTGACAAAATGCCTTCAGGGCCTGTTAAAAATATTGACGGAAAAATTACTCCACCGCCAAAAAAAGATTTAAAAGAATCTATGGAGGCGGTGATTCATCACTTTAAATTATTTTCTGAAGGCTTTAGAGTACCCGAAGGTGAAGTTTATATAGCTGTTGAGGCGCCTAAAGGTGAATTTGGAGTTTATTTGATTTCCGATGGCAGTCATAAACCTTATAAATGTAAAATAAGAGCTCCAGGATTTTCTCATTTACAAGCTATGGATTATTTAATGAAAGGACATATGTTAGCAGATGTTCCTGCTGTCCTTGGTTCATTAGATCTAGTTTTTGGAGAGGTTGATCGATGAGTATTAAAAAAATATCAAAAATACAGCCAGAATCTTTTGAACTTTCCAAAGATAATTTACTGGAAGCTGAAAATGAAATTAAAAAATACCCAAACGATAGAAAAGCCAGTGCTATTCTAGCTTTATTGTTTTTAGTTCAAAAACAAAATGATAATTGGTTACCACTTGCTGCTATTAAGTATGTGGCTAAGTTTTTAGGTGTGCCCTATATACAAGTTTATGAAGTTTCTACATTTTACTCAATGTTCAACTTATCACCTGTGGGCAAGTATTTTGTTCAAGTATGTACAACAACGCCTTGTATGATGAAAGGTTCTAAAAAAATTTTAGATATTTGTAAAAAATATATTTCAAAAAATCCACATGAACTATCCGAAAATAAACTTTGTTCTTGGACAGAAGTTGAATGCTTGGGAGCTTGTGTAAATGCCCCAATGATGCAAATTAATCAGGATTATTTTGAAGATTTAGATGAAAATAGTACTGAAGAAATAATTCAAACATTGTTAGAAGATAAATTACCAAAACCAGGATCCGCAAAAAATAGAAAAAATACAGCTCCTGAAAAAGGAAAAACTACTCTGCTAGAGGTAAAAAATGCTTAAGGACGAAGATAGAATATTCAAAAACTTATATAACGACCTTGGTTGGGATATTGATTCAGCTATTACAAGAGGAGATTGGCTACAAACCAAGGATCATATTTCAAAAGGAAAAGATTGGATTATCAAAGAAATCAAAGATTCTGAACTTCGTGGTAGAGGTGGAGCAGGTTTTCCAACAGGACTAAAATTATCTTTTGCTCCGAAGGAATTGGGTTCGAGACCGCACTATTTAGTTATTAATGCAGACGAATCTGAACCAGGTACTTGCAAAGATAGAGATATATTAAGATTTGAACCTCAAAAATTAATTGAAGGATGTTTAATTACAAGTTATTCAATTAGTGCTCATACTTGCTATATTTACATCAGAGGTGAATACTTGCGAGAAGGTCAAAGATTACAAGAAGCTATAAATCAATCTTACCAAAAAAATTTTTTGGGAAAAAATGCGTGTGGCTCAGGCTGGGATTTAGATATTCATCTCCATTATGGCGCAGGAGCTTATATTTGTGGAGAAGAAACAGCATTATTGGAAAGTTTAGAAGGCAAAAAAGGTTTACCCAGACTTAAACCTCCATTTCCTGCACTTGTGGGTCTTTATGGTTGCCCTACCATAGTTAATAACGTTGAAACTGTTGCGGTAATTCCAACAATTCTTAGGAAAGGAGCAAAATGGTTTTCATCTTTAGGTAAACCTAAAAATACCGGTACAAAAATTTTTTGCATCTCAGGCGATGTTAATAATCCATGTAATGTTGAAGAAGAGATGAGTATTCCCCTTAAAGATTTAATAGAAAAACATGCAGGTGGTGTTGTTGGCGGATGGAACAATCTTCAGGCAGTGATACCAGGAGGATCTTCTATGCCGCTATTACCTAAAAGCGTGTGTGAAACAATTGAAATGGATTTTGATTCGCTAATTAAAGCAAAGAGCGGATTAGGAACTGCAGGAGTAATTGTGATTAATAAAGATCAAGACATTATTAGGTGTATTGCTAGAATAGCTAAATTTTATAAACATGAAAGTTGTGGTCAATGTACCCCTTGTAGAGAAGGTTGTGGTTGGATGTGGAGGATGTTGGAAAGAATGGCAGAAGGTGAAGCCACTTACAAAGAAATAGAACTTTTATATGATGTTACGAAACAAATAGAAGGACACACAATTTGTGCTTTTGGTGAAGGGGCTGCCTGGCCCGTACAAGGATTGCTTCGTCATTTTAAAAAGGAAATAGAAAAACGAAGTCACGAAGAACCATTAATCAAGAAAAAATCTAATATTCCTTATCTTATTGATCAACACCTATTGGAGAAAGACAGTGCCTAAAATTATAATTAATAACAAAGAAGTGGAATTTGAAGAAGGCATGACAGTTCTTCAAGCCTGCGAGTTGGCTGGCGCAGAAATACCAAGATTTTGCTATCACGAGAGACTTTCTATAGCGGGTAATTGCAGAATGTGTTTAGTTGAGATGGAAAATTCTCCTAAACCGATAGCATCTTGTGCAATGCCCGCTACTAATGGAATGAAAATTAAAACTAATACGCTTTTTGTAGATAAAGCTAGAAAAGGGGTAATGGAATTTTTATTGGCAAACCATCCTTTAGATTGCCCAGTTTGCGATCAAGGAGGTGAATGTGATTTACAAGATCAATCTCTTTTGTATGGATTTGATCACTCCAGATACACAGAAAATAAAAGACAAGTTAACGAAAAGTATATGGGTCCTTTGATTAAAACAGAAATGACAAGATGTATTCATTGTACAAGATGTATAAGATTCGCAACTGAAGTCGCTGGCATACCTGAACTAGGTGCTATTGGTAGAGGGGAAGACATGGAAATTACAACGTACTTGGAAAAATCTATGGAATCTGAATTATCAGCGAATGTTATAGACTTATGTCCCGTGGGAGCGCTTACATCAAAACCTTATGCTTTTGAATCACGACCTTGGGATCTTAAAAAAACTGAAACAATAGATGTTATGGATGCTGTAGGATCAAATATTAGAGTTGATACTTATGGATGGGAAGTCAAGAGGGTTTTGCCTAGAGTTAACGAAGATATTAACGAAGAATGGATATCAGATAAGACGAGATATGCATGCGATGGACTATTAAAACAGAGGTTGGATACACCGTATATTAGAGAGAATGGAAGGTTACGCAAATCATCTTGGGATCAAGCTCTAAAACTTTTAATTATTAAATTAAAATCATTTAATCCAAACGAAATTGCAGGACTAGTGGGAGATCTAGCAGATTTAGAAATGATTTATAGTTTTAAATCTTTTTTTGAGAAATGCATAGGTTCTACAAATTTAGAATGTAGACAAGATAGAATTTATATTAATCCACAAGAAAGAATGAATTATATTTTTAATTCAACAATTAGCGGAATAGAGGATTCGGATTTTATACTTTTAGTAGGCACGAATCCCAGATTAGAAGCTACTATACTTAACGCGAGAATTAGAAAAGCGTATATAAAAAATAAATTAAAAATTTACTCAATAGGTGATGTTGGCGATTTAACCTATCCTTATCAAAATATTGGATCTAACACCTCAATCATAAAAGAAATTGTATCGGGTTCGCATGAAATTTCAAATAAAATTAAAAAAGCAAAAAAACCAATGATTATTATAGGAGATTCAGCTCTTTACGGAAAATCTGGTAAGTACGTTTTTGAAACGTTAAAAAATTTTTTATCTGATAATAACTTTATAAAAAAAAATTGGAACGCTTTAAATATTCTTACGCAGCAAGCATCCAGAGTAGGTGCAATTGATTTTGGTGTTTATTCGGTAAATGAAACAGAAAATTTTTCGTTTTTTAATAAAGTAGATAATGATGATTTTAAACTGATATATTTGCTAGGAGCTGACAATATCAATTTTGACAAAAAAAATAAATTTATAGTTTATCAAGGAAGCCATGGAGATAAGGGTGCAGAAATTGCTGATATTATTTTACCGGGAGCGGCCTATACTGAAAAAAATGGTTTGTTTGTAAATTTAGAAGGAAAATTGCAAAGTGCATATAAAGCTTCCTACCCCCCGGGCGATGCTCGTGAAGATTGGATTATTTTTAAAGATCTTGCCAACATGATGAAAAAACCACTCGGATTTAACAATATAAAACATTTGAGAGAATCTATTAATAAACAAATTCAATCTAAAATTAAAAATGGAGTTAAAAAAAATATTGAAGTTGATTTTATTGAGGAAAACATTTCAGTTAAACCCATTGATTATTACTATACAAATTCAATAGCCAGATCATCAAAAGTGATGAGTGAGTGTAGACAAATATCAAAAAGATTTTTATTTACAGGAATTGAAAAGGCTAGCTAATGATTTATATAAGCACATTTTTTAGTGAGATTTATAAAATAGTCTTTTTACTTCTACCAGTCTTAGTATCAATAGCTTTAATAGTATGGCTCGATAGAAGAGTTTGGGCATTTGTTCAAAAAAGGAAAGGACCGAATGTTGTGGGACCATTTGGAATTTTGCAAACTTTAGCTGATGCCTTAAAATTTATTTTCAAAGAAATAATTATCCCAGCGAGCGCCAACAAAGTTATATTTGTTTTGGCTCCGATTATTACTCTTACTTTAGCTTTAACAGCGTGGGCAGTTATTCCATTTAGTAATGAGATGGTTTTAGCTAATATTAATGTAGGAATATTATATTTATTTGCGATTTCATCATTAAGTGTTTACGGAATTATAATGGGTGGATGGGCATCTAATTCAAAATATCCTTTTTTAGGTGCTATTAGATCAGCTGCTCAAATGGTGTCTTATGAAGTATCAATTGGAATAATAATCGTCAATGTGTTGCTTTGCGTAGGTTCACTTAATTTAAATAAAATAGTATTGGCCCAGGAAAATGTTTGGTTTATTTTTCCACTTTTTCCAATGTTTGTTGTTTTCTTTATATCAGCTTTAGCTGAAACAAATCGGCCACCGTTTGATTTACCAGAAGCTGAGTCTGAACTAGTGGCAGGTTATCAAACTGAATATTCGGGAATGATGTATGCAATGTTTTGGTTAGGTGAGTATGCAAATATTTTACTTTTGTGTGCTTTAGGTTCAATTCTTTTTTTAGGAGGCTGGCTAAGTCCGATTGATATTTATCCACTTAATTTATTACCTGGAGTTTTCTGGCTGATATTTAAAATTTTAGGACTTTTTATTTTATTTTCTCTGGTTAAAGCTATAGTACCAAGATATCGTTTTGATCAATTGATGAGATTGGGATGGAAAATTTTTCTTCCACTTTCATTGATTTGGGTTGTTTTAACAGCAAGCTTTTTATTTTTTTTAGATATGTTGCCAGTCACAGGATAATTAAATAATGAAAATTAGCAGAATAATTAAAACAGTATTTATGGCAGATTTTGTTGCTGGATTTTTAATTGCAATAAAAAAAATATTTAAATCAAAAAAAACTATAAACTATCCTTTTGAAAAAGGAAAAATAAGTCCGCGATTTAGAGGAGAGCATGCCTTAAGAAGATATCCAAATGGAGAAGAGAGATGTATAGCTTGTAAATTGTGCGAAGCTGTTTGTCCCGCACAAGCTATAACAATAGAATCAGAAATTAGAAATGATGGGAGCAGAAAAACAACAAGATACGACATAGACATGCTTAAATGTATTTATTGCGGTCTATGTGAAGAGTCCTGTCCAGTAGATGCGATTGTTCAAGGTCCAAATTTTGAATTTGGAACGGAAACTAGAGAAGAGCTTTATTATAACAAACAGAAACTTTTAGAAAATGGAGACAAATGGGAGACTGTTTTAGCTGAAAATATAAAAGCAGATTCACCTTTTAGATAAATGTTGGCACATTCTTTATTTTTTTACTTTTTTTCTACCGTAGCTGTGTTTGCTTCAATAATGGTCACAGTTTCAAGAAATACAGTTTACTCCGTTTTTTTTTTAATTTTAGTTTTTATAAGTATCTCAATCTTATTTATTATGATAGGTGCGGAATTTTTAGGAATGATAATGCTGATTGTTTATGTAGGAGCTGTTGCTATTTTATTCCTCTTTGTTGTTATGATGTTGAATATTACTGAACAAATAACAAAACGACCTATCAGAAAAGGTTTTATTAATAATATATCCGTTGGTTCAATTGTGGGTGTAATTATATTTCTCGAATTATTAGTTGCAGTTGGTGGCTGGAAATATAAAGGCACTTTCGTTTCTCTATCAGACATAAATTTAAATTTAGCTATAAGTAATACACATGCTTTGGGTAATGTTTTATACACGGATTACATTCATCTTTTTCAAATATCTGGAATGATCCTTCTTGTTGCGATGATTGGAGCAATTACTCTTACATTTAGTAAGAGAGAAAATATAAAAAGACAGAGTTACTTTAATCAAATACAAAGAGAGAAAGATAGTGCAGTTTCATTAGTTGAGGTAGAGAGCGGCAAGGGAGTAAAACTTGATGATTGAAATAGGATTAGGACATTATTTAACTTTAGCAGCAATTATTTTTACTATTGGAATAATTGGAATTTTTTTAAATAGAAAAAATGTCATTATTATTTTGATGTCAATCGAACTAATCCTTTTAGCAGTAAATATTAACTTGGTGTCTTTTTCTATTTACTTACAAAATTTGGTTGGCCAGGTATTTGTTATGTTTATTTTAACGGTAGCGGCGGCCGAAGCTGCTGTGGGTTTGGCTATAATTGTAATATATTATAAAAATAAAGGTTCAATAGACGTTGAACAAATTAGTTCTTTGAAAGGCTAGTATGGAATACGCAATTGTATTTTTACCTTTACTAGGTTCAATTATTTCAGGTTTTTTTGGAAAAAGATTGGGAGCGAAATCATGTCAGATTTTAACAAGTTCATTTGTGTCAATTTCTGCAATTTTATCTTTCTTTATTTTTTATGATGTACTAACACAAGATTATTCTAGTAATAAATTAATATTTAATTGGATCAATTCAGGAAGTTTTCACGTTAATTGGTCAATAAATATTGATCCGTTAACATCCGTCATGCTAGTGGTTGTAAGTTTCATATCATCCATAATTCACTTTTACTCAATAGGTTATATGGACGATGATCCACACAAAGCACGTTTTATGGCATATTTGTCGTTGTTTACTTTTGCCATGCTTACTTTGGTTACTGCTGACAATTTTTTACAATTATATTTTGGCTGGGAAGGTGTTGGATTATGTTCTTATTTATTGATTGGTTTTTGGTACAAAAAACCTTCAGCTAATGCAGCGGCTATTAAAGCATTTATTGTTAATCGAGTAGGTGATTTTGGATTTGCTATTGGTATTTTTTTAATCTTCTTTTTTTATGGAACAGTAAATTACGATGAAGTCTTTCAACAAACTCCACTATTATTACAAAAGGAAATTATTTTCATAGGAATTGAGTTTAATTTAATCACATTAATCTGTCTTTTACTTTTCATGGGAGCCATGGGAAAATCTGCGCAGATTTTATTACATACTTGGCTTCCAGATGCCATGGAAGGACCAACACCGGTATCTGCATTGATTCATGCGGCTACAATGGTAACTGCCGGTGTTTTTTTGGTGGTTAGATGTTCGCCAATTTTTGAATATTCCCAAGTGGCATTAAACGTGGTTACTGCAGTAGGAATGACAACAGCATTTTTTGCTGCAACAGTAGCGCTTGTTCAAACTGATATCAAAAAAATCGTTGCCTATTCTACTTGTAGTCAATTAGGCTATATGTTCTTTGCAGCAGGCGTAGGTGCCTATCATGTAGCTATTTTTCATTTATTTACGCATGCTTTCTTTAAGGCACTTTTGTTTCTTGGTTCTGGATGCGTAATACATTCGTTTAATAACGAACAAGATATTCGTTCCATGGGAGGGGTTTGGAAAAAAATACCTTTCACCTATGTCTTAATGATAATAGGAACATTAGCTTTAACAGGGTTTCCATTTTTGTCAGGTTATTACTCAAAAGATGCAATTATTGAGTTTGCTTATTTAAGAGGTAGTACCATCGGTTACTTAGCTGCTACTGTAGGAATTTTTACGGCTTTATTAACTGCAATTTATTCATGGAGGTTAATTTTTAAAACCTTTCATGGAAAATATAATAACAAGGAAAATAACTTAAGCTCAATACACGAGTCTCCTTTAACAATGTTGATCCCATCATGTTTGTTAGCAATTGGTGCAATTTTAATAGGTATATTATTTAAAGAAATGTTTATAGGTTATGATAGCTCACAGTTTTGGAGTAGTTCAATTTTATTTTTGCAATCTATTCAATATGATCACCCACCAATCTGGTTACTTGTAATAACACCCACAGTAGTTATTGTTACGATTCCAATTGCATATTATTTATTTGTAGCAAATGAAAAAATTTTAAAAAATTTTGTTTTAAAAAATCAAGTCTTATATAATTTTCTAGTAAACAAATGGTATTTTGATGAGTTATATAATTTTATTTTTGTAGAGCCACTAAAAAAAATTGGATTATTTTTTTGGAGAAAAGGAGATATTAATACCATAGACCGTTACGGGCCAGATGGTCTATCTAGGTTAGTTAAAATTATATCTGATAAAGCAGTGCATTTTCAAAGCGGTTACTTGTATCACTACGCTTTTGCAATGCTGATTGGTTTTTCTATATTATTAACTTATTTAATTTTATACTAAATGAATTTTCCTATACTTTCTGCAATCATATTTATTCCGCTTATTGGAGCTTTATTTATTTTGGTTACCAAAGGAGAACATAAAAATATTGTAAGAAGCTCAAAATATGTGGCAATTTTTTCTTCCCTAGCAAATTTTTTCCTCACCATTTTTCTTTGGTATTCTTTTGATACCTCGACGTCAGAATTTCAATTTGTTGAAGAAAGAAATTGGATGGAGGGCTTTATTAATTTCCAACTAGGAATTGATGGAATTTCAATTTTATTTATATTGCTTACCACATTTATAGCACCCATATGTATTTTTTCAGGTATTCATAGTATTAAGTTTAAGCTCAAAGAATTTTTGATTGCAATCCTTGTAATGGAAACTCTGATGTTGGGAGTGTTCTGTTCTCTTGATCTTGTATTATTTTATTTATTTTTTGAAGGTGGACTCATACCAATGTTTCTAATTATTGGCATTTGGGGAGGGCCGAAGAGAGTCTATTCAGCCTTTAAGTTTTTCTTATTTACACTACTTGGTTCTGTTTTAATGTTAATTGCCATTATTTCTATTTATTGGATTACGGGTACTACAGATGTAATGAAATTATTAGATATAAGAATACCCCAAGAGTACCAGTACTTGCTTTGGTTAGCATTTTTTAGTTCATTTGCTGTTAAATTGCCAATGTGGCCTTTCCATACTTGGTTACCAGATGCTCACGTTGAAGCGCCAACCGCAGGGTCTGTAATTTTGGCAGCCATACTTTTAAAGATGGCGGGATATGGATTTATGCGATTCTCATTAGGTTTATTTCCAGTAGCTTCAGATTATTTTACTCCATTAATTTTTACTTTAAGTGTTATTGCAATAATTTACACTTCTTTGGTGGCATTAATGCAAGATGATATGAAAAAGTTAATAGCTTATTCTTCCGTGGCTCATATGGGCTTCGTCACAATTGGTATTTTTTCATTAACCAAACAAGGTTTAGAAGGAAGTATAATTCAAATGATGAGTCACGGTTTAATATCTGCCGCACTCTTTTTATGTGTAGGTGTAGTCTACGATAGACTGCATTCGCGTATGATTTCTTCCTACGGAGGATTGGTAAACATTATGCCAAAATATGCTTTTGTATTTATGATTTTTGTTTTAGCGGCACTAGGATTGCCAGGAACAAGTGGTTTTGTAGGAGAATTTTTAGTTTTGGTTGGAGCTTTTCAGATCAATATTTTTGTTGCGGTTCTAGCTAGTTTAGGCGTTATTTTATCAGCAGTATATATGCTCTGGTTATATAAAAGAGTAATTTTTGGCAAAGTGGCTAGTTCTGAAATAAAAGAAATGGCAGATTTAAACAAAACAGAAATATATATTTTTGCATCTTTAGTTTTTTTGACAATTTTTTTTGGAATTTATCCAGAGCCATTATTCAATACTATTGATATTTCCGTGAGTAATTTGATTGATGATTATAAAACAGATTTAAATTTTTATTTAACACAAATAAATAATTAGATGCAGACAATTGTTTATATATTACCCGAGTTATTTTTATCAGCAGCAATAATGTTTCTCTTGATGCTGGGAGTTTTTATTAAAAAAAGTTTTAAACTGGTAAGCTTGCTAACAATTTTAAGTTTGGTATTTGCAATTGCATTAATTCTAAATCAACCAAACGAAATTATAAAAATTTTTAACGAAAGCTATATAATAGATCGGTTATCAATTTTTATGAAAGTGCTCACTTTGTCGTTTTGTTGTTTTGTTTTACTTTCGTCCAAAGATTATGTCAAAAGCAATAATATTGATAAAATAGAATACCCAATAATTATTCTAGCTTCAACTCTTGGTATGATATTGATGATTGGTGCCTACGATTTAATTATTTTTTATCTTGGTCTGGAGCTACAATCTCTATGTTTATACATATTAGCTTCATTCAAGAGAGAAGATGAGAAATCTACAGAAGCCGGTTTGAAGTATTTTGTATTAAGTGCTCTTGCTTCAGGTTTATTGCTTTATGGATGTTCCCTTATTTACGGATTTACTGGCTCTACCAACTTTGAAATAATTTCAGCAAATTTAGATGAAGCAAATATGGGGGCAGTATTTGGTATTGTTTTTATCATTGTTGGTTTAGCTTTTAAAGTATCTGCAGTACCTTTTCATATGTGGACACCAGATGTTTACGAAGGATCACCAACTTCTGTAACTAGTTTTTTTGCTCTTGTTCCAAAAATTGCCGCATTATCAGTTTTTATTAGATTTATGTATGTCCCGTTTATAAATGTGATTAGTCAGTGGCAGTCAATAATTATCTTTTTATCAATTGCATCAATGATATTAGGTGCTGTTGCGGCCATTGGACAATCTAACATTAAGAGATTGATGGCCTATAGCTCTATTGGTCATATGGGTTATGCGTTGGCTGGCATAGCTGCAGGAACGAACTCAGGAATTCAAAGCACAATAATTTATTTAGTTATTTATTTAGTCATGAATCTTGGTGCGTTCGGTTGCATTTTTATGATGAAGAGAGAAAATATTTTTTATGAAGATATAAACGAATTGTCCGGATTATCAAAAAATCATCCTATGCTGGCTTTAAGTTTTTTAATTATACTTTTTTCATTGGCTGGCATACCTCCACTAGCTGGTTTTTTTGCTAAATTTTATGTTTTTATGGCAGTTATCGAAGTTAAAATGTATGCACTTGCAGTTATCGGACTTGTGACTACAGTTGTTTCAGCATTTTATTACTTAAGAATTATAAAAATAATTTATTTTGACAAACCTAAAAGACCATTTGCAAAAAGTTATGATTGGGGACTTAAAATTTCATTAATTTTATCAAGTATATTGGTTTTAATTTATTTTATTTACCCATCAATACTAGTAGATGCAGTATCTTCAATCTTAATTTATTAATGAAATTTGAAATCTTTAAGTTTGAAAGCGTTACGAGCACTAATGATGTAGCTATCAATTTGATAAAAGAAAAACAAAAAGAGTTTGGGTGTGTTTATGCACGAATCCAAACAAAAGGGAGAGGCACTCGCGGTAGAAAATGGATTTCTGATGAAGGAAATTTATTTGTATCAATATTTTTTCCTTTAAAAAATAATTATCCTCCCTTTAATGAATTTTCAATAATTAACCCCATAATAATTTCAAGTGTAATCAAGCATTTTTGTGAAAATAAAAATATCAATTTGAAATTTCCAAATGATGTATTTGTAAATAGAAAAAAAATTTGTGGCATATTGCAAGAACTGATCACTGTAAACAGCAAAAAATTTTTAATTATAGGTATAGGTATAAATATTGTCTCTAATCCAAAAATTAACAATAATTATCAGGCTACAAATATTTTGCTGGAGACCAAAAAAAAACCAACGATTAAAGATATAATGGACCTAATAATTTTTTCATATGAAAAATTCTTTATTGACTTAAATTCATATAATTATGGATATTTTAAAAAGCAGGCTTATTTGATGACTTTAAATTAAATGATAAAACAATGAATGTATTGATTGGAGATATAGGAAACACTACAACAAAAATTTGTTTAATTGAAATTAAAACTTTTAAAGTAAAAAAAATAATTTGTTTTAACAGTAACAATATTTCTTCAAGAAATTTTTTAAAAAGAAACTTTAAGAAAATTCTTAAAAAAAAATCTGTAAATAAAGTTGCCTTGTTTTCAAGCGTTGTACCAAAATATCAATACATATTAGAAAAATTTCTGAAAAAAATTTACAATATTAAGTTCAGAGAAATTAAGGAAAAAAACATTAACAAAATAGTCAAAATAAATATTAAAAATAAAAATCAAGTCGGATCTGATAGAATTGCTAATGCAGCTGGAGTTTATAGAAAATATAAAACTAATTGTATTGTCTTGGATTTCGGAACCGCTACTACATTTGATGTTGTGACTAAAAAAGGCATTTATAACGGTGGAGTGATAGCCCCAGGAGTAAATCTTTCCATGCAAAGCTTGTCAAGTTCGGCCGATCAAATACCCATGTTTTCAATAAAAAAGCAAAAAAAGGTCATTGGAAAAAATACCATTGAAGCTTTACGTTCTGGTTTTTATTGGGGTTATTCCGGTTTAATTAATAACGTTATTTTAAAAATTGAAAAAGAAACTAAAAAAAAATATAAAATCATTTTTACAGGTGGTTATGCTGACTTATTTAAAACTTCTATAATAAGATCTTTTACTATAGATAAGAATATAACAATTAAAGGTATAGTTGAAATTTTTAAAGTGAACAAAAAACATTTAAATTAAATGAAAAAAGAAGAATTTATTTTTTGCCCTTTGGGTGGATCAGGAGAAATAGGAATGAATATGAATTTGTTTGCCTATGGCAATCCAGAAAATAGAAAGTGGATTATAGTTGATATCGGAGTTACCTTTGCTGATGACACAATACCAGGTGTAGACCTAATTTATCCTGATCCTGGTTTTATAGTTGACAAAAAGGATGATTTACTTGGTTTAGTCTTAACACATGCTCATGAAGATCATATTGGTGCTATAGCACATATATGGCCCAAACTACTTTGCAATATTTATGCCACTCCATTTACAAGTGTTTTAATTCAAGAAAAATTTAAAGAAAAAAAAATTGATATAGGAAATAAATTAAAAATTGTTAAACTTAATGGTGATATTCAATTGGGTCCTTTTAAAATTGAATTTGTTACATTAACACATTCTATACTTGAGCCTAATGGTCTTAGTATTGAAACACCAGCTGGTACAGTTTTACATACAGGAGATTGGAAATGTGATCCGAATCCTTTGATTGGTGAAACAATTAATGAAAAAAAATTAAAACAAATAGGAAACAAAGGAGTTTTAGCAATGATTTGTGATTCAACAAATGTATTTAATCCAGGAAGGGCTGGATCTGAATCAGATGTAAGAAAAAGTTTATTAAAAATAATGACAAATAAACCAAAAAGGATAATTGTAACTTCTTTTGCTTCAAATGTGGCTAGAATGGAAAGCATTTTTTATTGTGCCGAAAAAATCGGGAGGAAAATATCTTTAGTTGGTAGATCTATGCATAGAATTTATAAAGCGGCGAAGCAGTGTGGGTATTTGAATGACTTAATTAAACCAATTGATCCAAGAGATGCAAAAAAAATTTCAAGAGAAAAAATTGTGTATTTATGTACTGGCAGTCAAGGCGAACCAAATGGAGCTATGACGCGCATTTCTAACTATATTCATCCAGATGTTATGATTGAGTCTGAAGATACAGTAATTTTTTCATCAAAAATTATACCAGGAAATGAAAAGAAGCTTTATAAACTGCATAATCAATTAGTTAAAAATGGCATTGACGTTATTTCCGAAGAAAATGAATTCGTACATGTATCAGGTCATCCAAATAGAGAAGATTTAAAAGATATGTACAATTGGGTAAAACCAAAATCTGTTATTCCTGTTCACGGAGAACATAGGCATATGATCGAACATATTAATTTTGCAAAAGAAATGCAGGTTCCGTATCCAGTTCAAGTTGAAAATGGAGACATAGTTCAATTGTTTCCAGGCGACAAACCAAAAGTAAACGATAAAGCTCCAATCGGTAGAATGTTTGTTGATGGAACTATAAGTGTCGGAGAAGAATCTCAAGCTATAAAAGAAAGAAGAAATATTTCCTATAATGGTTTTTTAGAAATAACAATTATTATCAATAATGTGGGTTCGATAGTGAAAAAACCCATTATTACATTCAAAGGGATACCTAGTAATGGAGAAAGCAATAATTTTATTTTTGCTTTGGAAGATAAAATTCAGGATATATGCAAAACTTTTTCTTTAAAAAACGCACATCAGGAAGAAAATTTGATAGAAGCTCTCAAAACTAATTGTAGAAAAACTGTTAAAGAAAAAACTGGAAAAAGACCCTATACGAACGTAAATTTAGTGAGAATTTGAAAAATTAGATCTATGTATTTATCGAAACTATTTATACCACTATTAAAAGAAAATCCTTCAGAGGCAAAAATTAAGTCTCATCAACTTATGCTTAGAGCAGGAATGATTAAACAATCTTCTTCAGGAATTTACTCATGGCTACCTCTAGGTTTCAAGATTATGAAAAAAATTGAACAAATTGTTAGAGAAGAACAAAACAAAATTGGAGCTCAAGAATTATTAATGCCAACCATACAATCTGCCGAAATATGGAAAGAAAGTGGCAGGTATGAGGATTATGGTGAAGAAATGCTAAGAATAAAAGATCGTCAGGGAAAAGAAATGCTTTACGGTCCAACTAATGAAGAACTAATAACTGAAATTTTTAGAGCCAGTATAAAATCATATAAGTCACTACCTCAACTTTTGTATCATATTCAATGGAAATTTCGTGACGAATTACGGCCAAGATTTGGTGTGATGAGATGTAAAGAGTTTTTCATGAAGGATGCTTATTCTTTTGATTTAAATGATGATGAAGCAAAAAAATCATATAACAAAATGTTTTTTTCCTACTTAAATACATTTAAAAGGTTAGGACTTATAGCAATACCAATGGCGGCAGACACCGGTCCAATCGGCGGAGATCTTTCTCATGAGTTTGTAATTTTGGCTGAAACGGGCGAGAGCAAAATTTATTCTGATAAAAGAATTTTTGATATTGATATTAGTAAACATCATGACACAGATGATTCAATTAAAGAATTAAGAAAAAAATATGATGCATTTTATGCAGTTACAGATGACAAATTTAATAAGGTTGATTTTGAAAAAAAAGTAGAAAAAAAAAATCAATTAGTCACTAAAGGGATTGAAGTTGGTCATATTTTTTATTTTGGTGACAAATATTCAAAACCTTTGAAATGTTCAGTTGATTTACAAGATGGAAAAAAAGTAGATGTAAAAATGGGTTCTTATGGCATTGGTGTTTCAAGACTAGTTGGGGCAATTATTGAAGCTAAGTTTATTAATAACATAATGAAATGGCCACGGTCAGTTACGCCTTTTGAAGTTGCGATAATTCCAAGTTTACAAAAAAATGATAAATCAAATTATCTGAAAGCCGAAAAAATATATAACGTATTATTAAAAAATAATATTGATGTTTTATTTGATGATACAGATGAGCATTTACCAGCAAAATTTAAAAAATTTGATTTAATTGGCATTCCTTATCAAATAATTTTAGGTTCTAAGTCCACCGGTGATAAATTTGAGTTTAAAGAAATCGATGGTAAAGCTCAAACATTATCGTTGGAAGAAATTAAGAATCAATTAATTAACAAAAGAAATACAAATTGATTTCAAAAATTGAACGAATAATAGCCTTTAGATATTTAAAACCTAAAAAAAAAGAGGGTTTTTTAAAGGTAATTTCTATTTTTTCCTTTACAGGCATAGCCCTCGGTGTTGCAATTTTGATAATAGTTATGTCTGTGATGAATGGCTTTAGAACAGAATTAATTAATAAGATTTTAGGTTTTAATCCGCATATTATTGTTAAGTCCTACGATATAAAAATTAACAAAGATGATGTTAATAAACTTAATGTATTAAAAGAAAAAATATTAAGAACAGCATTTACCTTTAGCGGCCAGGGGATTTTAATTAATAGAGAAAATACAACCGGTGTATTAGTAAGATCTTATCTTCAAAATGATATTGATAAAATAGATTTAATAAGAAGAGGTATTATAGACGGATCTTTGGACTTATTTAATAAAAACACGATTTCCATAGGAAAAGAATTAGCAATATCATTGGATTTGGTAGTTGGAGATGAAATTACCTTAATGTCAACATCGAATCTTCAAACACCATTTGGGAATCTGCCTTTGCAAGAAAAATTTACAATTTCCTCAATTTTTAGTACTGGACTTGCTGAATTTGATCAAAACGTAATTTTTATGCCATTTCAAAATGCAAATTCTTTATTTGAATTATCAGATATGGATATAGATTTAGAAATTTTTTTAAAACGACCTGAAAAAGTTGAATTCACAAAAGAAGGTGTAAAAAAAATATTTAGCGACTATTATGTCTATTCATGGGCAGATTTAAATAAATCTTTTTTCAGTGCGCTGAAAATAGAAAGAAATGTCATGTTTATTATTTTGACACTAATAATAATTGTGGCAGCTTTTAATATAATTTCAGGATTAACGATTCTAGTTAAAAATAAAACAAAAGAAATTGCTATACTTAGAACTTTGGGCGTCAGCAAAAGATCTATTGCAAAAATTTTTTTTCTTACAGGCTTTACTATAGGTTTGCTGGCAACAATTACAGGAGTAACATTTGGTATATTATTTTCATACTACATAGAAGAGATAAGAGTTTTAATTACTTCAATTTTTAATATCAGATTATTTCCCGAAGAAATATATTTTTTAAGCCAAATGCCTTCAGAAATAAATTTGGGTTATATATCTATAATCTCTTTCTTTTCATTATTAATTACTTTTTTAGCCACAATTTTTCCATCTTTAGCAGCGGCAAAATTAGATCCAATTAAGGCTTTGAAATATGAATAATGAGATAGTTAAATTATCGAACATATCAAAAAAGTTTGTCGGTTCTGATAAAGATATAATTGTATTAAAGAATATTAATTTACATATTAATAAAGGAGAGCTAATTTCACTTACAGGACCTTCTGGCTCTGGAAAATCAACATTATTACATATAATTGCCTTGTTAGATCAACCAACATCAGGGGAGGTTTTTTTCAAGAAAAAAAATTTTTCTAAATCAAATGATAATGAAAAAGATTTGGTGAGAAGAGAAGGAATTTCCATAATATATCAACATAATAATTTGCTTAGTGATTTTACTGCTCTAGAAAATGTCGTAATACCGTTAGTCAATAAAGGTTATTCGTGGGATGAATCGATTGAGAAAGCTAAAAGAACTTTGTCTTTGGTGTATTTATCAAAACGACTCGATCATTTCCCAAGCGAATTATCAGGCGGAGAACAACAAAGAGTTGCAGTTGCTCGCGCACTAGTAACTGAGCCGGATTTAATTTTAGCCGATGAACCTACGGGAAGTTTGGACAGTAACACAGCTAGTGAAATATTTTCATTATTTTTAAAACTTAAATCAAATAATAGAGCAATACTTTATGCAACTCATAATAGAGAATTATCAAATAGAGCAGACTATAAGTTAAATATTTTAGATGGTAATATTACTAGGAAAAATGAATGAAGCTATCAGTAAAGAATTTACTCATCTAAAGATTCATACTCAATATTCGATTTGTGAAGGAGCTTTAAGAACGAATGACCTTGCTAAGTATTGTAAAGAAAACCGAATTAAAGCAGTTGGTTTGTGTGATTCAAATAATTTGTGTGGTGCATTAGAATTTTCAGAATCAATAGCTAAATCAAAAACTCAACCGATTATTGGCACCCAGATTAACATCCAATACAAAGGGCATATTGGTAGAATACCATTATTTGCTAAGGATTTAGAGGGGTATAAAAATTTAATTAAACTATCCTCAAAATCTTTTTTAGAGATCAAAGACAACGAAGAACCTCATTGCAAGATTGAGGATATAGAAGCTAATTATAAAGGTTTGATTTTATTATCAGGAACTTTTGATGGATTAATAGGAAAATTATTCTTTAAAAATCTCATAGATGAAATTTTTATATTATTAAAAAAATTTAGTAATATTTTTGAAGACAATTTTTATCTAGAGATTCAAAGACATAATGATGACGGTGAAAAACTATTTGAAAAGTTTTTACTTAATGTTTCAGAAAAATTATCTTTACCAATGATTGCTACTCATGAAGTATTTTACCTTGATAAAGATATGCATGAAGCTCATGACGCGTATCTATGTATTGGGGAAAAAACTTACGTTAATGTTAAGGATAGAAGAAAATATACAGATTCACATTATCTAAAGACTTCAGAAGAAATGCGCCAACTTTTCAATGACCTTCCCGAAGCTCTAGAAAATAATGCAAGTTTTCCTTATAGAATATCATATAGGCCAAAAAACTCGTTACCAGTTCTTCCCAATATACAAACTAGTGAAGTAAAAAATGTTGATGAATTATTAGCTAAAGATTCATTTGAAGGTTTAAAGCAAAAACTAAATGAATACGTTTTTCCATTTTCTGATGACAAAAATAAAGAAAAATTAATAAAAAAATATAAAGAAAGGCTTCAGCATGAAATTAGCATCATTTCTAAAATGAAATATGCTAGTTATTTTTTAATCGTTGCTGACTACATCAAATGGGCAAAGAAAAATGATATACCCGTTGGTCCAGGCAGAGGTTCTGGAGCAGGTTCATTAGTAGCTTGGACACTTTCTATAACTGATATTGATCCAATTAAGTTTGATTTAATTTTTGAAAGATTTTTAAATCCAGATAGAGCTAAGATGCCTGATTTTGATATAGATTTTTGTGAAGAGAAAAGAGATAAGATTTTTGAATATTTAAAACAAAAATATGGAAAAGGAGTAGCTCATATTATTACATTTGGAAAATTAAAAGCAAGAATGGCGTTTAGAGATATTGGCAGAGTTTTAGGTTTACCCTACGGGTATGTAGATATGTTATGTAAAATGATTCCATTTGATCCTTCGCGTCCTCTTTCTTTAGAAAAAGCCATAGCCCAAGAGCCTAGAATAAGAAAAGAAGAGGAAAAAGATCCTAGAGTAAAAAAACTTGTAGAAATTTCAAAAAAATTAGAGGGTCTAAATCGAAATATGGCAACTCATGCAGCCGGAGTTGTTATTCCAGAAGAAAACTTGGCTGAATTTGTTCCATTATATAAAGATCCTTCGTCTAATTCGCTTTTACCTTCAACCCAATTTGATATGTATGCCTCTGAAAAAGCTGGGTTAGTAAAATTTGATTTACTTGGTTTAAAAACTCTAACAGTAATAAATAAAACCGTATCCCTCCTTAGGGAAAAAAAAATAAATTTAGATATAAGTAAAATTAAACTTGATGATCCAAAAATTTTTGAGTTATTGAGCTCAGGTCATACGGTCGGTCTGTTCCAGCTAGAAAGTGCAGGAATGAGAGATGCATTGGTTAATATGAAGCCAAACAAGTTTGAAGATATTATTGCATTAGTTGCTTTATACAGACCGGGTCCCATGAGCAATATTCCCATTTATAATCAATGCAAGCATGGTGACAAGCAGCCCGATTATTTGCACCCAAGATTAAGAAAAATTTTAGAACCAACCTATGGTGTAATTATTTATCAAGAACAAGTTATGCAAATTGCTCAAGAATTATCCGGATTTTCTGCTGGAGAAGCAGATATTTTGCAGAATGCAATAGGAAAAAAGAAAAGAACTGAACTAGAAAAACAAAAAGAAAGATTTGTTAATGGAGCAATTAAGAATGGAATTGCAAAAGATACAGCAATTTTTATATTCAAAAAAATTGAACCATTTGCTGAATATGGTTTTAACAAAAGTCATGCTGCAGCTTATGCTATGATAGCCTATCAAACTGCGTATTTAAAAACATATTATCCTAATGAGTTTATTGCAGCGTCGATGTCAAACGAACTATCAAACACTGATAAGTTAAGTGAATTTTTTGAAGAATTAAAAAGATTAAATATTAAAGTTCAACGGCCATGTATTAATGAGTGTTTTGCTGATTTTGTACCTAAGAAAAATATTTTATTTTATGCTTTGGGTGCAATTAAAAATGTAGGTTATGAAGCTATTTCTCAATTAATTCAAGAAAGAGAAAAAAATGGAAAATTTAAATCTATAAGTGATTTTATAAATCGAGTTAATCCAAAAAATATAAATAAACTTCAACTCGAAGGCTTAGTGAAAGCTGGAGCTTTTGATTTAATTTTTGAAAATAGAAAAGTCCTATATAACAACATTTCTAACATTATTCAGAATTCAAAAAATATATACGAAAATAAACTTCAAAATCAAACTAGCTTATTTTCAGAAGAAAGTCAGAAAGTTTCATATTTAATACAAGACCAAAACATATCTAGTTGGTCCAGAGATGAAACTTTGTCGAAAGAATTTGAATCGCTAGGTTTTTATATATCAGACCATCCCTTAAAAGATTACCAAGACTTGTTCAAGCAGTATAAAGTTAAATCGTTTAAAGATTTTGAAAGTGACAATGATAGTGAGTCCTTCATTGCCGGAACTGTAATGTCAATAAAAGAAAAAAAAACAGCCAAAGGTAATGCTTTTGCTATTGTTAAATTCACCGATTTAAGCAAAGTTTATGAGCTCTTTCTTTTTTCAGAAATTTTAGAATTAAATAGAAAAGATTTAAAGGAAGGAAAATCTTTTTTACTGACTGTTATTAAAGACAAAGAACATCAAGAAAACCGCTTTAGAAGAATAAATGTTAGGAAAATTGTGAGTTTTGATAAAATTACTCAACTTACTTATGATAATGTTGAAATTTACATGCATAATGCTGACGATCTAGAAAAATTATATGAAGCCATAAAAGAAAAAGGGAACTCTAAAATTAAAATTTCTATTACCAAAAAAGATAAAAATTATTTGTTTGAATTGAAGGACAAAAGAAAATTTGATAACAAAACTTTAAAATACTTAAATAAAGAGCGTTACATAAAGAAAATAAGCATTTAATTCATATTGAACTTTAGTCATTTAAATTGTAGAACATCAGGCTTAAATACGCACACAATTTTTGGTTGAGAAACCTCCGGTCCTTTACTGGAAAAAAGTTGTGGTGGAATAACCGGGAAATTATGAAATTACCAAGTGTTACAATAAAGAATTTACTTGAAGCGGGAGTCCATTTGGGACACAAAACTTTTAGATGGAATCCGCAGATGGACAAGTTCATTTTTGGCTCAAAAAACTCAATACATATAATAGATTTAGTACAAACTCTTGAAATGATAAATGTGGCTTTAATAGAAATCCACAAGTGCATTTCTTCAGGAGGAAAATTGTTATTTGTTTCAACTAAAAAACAGGCATCAGCTACTATTGCAAGTTTAGCCAAAGATACTTCGCAATTTTATGTTAATCATAGATGGCTTGGAGGAATGCTTACAAATTGGAAAACTATATCCAATTCAATAAAAAGATACAAAAAGCTTTCTGTAGACATAAAGAAAGAAAATACAGGTTTTACAAAAAAAGAAATATTAAAAATGGGTATACAAAGAGATAAATTAGAAAGATCGCTAGGTGGGATAGCAGACATGGTAAAAATACCAGATATGATTTTTATTATTGATACCAATATTGAAGAACTAGCTGTTAAAGAATCTTTAAAATTGAATATTCCTATAGTTGCTATTGTGGATACTAATTCTAATCCAATAGGAATTAATTATCCAATACCTGGAAATGATGACGCAAGGAGAGCTATAAATTTGTATTGTGAGTTAATTAAACAAACAATACTGGATGCACAAAATAATATATCCCACTCTGACGGAGAAGATTTAAAAATTCAAAATCAAAAGATAGAAATAGAGAAAGGTGGAATAAAAAAAAAGAAACTTAAAAAAGAAGAGCCTGAAAATAAAAAGAAAATAAAGACAATTAAAAAAAAAGCCACATCCATTTTTCCAAAAATTAAGGCGATAATTTCTAGAAAATCAAAATAATAATTTTTATTATGTCTCAAGGCAACACATTAGACAAAGTTAAAGAATTAAGAGAACTCACTGGGGTGGGTTTCAAAGATTGCAAAATTGCCATAGATGAAAATAATGGTGATATAGAAAAATCTATAGATTTTTTAAGAAAAAAAGGTATTGCCAAAGCAAACAAAAAAATGGAAAGAATTGCGGCGGATGGTTTAGTTTGTGTTTGTGAAAAAGAAAATAAATTTTCAATTATAGAAGTAAATAGTGAAACAGATTTTGTTGCTAAAAATGATGAATTTATTAAATTTGTAGAAGAAATATCAATCTTAGCATTATTAAACTCAGGTAAAATGGAAGATATATTAATTGCAAAAATGAAAAATAAAAATAATGTCAAAGACAATTTAGTCTCATTAATATCCAAAATTGGTGAAAAAATAACCTTGAGAAGAAGCGATTTTGTTGAATCAAGTAAGTCTGTAAATTTTTCATATACGCACGCCGCAATAAAAAAAAATCTTGGAAAAATAGGTGTTTTATTAAGTTTTAAAACCACAAAAAAAAAGGATCAATTATTAGTGTTTGGTAAACAATTAGCAATGCACATAGCTGCTTCTTCGCCACTTTCAATAGATAAAGGAGATCTTGATCAAAACATATTGAAAAAAGAAATGGAAATAATTACAGAAGAATTGAAAAATAGCGGAAAGGATACTAAAATTGTAGCTAAAATAGCAGCTGGAAAATTGGATAAATTTATTAAGGATAATACTCTTCTAAATCAAGAATGGATTATGGAACCCAAGAAACAAGTTAAAGATGTTTTAAAAGAAATAGCTGGAAAAGATAAAATAGAAATAAAAAAATTCACTAGATTTAAAGTTGGTGAAGGAATTTAATTATTATGACTTCAACGGAAATAATAAATAATTGCAATTCTAAAATGAAGAAAGCTTTCCAAATTTTCAGTCAGGATTTGGCGTCTTTAAGAACAGGCAGAGCTAATGTTTCTATGTTAGATATAGTTAAAGTTGATGTTTACGGGCAAAAAATGTCAATAAATCAATTAGCTACCATAACAACACCGGAACCTAGACTTTTGAATGTGCAAGTTTGGGATCAAAATAATGTTTCATTAATAGATTCGGCGATAAAAAAATCTAATCTTGGGATAAATCCACAAATCGATGGACAGATAATGAGAATTCCAATTCCAAGTCTTAATGAAGAAAGAAGAAATGAGCTAAAGAAAATAATGGGAGGTTTAGCTGAAAAAGCAAAGGTGTCAATAAGAAATATAAGACGAGAAGCTAACGATAAATTAAAAGATGATTTTAGAGAAAAAAAAATAGGAGAAGATGAAAGTAAAAATTCTGAAAAAAAAATTCAAACTTTAACGGATGCACAGATCTTAGAATTAGAGAAAAAATTAAAAGACAAAGAAAAAGAAATAATGACAATATGAATAAATTAAATCATGTCGCTATAATAATGGATGGAAATGGGCGATGGGGTTTAAAAAAAAAAAATTCGAGAAATTATGGCCATATACAAGGTATAAAAGCAGTAGAAACTATTATCAAATCATCAATTGATAGAAAAATTCCATTTTTAACGCTCTATACTTTTTCAACAGATAATTGGAAAAGACCAGATAGTGAAGTCAATTTTCTGTTTAGTTTAATTAGAAAATCATTAAAAAAAAATTTAAAAAAAATTATTAAACAGGGAATAAAAGTAAGTATTATCGGAAGAAGGTTAGGTTTACCAAAGGATATTAATACAATAGTTAATTATATTGAAAAAAAGACATTGAATAATAAAAAAATTACTTTAACCCTTGCTTTAAATTATGGATCTAAAGAAGAAATTATTAATGCTTGTAAAAAAATTACAGCAGAAAGAAATGAAAAAATCACGATTAAGAATTTTGAGAATAATCTCTACACAAAAAATATCCCAGATCCAGAAATTTTAATTAGAACTGGTGGTACTAAGAGATTAAGTAATTTTTTACTTTGGCAATTAGCATATACTGAAATTTTTTTTATAAATAAGTTATGGCCTGATTTTAATGATAAAATTTTTTATAAAATTATAAGTAAATTCACTAAAATCAAAAGAAATTTCGGAAAAATATAATGAGTAGCGAATTAAGAAAAAGAATAATTACTTCAATCGTTCTTTTTATGATTGCAATTTTATTAATTTCAATAAACGAAACTATTTTTCTTATCGGCATTTTTGTGATCATCACTATAAGCTTTCTTGAATGGAATAAAATTAATTATAAATATTTTAGTAAAAGAAAAAAAAAGGATAAATTTATTTATATTAGAATTGCTGGAGCTGTTTACCTTTTTATTTTTTTTATATCATGCATGAATGTAAGAATGGAATATGGAAAATTTTTTCTCATATTTATTTTATGTATTTGCATTTCTTCTGATATAGGAGGGTACGTTTTTGGTAAGACTATTGGTGGAAAAAAATTAATAAAAATTAGTCCAAACAAGACAATCTCAGGAAGTATAGGGTCTTTTGTTTTTTCTATGTTTCCATTATTTTTATTAAATTTTATAAACCAAGTAGATTTAGTTTTTAATTTTTCGTTAAAATATATTTTTTTTTGTTTAGCTATATCGTTATCTTGCCAAATTGGAGATTTAATTATTTCATATTTTAAAAGATTAAATAAAGTTAAAAATTCAGGAAATATTTTACCTGGTCACGGAGGATTACTTGATAGGGTTGATGGTATAATTTTTGCTATACCGACTGTATTTATTTTATTAAAAATTCAAATATTTTGATATGAGAACAAAGATAGCTATACTTGGATCTACTGGATCTATAGGCAAATCAACATTAGAGGTAATTAAGAAAGATAAAAGAAATTTTGATGTAATTTTATTATCAGCAAATAAAAATTATAAAAAGCTTATTCAACAAGCAAAACAATTTAACGCCAAAAATGTTTTAATAAAAAGTCCATCATTTTATGAAATAGTTAATAATTCTTTAAAAAAAACAAAAACAAAAGTTCATTCTGGCAATATTTCAATAAACAAAATTATTCTTGGAAAATTAGATTATACAATGTCTGCTATTGTTGGATTAGCAGGATTACAACCGACAATTGATGCTATCAAGATTAGTAAAACTGTGGCGATAGCCAATAAAGAAACCATAATTTGTGGTTGGCAAATTTTATCTAAACTTATAAAAAAATATAAAACTAAAATAGTCCCGGTGGATTCTGAGCATTTTTCAATAATGGAACTTACAAAAAATGTGGCAAACGAAGAAGTTGAAGAAATAATAATAACAGCTTCAGGGGGGCCTTTTTTAGATACTGCAATTAATAAGTTAAAGAACATAAAACCAAAACAAGCTACCAAACATCCAAATTGGAAAATGGGTAAAAAAATTTCTATCGATTCAGCAAACATGATCAATAAAGTTTTTGAAGTGATTGAAGCTCATAAGCTTTTTAAATTTGATAGATCAAAATATAAAATAATGATACATCCTCAGTCTTATGTTCATTCTATAATTCGTTTTAAAAACGGTTTGATCAAAATGATTTTGTATAATGCTGATATGCAAATACCAATCTCAAACATTTTATATAATAATAAAAATGATCTTTTAAATGCATCTAAAATAAAAATTAAAACTCTTAACAAACTTAGTTTTCAAAAAGTTGACGCAATAGCTTTTCCGTCCATTAAACTAATTAATAAATGTTTCACATTAGGATTTTCAACACCGATAATAATTAATGCTGCTAATGAAGTATTGGTTAACTTGTTTTTAAAAGAAAAAATTGGCTTTTTGGACATAGTTGGAACGATAAACAAGGTATTAAAAGACAAAGAATTCAAAAAATATGCTAGAAGGAAAGCTGGAACAATAAAGGATATAAAAATTATAGATAATTGGGCTAGATTGAAAACTGCTAATATGTGTGTAAAATAGATTTTATGTTGAATTTTAAAAAAATATTTATTTTTCTTATTCTATTTTTTGTCTTTTTTTATAATACCTCTAATGCTGAGGTGATTAAGAAAGTTGAGATTAAAGGCAATGAAAGAGTTTCTGCTGAAACGATAATAGTTTTTGGAGATATTGAGATTGGCAAGAATTATGAATCGCCTGATGTTAATTTATTAATTAAAAAACTTTATGAAACCACTTTTTTTTCAAACATATCTGTTGTTTTAGAAAACAATAAACTAAGTATTGTTGTAATAGAAAACCCATTTATAAATTCAATAATTTTTAATGGAGAAAAAGCAAAGAAATATAAAGAAAAAATTAGAGAATTGCTTACACTTAGAGAAAAAAGTTCATTTATAGAAAATAATATTAAGAAAGACATTAACACAATAAAAGCCTTTTACAGTAGCTTAGGATTTTATTTTGTTAAAATAGATGCGGAAATAGAAAAATTAAAACAAAATACGGTAAATATTGCATATACAATAGACAAGGGTAAAAAAGCCAAAATTACCAAAATATATTTTTTGGGAGATAAAAAAATTAGAGAAAAAAAATTAAGGGATGTTATTACATCTCAGGAAAGTCGTTTTTGGAAATTTATTGCGCGTAGCGTTTATTTAAGTAAAGAAAGAATAGAATTAGACAAAAGACTATTAAAAAATTATTATAAAAATAAAGGATATTATGAGGTTAATGTTAAATCAACTAATGTTGAATATTCTGAAGGAGAAGGTTTTGTTTTAACTTATAATATTAATGCAGGCAAAAGATATAAATTTTCTAAAATTTTTGCAGATATTTCAGAGACTCTTGACCAAAGTGCATTTTTCTCATTAGAAGATGAATTTAATAAACTTGTTGGAAACTATTATTCACAAAAAAAATTAAAATCCATTTTAGATAAAATTGATAAACTAAACGAACAAAAAGAATTACAGTTTATTAACCATAATATTTTAGAAACTTTAGATGGTGATGGTGTAGAAGTAAAAATCAATATTTTTGAGGGGGAAAAGGTTATAATAGAAAGAATAAATATAGTTGGTAACACGGTCACAAATGATTCAGTAATTAGAAGTGCGCTTGTTGTGGATGAAGGAGATCCATTTAGTACACTTCTTGTTAATAAATCAATAAATGAAATTAAAGCTAGAAATATTTTCGGTAGAGTTGAACATGAGGTTTCTGCAGGATCTAGCGACGATCTTAGAGTGTTAAAGATAAGTGTTGAGGAAAAAGCCACAGGAGAAATTATGGCGGGAGCTGGAATAGGTACTGATGGTACAAGTTTTCAATTTTCTGTAAGAGAAAATAATTGGTTAGGAAGAGGAGTTAAACTAGAATCTGCCTTAAATTTATCACAAGACAAAGTAAGTGGTAATATTATGGTAAATAACCCAAATTACAAATATACAGGTAACGCTGTTTTTGCAGACCTGGATGTTTCTTCTACCGATAGATCAAGTTCTTCAGGATTTAAAAGTTCAAGAACGGGATTTGGATTAGGAACAAGATTTGAACAGTACGAGAATATGTATATAGCTCCTAACATTAACGTCGCGTTTGAAGATATTGAAGTGGATGAAACTGCATCTACTGCAATTAAAAATATGAAAGGAAATTTTTTTAATGCAGATCTAGGGTATGCCATAACTCTAGATAAAAGGAATCAATCTTTTAAACCTACCGAAGGGCACAAAACGACTTTTAGACAATCATTACCAATAATTCAGGATTCATCATCAATTTTGAATGGTTTGGATATAAGTGCATACCATGATTTTTCTGAAGATGTAATTGGTTCACTTAAACTGCATGCAAGATCGATCAATGGAGTTGATGATGATGTGAGATTAACGAACAGGTTATATATACCTCGGTCAAGACTTCGTGGATTTAATACATACAAAGTGGGTCCGAAAGACGGAGATGATTATATTGGGGGCAATTATACAACAGCAGTAAGCGCAGAAGCTCAATTACCTAATATGTTACCAGAATCTTATAAAACCGACATTAGCCTTTTTCTTGATACAGCAAATATATGGGCGGTTGATTACAGCGACACTATAGATGAAACAAATAAGATTAGATCTTCTGTGGGCGTGAGTGCTAATATTTATACAACAATTGGACCTTTAAGCTTTACTATAGCGCAAGATTTAACGAAATCTACCAATGATGAAACCGAAACTTTCAATTTTAGGCTAGGCACATCATTTTAATGAAATATTTAGTAAGATTTATTGTAGTTACTTTTTTTATATTAATTTGTACACATACATTTGCTGAACAAAAAATTGCAGTTATGGACTTGACGTTCGTACTTAACAACAGCGAAGCGGGAAAGGGTGCACAGGATTTTTTGAAAAAGTCGTATAATACTAATATAAAAAAATTTACAGAAATGGAAAATAAGTTAAAGAAAGAAGAAAGTGATTTGTTGGCAAAAAAAAATGTCATTAGCAAAGAAGAATATACAAAAAAAAGTGACGCTTTAAGAAAAAGAGTCATAGACTATCAATCACAAAGACGATCGTCGCTTGATAAAATTGCTACACAAAGGGCTCAAGCAAGGGAAACTCTTATAAAAAAAATAGATCCAATTTTAAAAGAATATATAGATGAAAATAGTATTTCACTAGTAATTGATAAGAAACTTACACTAGCTGGACGTCCTGGTAATGATATTACTGCAGTAATTGTTGAAAAATTAAATAAGACACTTCCATCGTTAAATCTAAAGTAAATGTCTAAAAATCATTTTTATGAAAAAAAAGGGCCTTTCCCTTTAAAGGAGATAATTAGCAATATTGGGTGTAGCGCCAATCTTTCTCAAGAAAATAATTTTAAAATACACGGTATCGAATCATTAAATAATGCCAGTAAGGACGATATAACTTTTTTAAACTCTATTAAATATAAAGATTTGTCTTTAAAAACAAAAGCTGTAGCTTGTATAACCTCATCCAATCTTTCAAAATTTCTTCCAGAAAAATGCATTAAACTTAATGTAAAAAATGTTTTATTTGCTGTGACTCAAGCTACTAAAATGTTTTACCCAAGATCGGATATGGATTTTTTAGATGAAAATTTATCGAACTCGGATAAAATAAAAACGCTATATCCAAATGTAAAATTTGGGATAAATGTTCTAATTGGAAAAAATGTTTTAATAGGAAAAAATTCTAATATTTGTAGCAATACTATAATTGAAAGTAATGTTAATATTGGTGAAAATTGTATAATAGGTTCTTTTGTTACATTAAGAAACTCAATAATTTTAAATAATGTATATATTCAAGATGGATCAAAAATTGGAGTGAAGGGTTTTGGTTTTATACCAGATAAAAATAAAAATATAAGAACTCCTCATATAGGAAAGGTGATTATAGAAGAAGGAGTTGAAATTGGAGCCAATAGTACTATTGATAGAGGTTCACTAACAGATACTATCATCGGAAAGAATACCTTCTTAGATAATCAAGTACATGTAGCACACAATGTTCAAATAGGTAAAAATTGTATGATAGCGGGCCAAGTAGGTTTTGCTGGCAGCACTACTATAGGAGACAATGTAGTAATAGGAGGACAGGCGGGAATATCTGGCCATCTTAAAATTGGTAATAACGTGAAAATTGGAGGCGGTAGTGGAGTAATAAATGATGTTCCAGATAATCATCAAGTCATGGGTTATCCTGCAATTCCTCTAAAAGATTTTGTTAAACAAAGAAAAAGTAAATGAAAAGTAACTCAATAGACAAAAAAAAAATAGAAAGTTTATTACCACATAGGGAGCCTATGTTATTAATTGATAAATTAATAAATATAGTTCATTTAAAATCAGCGACGGCAATAGTAAATGTTAAAAAAAACTCCTTTTTTGTTCAAGGTCACTTTCCAGGACAACCAATAATGCCTGGTGTCCTTATTGTCGAAGCTTTTGGCCAGGCTGCAGCAGCTTTAACAGCATATGGTATAGACCCTAAAGAATATGAAAATAAGTTAGTTTATTTAATGAGTGTTGAAAAAGCGCGATTTAGAAATCCAATTATTCCAGATTGCGAACTTCATTTAGATATAGAAGCAGTAAGATCTCACGGTCGTGTTTGGAAATACAAGGGAGAAGCTAAGGTAAATGGTAAAAAAATGGCTGATGCGGAATGGTCAGCTACTATCGTTGACAGGGATAAATGATTCATAATTCAAGTGTTATAGATAAGAAAGCAAAAATTGGAAAAGAAGTAAAAATTGGTCCTTTTTGTTATATAGGTCCAAAAGTTCAGATTGGAGAAGGAGTTGAATTAATTTCTAATGTTCATATAGAGGGAAATACAAAAATACAAAAAGGAACTAAAATTTTCCCATTTGCTAGCATAGGAACAGCTCCTCAAGATTTGAAATACAGAGGAGAAGATAGCAGTCTTGAAATTGGTGAAAATAATGTCATCAGAGAATATGTAACTATTAATCCAGGCACGAAAGGTGGAGGAGGAAAAACGGCTATAGGAAACAATTGTTTACTAATGATTTCATCCCATGTAGCGCACGATTGTCATATTGGTAATAATGTAGTCATTGCTAATAACGTGCCTTTAGGCGGACATGTTACAATCGAAGATTCTGTTGTTATTGGCGGCAATTCAGCTGTTCAACAATTTACGCGGATCGGTAGACTTGCCATGATAGGTGGTATGACTGGGGTTTTAAAGGACGTAATTCCCTTCGGTTTATCTTTTGGAAACAGAAATTATTTAAGAGGTATTAACTTAATAGGTTTAAGAAGAAAGAAATATGATTACAAAAAAATAATGGAACTTGATTCAGCTTTTAAAAAAATATTTTCATCAAAAAATCTTCATGAAAATTTGAGTAAAATTAATGGTGAATATAAAGGAAATGATTTAGTAAAAGAGGTAATAACTTTTATAGAAAAAGATAAAAAAAGACCCATTTGCACACCTAATTCTAAAGAATAAAATGATCGGTTTAATATTTGGAGAAACAGATTTTCCAAAAGAAATTCTAAAAAAAATTAAAAAAAGAAATTTAAAATATTTAATAATCGATTTAACCAAAAAAAGATTTTTTAAAAAAGATGAGCATTCATATATCATTTCTATTGGTCAATTTGGAAAAATAATCAAGATACTTAAAGAAAATAAATGTAAAAAAGTTTTATTTGCTGGAAAAGTTAAAAAACCAAATTTGTCTAAACTTAACTTAGATTTAAAAGGTATTTATTATTTTTCAAGAATTATTAAGAGTTCAAAACTAGGAGATGCTGCGATTTTAAAAGAAATAATAAAAATATTAAAAAAAGAAAAAATAAGAACGATAAGTTCACTAACATTTAATACTGATCTTACACTTAAAAGAGGAACTTACTCAAAGGTTAAGCCTAATAAAGAAGATAAAATTGATATAGAAAAAGCTACAACTACCCTTAGCAAACTAGGAAAATATAATTTTAGTCAGGGGGTAGTTGTGCGAAATAATAAAGTAATTTCTGTTGAGGGAAAAGGTGGTACCGACACAATGCTAATGAAATGTAGAAACAAAAAATTTAAAAATAAAGGAGTATTGGCAAAATTTCCAAAGAAAAAACAAGATCTAAGAATTGATTTGCCTACCGTTGGTATAAAGACTTTGATCCAATGCAGATTAGCAGGTCTTAAAGGAATAGTTTTAAAAAGCAAACAGAATATTTTCTTGGATAAAAAAAAATGTATTAATTTTGCTAATAAAAATAGAATGTTTGTTATAGCCAAATGAAAAAAATATTTATTTTAACTGGTGAAACATCGGGTGATAAATTAGCTTCTAAAGTAATATCAAAACTACAAAAATTAAATCCTGACATTGACTATTTATCTATTGGGGGAGAATATTTAAAAGCATTAGGCATAAAGTCCCTTTATGACTTAAAAGAGGTTACTTACCTAGGATTTACTAAAGTTTTATTGAATGTTTTCAAAATTAAGAAAAAAATTAATGAGACAGTAGATAAGATTATTGAATTTAATCCTGATATTTTATTTTCCATAGATAGCCCAGACTTTACTTTAAGAGTGGCTAAGAAAGTTAAGAAGCTTAAACCCAATATCAAAACTATCCATTTTGTAGCACCAAAAGTTTATGTTTGGAGAGAGGGTAGATTAAAACAGTTGAAATCTTTTTTAGATCATATTCTATTATTATTTCCATTTGAAAAAAAATATTTTGATAAAGAAAATATTAATTCTACATTTACTGGACATCCTTTACTTGAAGAACAGGGAGGAAGTAAAATTTATTTAAACCAATATATTAAAAAACATAAAAAGATTTTTTCAATTTATCCAGGAAGCAGATTGTCGGAAATTAATATTCTTACTCCAATCTTATTTGAGTTTATTAAATTAATGAATGAAAAATATAATGATATATTTTATATCTTTCATTGCACTTCTGAATACGCTAAATTAATACAAAATCTTTTAGCTAATGAAGAATTTAGAAATTACGAAGTTGTAAGCGATGAAAAAAATAAATCCCATTTACTTAAACAATCAATGTTTGCGGTTGCAAAATCTGGAACTGTCTCCTTAGAAATTTGTAATGCTAAAATTCCATCTATTATTATTTATAAGATGAATAGTATAAATTTTTTTATTATTAAAATGCTAGTAAAAGTAAAATTTGCTAACATCATTAATATAACTGCTGATGAAGAAATTATACCAGAGTTATTACAATCAAAATGCAACTCTAAAAATATATTTAGTACAGTGGACGGACTTTTAAAAGATCAGCAAACTTTAGAAAAACAAATAAATAAAACACAAGAAATTATTAGAAGTTTTAAAACCGACAAATCTTCTGAAATTGCAAGCTCGGTTCTACTCAATAATCTTTAGTCTTTCAACAACCTCATTTTTATCAAGAGATAAAATAATATCATAGATGCCAGGACCAAATTTAGAACCTGTAAGAGCAATTCTTAAAGGTTGTCCCACTCCCTTAAAATTTGTTTTGTGTTCGTCTATTAATTTTTTTAAAATATTTTCTAAATTATCCTTATTTAATTTTGATATTTTTTTGTATTCATTTAAAAAATTCTTTAAAATTTTTTTTGATGGATCATCTAAAAGCTTTAAATTTTCTGATGATATTTGAATGGTATTACTAAGGATATACTGAGCATTTTGGTATATATCCTCAAGTGTTTTTGCCTTATTTTTTAAAAATTTCATTGATCTTATCAAGGTGTCGTCTTTCGATTTATCAATACCTTTTTTAAATTTTTCGCAATAAACTTTGAACAATTCAAATAATTTTTTCTCATCTATATGTTTTATATAGTATTCATTTAGAGATAATATTCTAGAAATGTCTAATTTTGATGGAGATTTACCCACTCCTTTTAAATCAAATAATTTTATACTTTCTTCTAATGTAAATATTTCTTTATCTTTATAAGACCATCCTAATCTTAATAGATAATTTCTCAAAGCGCCTGACAAGATTCCTAATTTTATATAATCATTAATAGTTGATACTTTGTCTCTTTTGGATAATTTTGATCCAGCTTCACTATGGATTAGAGGAATATGAGCGAATTCAGGCAATTTCCAATTCATTGCTTCATAAATTTGTTTCTGCTTAAACGTATTTATTTTGTGATCATCTCCTCTTATAACATGAGTGATATTCATGTTGTGATCATCAACCACTGCAGACAATTGGTAAGTGGGTGATCCATCTTTCCGCAAAATAACAAAATCTTCTATTATTGAATTAGAGATATTTATATCACCTTGCACCAGATCTTTAATCAAAGTATTTCCACTAATTTTACTTTTAAATCTTATTGCAGGATTAACATTTTTTGGAACTTCTAAATTGCTAGAGTCTCTCCATTTTCGATTATAAACAAAAGGTATTCCTTTTTTTTTAGCTTTTTCTTTTTGCTCGTTTATTTCTTCCTCAGAACAATAGCATTTATAAGCAAAACCTTTTTTTAAAAGTTTCTCAGATATTTCTTTATGTTTATTAATATTTTTAGATTGAATATATTCCTTTTCGTCATGTTGTATACCAATCCATTTTAATGATTGGATAATTTGATCTTTATATTCGTCTTTAGATCTTTCTTTATCAGTATCTTCTATTCTTAAGTAAAATTTACCTTTTTTATTTTTTGAAAATAACCAATTAAATAATGCGGTTCTTACACCACCGATATGCAATGGTCCGGTTGGAGACGGAGCAAATCTTGTTGCTACTAAGCTCATTAATTATAATTAAACTATTTTATTGGAAGTTTCTATACAAAGAAACCAAAACACCTTGAACTTTTACTCTGTCCGGGCCAAAAATTTTAGTTTCATATCTTTTGTTTGCGCTTTCAAGAGCAATAACTTTACCTTTTTTTCTTATTTTCTTAAGCATTGCTTCATGATCGTCAATTAGAGCGACAACTATTTGTCCATTATTAGCTGTGTTGGCTTTTTTAACAATTACTGTATCACCATCATTTATTCCAGCCTCAATCATTGAATCACCAGAAACCTTTAAACCAAAATGTTCCCCGTTCTTACTTAGTTCTTCTGGGATTGTAACTCTACTCACTTCATTTTGTATTGCATCAATAGGGGTGCCCGCAGCAATTTTTCCTAACACTGGAATTTCGTTCACACCTCTCTTTATATTTTGTGTATCTAATCCACCACTAATTACACTTGGAGAAAAAGAATTATAAATGTCATTTGCGCTAGCCGTTTCAGGCAGTTTTAAAACCTCTAGGGCTCTAGCCTTGTGTGCTAATCTTTTTATAAAACCTCTTTCTTCAAGAGCCGTGACAAGTCTATGGATTCCAGATTTTGATTTTAAATTTAATGCGTTTTTCATTTCCTCATATGAGGGAGACACACCAGTGCCTCTAAGTTTTTTATTTATAAATAACAGCAGATTTTTTTGTTTTTTTGTTAGCATAGAACAAATATCGTACATTTATTGTTCTATAAAAGTTCTCTTGATTTCACAATAGGTTAAAAGTCAATAAAAATGCGGTTTATTTAATCAAAGAACTGAGAAAATCGAGTTTTTATCTAAGTTCTTTAAAAGCGATTCACCAATTAAGAAGGTTTTAATTTTGGTTTTTTTTGCAATCTCTAAAAGCTCTTCTTTTGTTTTAATTCCACTTTCAGAAATCAATGGTCCACTGTGGTTTATTAAAATATCATGAATGTCATAAGTTGTATTAACATTAGTTTCTAGGGTCTTAAGATTTCTATTGTTAATACCAATTAAAGCATCTTTAAATTTTACGCAATTTTTTGCTTCTTCTTTTGTATGAACTTCAACAATTACTGACATATTCAATTTTAAAGCATCATCATATAATTGATTAGCCATTTTTTCAGTAACACCTGCAAGAATTATCAAAATTGCATCAGCTCCATGACTTTTTGCAAGATGAACTTGAAATGGGTCAATAAAAAAATCTTTGCACAAAATAGGTAAATCTATTTTTTGCTTAATTTTATGTAAATGAATTAAATTACCTTGAAAGAAATCTTCTTCTGTAAGAACAGATAAACAAGTTGCTTTATTTTCATAATATTTTTTTGCTATATCAACAGGATTGTAATCTTGGACAATTATACCGGCAGAAGGGCTTGCTTTTTTAATTTCTGCGATAAGTGATATTTTATTATTAGAAATATTATTTTCAATTTTCTTTTTAAAATTAATAAAAGTATTATTTTCCTTAATTTTTTCTTTTAAAGACTCAATTGAAATTGTTTTTTTTAGTTCATTTAATTTTTGCTCTTTTTTCTTTATTATCTTATTTAGAGTATTTTCAACCATTTTGAATAGTTTTTAAATGTTCGTAGGTTTTTCCACTTAATATATGTTCTTTTGCATTTTGATATGCATCTATGAATTTGGTATGATTTTCAGAAACAATAAGACCTGCAGCAGCATTTAAGCAAACAGCCTTTGAAAAGTCGTTATCTTCACCTTTAAATGTATCAATTATTTTATTTGCATTAAACTCAGCGTCATCACCTAGCAAATTTTCAAATTTATCTGCATTTATTTTTAAATCTTGTGGATCGATTATAATTTCAGAAATTTGATTATTCTTTATTTGTATAACGTTTGTTTTAGCATAAGGTGATATTTCATCTAAACCATCTTCACTATTTACAATCCAGGCAAATTTAATATTGAGGTTTTTCAAACCATTACCAAATATTTTAAGTAATTTTTTATCAAATACACCAACAACCTGTCTTTGAACAAGTGCAGGACTGCTTAAAGGTCCAATCATATTAAATATAGTTCTTTTTCCAATTTTTTTTCTTGTTGGGCCAACATATTTCATTGCACTGTGATAATTAGGAGCAAACATAAAACCAAAATTATACTTATTTATTTGATTTTCTACATCCTTAGGTTCTAAATTAATTTTTATTTTCAATTTTTCTAGTACATCACCAGATCCACATTTAGATGAAACAGCTTTGTTACCATGTTTAGCAATTTTAATACCCATGCTTGCCAACAACAAAGCTGATGCCGTAGAGATATTTAAAGTATTTTTACCATCTCCACCAGTTCCACATGTATCGATACAATTATCAATATTAACTCTTTTAGATTTATTTCTTAGAACATATACTCCACCAGCTATTTCATTTGATACTTCGCCTTTGGCGGATAGTAGGGTTAAAAAGTTAAATATTTCATCATCTGAAGCATTACCATTCATTAGGATTTCAAAAGCAGCTTTACTTTCCTCGAATGTCAAATCTTGTTTATTGGATAATTTTTCTAAAAATTCTTTCATCAGTATTTGTAATTAATAAAATTTTTTAAAATTTTTAAACCCATAGGAGTTTTAATACTTTCGGGGTGAAATTGAACTCCATGAATATTGTATTTATTATGCATTATACCCATAATTACTTTGTCTTTTGTTTCTGCTGTAATAATTAAATCAGCACTAAAATTTTTTTTATCAATAATTAAACTATGATATCTAGTAGCTGATATCACTTTTTTAATTCCTTTGAAAATGCCCTGACCGTTATGTTTAATAAGACTTGTTTTTCCATGCATTAATTGTTTTGCGCCTACTATTTTGCATTTAAATACTTGTCCTATAATCTGATGACCTAAACACACTCCTAATATAGGAATTGTTTTATAGAAATATTCAACAATTTTAAGACAATTTCCAGCCTGATTGGGATTTCCAGGTCCTGGTGAAATGACTATTTTTTTATATTTATTTTTTTTGATCTTGCTGATTGCAATTTTATCGTTTCTATAGACATCAACTTTACATTTAAGAGAAGAAAGATAGTGATATAAATTGTAAGTAAAACTATCGTAGTTATCTATTAACAAGATTTTCATTTTTTAATTTAATGAGCTGATTAGTGCTTTTGCTTTATTTACCGTTTCTAAATATTCTTTTTCAGGAATGCTGTCAGCAACAATTCCTGCTCCAGATTGTATATAAAATTTATTATCTTTTATAAGTGCCGTTCTCAAAGCTATACAAGTATCGAAGTTTTTGTTTGCAGAGAAATATCCAATAGATCCCGCGTACATTTTTCTTTTAGTTTTTTCTAGCTCATCAATAATTTCCATAGCTCTTATTTTGGGTGCACCAGTAACCGTTCCAGCTGGAAATCCAGCCAACATAGTATCTAACAAAGCATGTTTTTTATCAAAGCTACCCTCAACATTAGAAACTATATGCATTACATGTGAGTATTTTTCTATTTTAAATTTTTCAGTAACTTTTACAGTATTAATTTTTGAAACTTTACCAGCATCATTTCTGCCCAAATCTAAAAGCATAAGATGTTCTGATAATTCTTTTTTATCATTTAACAGTTCTTTCTTATAAAGAGCGTCTTTGGCAGAGTTTGTTCCTCGAGGTCGCGTACCAGCAATAGGTCTAATTGTTATTTTGTTTTTTCTTAATCTCACTAATATTTCGGGGCTACTACCAATTATTTGAAAGTCATTAAAATTAAAAAAAAACATAAACGGTGAAGGATTAGCTATTCTTAATTTCTTGTATATTTCCAAAGGCGTTTTTGTAAGTTTAGATTCAAATCTCTGACTCAAAACTACCTGGAAGACATCTCCTTTTTTTATATATTTTTTAGCTTTCAAAACCATTTTTTTAAATCTATCTTTAGAAATATTTGATTTTACTAAAATTTTTTTAGTTTTATTTTCTTTTCTTATTTTATGATTTTCTAAATTAAAAGTTAAATTTTTTATGGATTTAATTTTATCTATTTGCTTCAAATAATACTCTGAATAATCATTAATTTTTTCATCTGCAAAAGAGTTTATTATAAAATAAATTTCTTTAAGCAAATTATCATGAATAATAATAGTTTTAGGTCTCATCAATCTGATATCTGGAATTTTTAAATCATCCAAACATTTATCAGGTATTTTTTCAATATATCTAATGATATCGTAGGAAAAGTATCCAACCAAAAGCGAACAAAGAGGAGGAAGATTTTTGGGTAAAGGAAAATTAAAGTTTTCGATTAGTCTTCTTAAAAACGGATAAGGAGAACTATTAATTAACTTTCTTTTATTATTTTCAGTTATATAAATTTTTTTTTTATTAAATTCCCAAATTTTATCCGGGTCAGACCCAATGATTGTATAGCGTCCTCTAATCCTTCTTTTTTCTACAGATTCAAAAATAAAGCTATTTTTTTTTGTCAAAAATTTATTAATTATATTATCGATTATCTTATTATTTTTACAAGCAGTCTTGTGAAATATTATTTGATTTTTTTTATTTTTATGCTTTTTTTTAAAGTCAAATAAATTTGTATTAATGTTCATTAATTAAAGTAATTTTTTACTACACCTAAAGCTTTATAATTTATATCTATTTCGTATTTTTTTTTGATATATTTATCGTATGTAATAAATAAATTATTCGCTATTTTTTTTCTAGATAAGTTTAAATATTTTTTATATTCCTCGGACTTTTCATCAATAGTAACATTTTCAATTTTATCAATATATATTAAATAGTTTTCCGTCATATCAAGATCATGAACTATAATAACCTTTTTTTCAGGAGCTGAATAAATTTTATTAAGCAGTTCTTGTTTTAGGGTTTTATTATCATTCTGATTTTTTAACGAAATTTTTTTAATAGGCAATTTTTTCTCGTTTGAAAGTTCATCAAAGTCTGATTTAATAAAATCATTCTGCTGAATTTTGCTGATGATTTGAGAAATCAATTTTCTTTTTATTTCTGTTTCTAATTTAAGCAATATCTTTTTTCTTACAGTTTTATCTTCAACCCCTTTTAAAATATCTTCTGTTTTAGTAACTTCTACGATAAAATATTTATCTTCGTTTTCTAAAAGAGCGACTGGTTCTGTCTTGGTAATAGTAAAAATATTTTTTACTATATTTCTTGGAATACCATTTATTGTTTTTGAATTTATATCTTTGCCCAAATCATTAATAGAAAATGTATTTACTTTTTCTAAATTAAATTTTTGTACTATGAAGTTTAAGTTTTCACCTTGCGTTATTATATTATCAATTTCGTCTATTTTTTTAAAAAATAGGTCATTAAAATCATCACTATTTACTAAATTTTTTGGGTTTAGTTCTAGTATTTTTATAGATTTATAAACTTCTTTAAAATTATCCTTATTAGTTTCGTAATAAGATTTAATTTGATCTTCGGAAAAATTAGATTCCTTTTTAAAAAAGTCATTTAAATTAACCAGTTGAACATTCCTTTTTTGGTTAATTTTATCATAAGTAGCATTTATCAAAAATTTTGAGGGTAATATTCCTCCACCTATAAAATCTATAAGTTGTTTTTTTTTTTCATTTTCTTTTAAACTGGACTCAAAAGAAACAGCAGATATATTATTTTTTAATAAGAATTTTTCATATTCAGTTCGTGAAAAATTATTTTCTCTTTTAAAATCTTTCTGGTGTTTGATTAGTTTTCCCAAAGAGTCATTTGATAATTGAATTTTATAATTATCTACTTCCTTTTTAATTAAATTTTCACCAATAAAAAAAGAAAGGAATTCTTCAATTTGCTCATCGTTTATTTCTTCATCAGGAGGAGTAAATTTCCGTATAAAATCAACAAATTCCTGTGTTGAATATTTTTCTTTGTCTATTAAAACAATAATATTTTTACTTCCACCGGTAAATGAACTGCCCATACCCCAAAAAACAAAAGGAATAATAACAATACCTAAAAGTATTTTTGCGTAAATTGACGTGGAAAATTTTCTTATTGAAGCTAACATTTTGATTAAAATTATTTTATTTTATTGTTATATATTTAGATACTCTATAAATTAAATTTTGAATCATGACAAATAAATTAAAATATTTCATTGGAAATTGGAAAATGTTTGGTGATATTGGCTCATTTAAAATCATCTATAAAATTAATCAATTTAGTTCTAAATATAGAAAATTATACAAAATAAAAATTGTTTTATGCGTACCAAATACATTAATTTATTTTTTTAAAAAAAAGCTTAAATCTAAGCATCTCTCTCTCGGTGTTCAAAATTGTCATTATCACCAAGAAAGCGGTCCCTTCACAGGTTCTATAAGTGCTACTATGTTAAAAAATGCTGGAGCTGAATATGTAATTTTGGGTCATTCAGAAAACAGATCTGAGGGAGAAACAAACAATTTAATAAGAAAAAAAATTACTTCTGCCCTTAATCAAAAATTAAATGTAATTTTTTGTATAGGTGAAACATATAAGGAAAAAAATAAAGGTAATACCTTTTCTATTCTCAGAAAACAAATAAAAAATTCTTTAAAAAAAAATTTCAGCTTAAATAAAATTATATTTGCTTATGAGCCAGTTTGGGCTATCGGTACTAATAAAATTCCTAAAATTAAGGAATTAAAAAATACTATAAAATTTATTAAAAATGAGTTTAAAAAAATTTTTAAAACAAAGAAATCCGCAATAGTTTTATATGGTGGTTCCGTTAATCCAAAAAATATATGCTTATTTTCCTCAATTTCTGAAATTGATGGTTTTTTAATTGGTGGCGCATCTCAATCATCAAAAAAATTTATTGATATAATAAAAAATTACTATAAATAACAGTTATGGGAAATTTCATTTTAATAATAAACATCATTTTAGCTCTACTTCTAATTGTTGTAATACTTTTACAGAAATCTGAGGGTGGAGCATTAGGTTTAGGTGTTTCACAGGATAGTTTCGTGTCTTCACGGTCAGCCGGTAGTTTTTTAACTAAAACGACGGCAATACTTGCTACTTTATTTATTATAACGAGTGTTTTATTAACAGTTATGTCTAAAGATCAATTTTCTACCACATCAATTTTAGAAAAAATCGAGGAAAAAAAAGAAAATTCGTCCGAACCAGAAATTCCAAAATCAGATTAAAGATTTTCTTTATTTTTTAGTAAAACTTTGGTATAAAATACTTCCATGACGCGATATGTATTTGTCACTGGCGGCGTGGTTTCATCACTAGGTAAAGGTCTCTCTTCAGCTTCACTCGCTTCATTGTTACAACTTAGAGGTTTTAAGGTAAGAGTTAGAAAATTAGATCCATATTTAAATGTTGACCCGGGAACAATGAATCCATTTCAACATGGAGAAGTTTTTGTTACTGACGATGGAGCTGAAACCGATTTAGATATAGGCCACTATGAAAGATTTACAGGAATTTCTGCTACCCAGTCTGATAATATTACAACAGGTGGTATTTATAGCGATATTATCAAAAAAGAAAGAAGAGGAGATTATTTAGGAGGAACAGTTCAAGTTGTTCCACATGTTACTGATCGTATAAAAAAATTTATATCCCAAAATGTGCAAGATGAAGATTTTATTATTTGTGAGATTGGTGGAACGGTCGGTGATATCGAAAGTTTGCCTTTTCTTGAAGCAATTAGACAATTTTCTAATGATACAGGAAAAAAGAATAGTTTATTTATACATTTAACTCTAGTTCCATATCTTAAAGCTTCAGGAGAACTAAAAACTAAACCAACTCAGCATTCAGTCAAGGAATTAAGAAGCTTAGGTATTCAACCTGACATAATAATTTGCAGGTCAGAAAGAGAAATTCCAAAAGCAGAAAGAAAAAAAATATCTTTATTTTGTAATGTGCCTATAGAGAATGTTATAGAAACTGTTGACGTGCGAACCATATACGAAGCACCAATCAGTTTTCATAAAGAAAAACTTGATGCTAGAGTGCTTTCATATTTTAATATTAAGGACAAAAAGTTACCAGATCTCAGTAAATGGAAAAATATAACTTCAAAAATTTTGAACCCAAAAAAGAATGTTAACATAGGTATTATAGGAAAATATGTTAATCTTAAAGATGCTTATAAGTCTTTAGATGAAGCATTAATTCATGGCGGAATATCGAATAATCTTAAGGTGAATCTAAAAAGAATAGACTCAGAAAATTTAAAAACTGAAAATATAAAACAATTATTAAAAGGTGTGTCTGGAGTTCTTATTCCAGGAGGTTTTGGTAAAAGAGGCAGCGAAGGTAAAATCGCTGCCATAAAATACGCAAGATTGAATAATATACCTTTTTTTGGAATTTGTTTTGGTATGCAGATGGCGGTAATTGAAGTAGCTAGAAATTTATTGAATATTAAAAATGCATCTACGAGTGAATTTGGAAATAATTGTACAGCAGTTGTTGGTTTACTTGAGGAATGGCAAAAAGGAAAAAAAAAAATAAAAGGAAGTGAGAAAAACTTAGGTGGAACTATGAGATTAGGTTTATACGAAGCTGTTTTGAAAAATAATTCTTTGATATCTAAAATATATACTAAAAAAAAAATCCAAGAAAGACACAGACATAGATACGAAGTAAATATAAAATACAAGAATGATTTTGAGAAAAAAGGACTAATTTTTTCTGCTTTATCCCCTGATGGCACACTTCCTGAGATAGTTGAATTAAAAAACCACCCTTGGTTTGTTGGAGTTCAATTTCATCCAGAATTCAGATCAAGACCTTTTACGCCTCATCCACTATTTTCATCTTTTGTTAAGGCAGCTGAAGCAAATAAAAGGAGAAATTGAATGAAAGATAAATTAGTTAAGTGTGGAAAGTTAGATATTTCAAATAGCAACCCTTTTACTTTAATAGCAGGACCTTGCCAGTTGGAAAATGAAAAACATGCATTGGATGTTGCTAAGGAATTAAAAAAAATTACCCAGGAACTTGGTATTGGACTGATTTATAAAACTTCATTTGATAAAGCTAATAGAACAAGCCTAAAAGGAAAAAGAGGAGCTGGTCTTGAAAAATCTCTTCCAGTTTTTGATAAAATTAAAAAAGATTTAGGTATACCAGTTTTGACGGACGTTCACACATCAGAACAATGTGAAATTATTTCAAAGCATGTAGATGTTTTACAGATACCAGCATTTTTATGCAGACAAACTGATTTATTGGTTGCGGCGGCAAAAACAGGCAAGGTTATAAATGTTAAAAAAGGACAATTTTTAGCTCCTTGGGACATGCAGAATGTTACGAAAAAAATTGCGGAGTCGGGAAACGAAAATATTTTAGTCACAGAGAGAGGAGCAAGTTTTGGTTACAATACGTTAATATCAGATATGAGATCTCTTCCTATTATGGCAAAGAATGGCTATCCAGTAGTTTTTGACGCAACCCATTCTGTTCAACAGCCTGGTGGAAAGGGAGACAAAAGTGGAGGACAAAGAGAATTTATAGAACATCTTGCACGAGCAGCCATTGCGGTTGGTGTTGCAGCACTTTTTATAGAAACACATCCAGATCCAGATAACGCACCATCAGACGGGCCAAATATGATTCCACTATCACAAATGCCAAGTTTATTAAAACAATTGGTTGCAATTGATAAATTAGTCAAAAATGCCAAAAATTACTAATATCAAAGCACAACAAGTTTTTGATAGCAGAGGAATACCAACAATAGAGTCACAAATTCACTTAGAAGATGGCAGCAAAGCTTCAGCTATTGTTCCTTCAGGTGCTTCTACTGGTTCACACGAAGCTTTTGAATTAAGAGATGTTGAAAATAAAAGATATTTAGGGAAGAGTGTCTTGAAGGCAATAGAAAAAGTAAATATAGAAATATCCAAGACACTTATTGGTTTTGATTGCGATGATCAAAAAAAAATCGACAAAACTTTAATTGAACTGGATGGGACTAAACAAAAGAAAAGATTAGGTGCAAATGCTATTTTATCAGTCTCTTTAGCTTCAAGTAAAGCAGCAGCAATTTCAAAAAATATACCGCTATATAGAAGTTTAGGTAGTTATAAAACATTACCTTTACCACTAATGAATATAATTAATGGAGGGGCGCATGCCAATAATTCGCTAAGGATACAAGAGTTTATGATAAGACCTGATAAAGCAAAAAATTTTAAAGAGGCAATTAATATATGTTTTTTAGTAATACAAAAATTAAAATCTCTTATGATTGCCAAAAAACTTCCAACAACTTTAGGTGACGAAGGAGGATTTGCTCCATCATTAACAAACAATGAGGAAGCTATTGAATTGATTTTGAATGCAATAGATAAAACTGGTTTTAAAGTGGGCACAGATATTACTATTTGTTTAGATGTTGCTGCTAATGAATTGTTTAAAGACAAAAAATATGCTGTGAATTCATCTAAATTTATATCACCCGAGAAGACGATTGAATACTATTTAGATTTGATTAAAAAATATCCGATAAAATCTATAGAAGATCCATTTTTTGAAGATGATTGGGATTCTTGGGTTAATTTAACTAAGCAAATAAATAAAGATATTCAGTTAGTTGGTGACGATTTGTTTGTTACTAATAAAGAACGACTATTGAAAGGAATAAACATAAAAGCTGCAAATGCTATATTGATTAAACCTAATCAAATAGGAACACTAACAGAAACAATAGAAGTAATTAATTTAGCTCAGAAAAATAATTACAAAACAATTATTTCACACAGATCTGGAGATTCAGAGGATACATTTATTGCTGATTTGTCTGTAGCAACAAATTCATCTCAAATTAAAACAGGGTCACTCGCTAGGTCTGAAAGAGTGGCTAAATATAACCGTTTATTAAGGATAGAAGATGAACTTGGCAATTCTGCAAAAATAGCTAAAGTTTAAATATATGAGATTTGTAGAAATAATTAATAAAAAAAAATTTACTTTAATCAGTATTTTTTTGTTTCTCTACATTATACTAAATTTTTTAGATGGGGAAAGAGGACTTATTTCATACTATGAAAAACAAAAAGTAATAGATCAACTCTTTCAAGAAAAAAAATTTCTTGTTGTTCAGTTAGATTTAATTGAAAAAAAGAATAATTTATT
>CACLKR010000007.1 GCA_902607625.1 uncultured Pelagibacteraceae bacterium
TGGTGGGATAGAGCTTTAGTCACAGCTTACATGGCAACCTTTGGTGTAATTATATCAGCTATCATCGGAGTAATCTCTGGTTCTTTAGCTGCACAAAATACAACAAGTACAAAAATCGTTTTAGGGATATGTGATACTCTTCAAACATTTCCATCCTTTGTCTATTTAATTCCTGTTATGATGCTTTTTGGCGTGACTGACACATCCGTGTTAATTGCTGTGATTATTTATGCAACTATTCCTGCAACCCGTTACACTATTGAAGGGCTTCGGAGTGTTCCACCAGCTTTACACGATGCAGCTACGATGTCGGGTGTAACACGCTTACAAAGATTGATTCAGATTGAATTTCCTTTAGCATTTCCTCATATCATGCTTGGAATTAATCAAACCGTTGTTTTTGCGTTATTTATGGTAATTATTGGAGCTTTTATTGGAACAGAAGATTTGGGTCAATATATTATGAAAGCTTTATCAGACTTAAAAGGAGGAGGTAAAGCACTGATCCTTGGTCTCTGCGTTGCCTTTATGGGTTTAGCGGTTGATAATTTAATTCGTACTTGGGCAAATAAACGAAAAAAATTGTTAGGATTAGAAGAATATTAAATGTCTAATTTTGATTGGGCCTACCCAAACACTGTGTGGTTTGGTGTTGGTAGAATAAAGGATTTATCCAAAGCTTGCAAAATACTAAATATAAAAAAACCCTTGCTAGTTACCGACAAAGACCTTGCAAAAACACAAATGATAGCAAGGGCCGTTGATATAAATAAAAAAGTCTCCATACCTACAAAAATTTTTTCAGATTTAAAAGGGAATCCATTTGGAAGTCACGTTCAAAAAGGAGTTGAACAATTCAAAAATGGTCAACATGATGGAGTGATAGCTTTTGGGGGCGGTAGTAGTTTAGATGTTGGTAAATCAATTGCTTTATTAGAGTCAAACAATAGACCTCTATGGGACTTTTCTGGTGAAGGAAGTTTTTGGAAAGAAAATAACTATATTGAGTCTATGGCAAAAAATAAAATGAGCAATCCTGACAATGTTAAACCTATTATAGCTATTCCCACTACTGCAGGTACAGGTTCTGAGGCATCGAGAGCTGCAGCAATCATTAATGAGAAAATCAATGTAAAAAAAATAGTTTTTCATCCCAGAATGCTTCCAACCCTAACTATTCTGGATCCTGAGTTAACAATTGGTTTACCTAAATTTTTGACAGCAGCAACAGGCATGGATGCTTTTGCTCATAACTTGGAAGCTTATTGTGCTCCCGGTTATCATCCCATGGCAGATGGTATAGCGCTTGAGGGTATGTGGTTAATTAAAAAATGGTTAATAACCGCAGTTAATGAAGGAGAAAATTTGGAAGCTCGTGGAAATATGCTCACAGCTTCAAGTATGGGAGCTACCGCTTTTCAAAAAGGTTTAGGAGCTATTCATTCGTTAAGCCATCCAGTGAATTCGGTTTTTAATATTCATCACGGTTTATCCAATGCTGTTTTTATGCCCTATGTTTTAACTTTTAATAGATCAGCAATAGAAAATAAAATTGCAAAACTAAGTGAGTATCTTGAATTGAAAGAAGCTTCGTTCAATTCTTTTGTGGATTGGGTGCTAGAATTACGTGAAAAAATAAAAATTCCACACAAGTTATCTGATTGCGCGAAAATAACTGACAAAGATATAGAAAAGCTATCTCCTATGGCATTGAATGATCCTTGCACACCAGAGAACCCTAAAAAAGTTTCATTAGATGATATGAAACTAATGTACCAACACAGTCTTGGTGGAAAACTCTTTTAAATTATTTTCTTAAAATTATCGTAAATTGTTCTAGCGCTAGTATTGAACACACTTAGATTTTCTTCAACATCTTTTTTGAATTTCTCAAGAGCATTTAATCCTAAGGTTTTTTCTAAAGCTGATTTATATTCCGGTACACATGCCCATTGAGGAACTGTATCGTTTGTTTGTTCGACATGAAACTGTAGTCCAAAAGCATTATCTGAAGAAAAAGCTTGAACTCTACACTCAGGCGATGATGCCAGTAAATTTGTGTTAGATGGTAAATCATGTACTTCGTAGGAATGCCACTGCAAAACCTTTAATTCTTTATTTAGACCTTTAAATAACGAATTGCTATTTGCTAAAGAAACTCCTAACACACCTATTTCTGGTGTCTTCATTTTTCTTACTTTGCCGCCTACAGCTTCACCAAGAAGTTGAGCGCCTAGACACAAACCTAAAAAAGGTTTTTTTTGTATGCAAGCAAACTTATGTATTCCTTCTTTTTCAGGTTTAAGCCAGGGATAAATTTCTTCTTGCCAAGTATCCATAGGTCCACCCATAACTATCATTGCATCATACTTGTCTAGTTGAGGTATTTTTTCATCTTCATCTAATTCTACGGTATCAATTTCAATTTTATCTTCTTTCATAAACTTAAGAAAAATACCTGGATGTTCAATATTAATGTGTTGTAGAACTAAAAATTTCATATAATTAAAGTATACTTAAATTTCCAATTTAAAATCAATAGCTGGCACACTATGAGTAATTTTACCTATAGATAATCTTTCAACACCAGTCGATGCAAATTCTCTTACATTTTTTAGCGTGATGCCACCAGAGGCTTCTGTTTCATAAAACTTTTTTGAAATTTTAACTCCTTTTCTTAGTTTTTGTAAACTCATATTATCAAACAATAGTCTTTGAAATTTTAAACCTTTAATTTTTTTCAATTGATTTAAATTATCTACTTCTACTGTAATTTTTTTTCCCTTTTTGTTTTTTATAGCTTTTTTAATTAAGTTACGAATATTTCCGTCTATTGCTATATGATTGTCCTTTATTAATATTTCATCGCTAAGATTAAATCTATGATTAAGACCTCCTCCTAATTTTACTCCATATTTTTGTAACAATCTTAAATTTGGTAAGGTTTTTCTAGTGCAACAGATTTTGCAAGATTTACCTTTTATTTTATTTACAAATTTATTAGTAATTGTTGCTGTACCAGAAATTAAAGCTAAAAAATTAAGAGCTATCCTTTCACTTTCAAGGATTTTTTTAGCATTTCCGGTTATAGTGGCTACTACTTTACCTTTATTTATTTTTCTACCGTCTTTTGTTTTTGCTCTAAAATTAATTTTTTTATCTGAATTTTTAAAAACTTCTTTTGCAAAGTTTAAGCCTCCAATTATGGCTACTTGATTTGAAATAATTTTAGCTTTAATTTTTTTTTTATTATTTATTTGTTGACTAGTAGCATCACCATTTGGATATAAATCTTCTTTAAGGGCATTTTTGACTATATTTTTAATATATTTTTGGTTTAAAAATGGTTTTTTTCTTATCACTTTTTAATGACTACGCCCTATTGCAACCATACGTTCTACAGCTTTTCTAGCTTTTCTAGATATTATTTCGGGTATAAGAATTTCATTAGTTTCTTTTTCAAGGCATTCTAATACTTTTGGTAAGCTAATTGTTTTCATGTAAGGACATAAGTTGCATGGTTTGATGAATTGAACATTTGGATTATCAACTTGAACATTATCACTCATAGAACATTCAGTAACCAACATAACTTTTTTTGGTTGTTTCGTTTTAACATATTTACTCATACCCGAAGTAGAGCCAGTAAAATCAGAAGCCGCAATAACTTCTGGCGGGCATTCTGGGTGAGTAAGAACTACAATTTCAGGATTTTGTTTTTTTATATCTTCAATTTCTTGCGCACTAAATCTTTCGTGCACAATACAAGTTCCAACCCACGATATAATTTGAACTTTTGTTTTTGACTGCACGTATTTTGCCATGTATTGATCTGGCAAAAATATAACTTTATCAGCTCCCAGAGACTCAACTACTTTGATCGCATTAGCTGAAGTACAACAAATATCTGATTCAGCTTTAACTTCTGCAGAGGTATTGACATAAGTTACAACAGGTACGCCTGGATATTTTTCCTTAAGCATTTTCACATCTTTTCCAGTGATTGATGAAGCCAAGGAACAGCCGGCCCCCATATCAGGTAATAAAACTTTTTTATTCGGATTCATTAATTTTGCAGTTTCAGCCATAAAATGAACTCCACATAATACTATAATGTCTGCATCTGTTTTTTCTGCTTCTATGGCTAATGCAAGTGAATCAGCGGCTATGTCGGCAATACCATGAAAAATTTCTGGGGTTTGATAGTTATGGGCCAAGATAACAGCATTTTTTTCTTTTTTTAGCATATTAATTTTATGAACTAAAGGAGCATGAAAGGCCCACTCGATTTCAGGGATAACCTTGGAAATCTTTTGGTATATTGGATCAGTTTCTTTTTTTATTTTTTCAACTATCTCCATGAATAAAATCTATCAACTTGAAGATAAATTGTCATTCATTTATTCTGACGCATAGGCGGCTATGCTGGAATTGGTAGACAGGCTTGGTTGAGGGCCAAGTGGGGTTTCCCAGTGAGAGTTCGAGTCTCTCTAGCCGCACCAAAAAATATAGATAAAGTTAAAAACATCTGTTAAAATTTTTTTATGAGTATATGGGGTAGCCTTATTGGTGGATTTGTCGGTTTTTCTTTTGCTGGGCCTATTGGAGCTTTAATAGGTTCTATGGTTGGAGGCAGAATTTCTTCAGCTCGAAGATCGGGTTTTCAACGCAGCTTTGCTCCTCCCCAACAAATTTTTGCCATTGCTCTAATTATTCTAACAGCAAAGTTAGCCAAGGCAGATGGTCAAGTTTCAAAAGAGGAGTTAATTGCCGTTAAAAATAAATTAAAAATTCCCGAACACGAAGTTGATCAAGTTGGAAAAATATTTAATAAAGCCAAAGAAGACTCACTTGGATACGAGCCTTATGCTCAGCAGATAGCACAAATTTATAAGAAGAACCCAGCAGTTCTGGATGAAGTAATAAATACATTGTTTTATATTGCTGAGGCAGATGGCAAAGTCTCTGATACTGAAATTGCAATGATAAGAAATATTGCACTAATTTTTGGTATAAACCAAAGTCAGTTTGAAGGAATTAGAGAATCAAGAAAAAGTTCTGATAAACTAAATCCCTATATAGTATTAGGCTGTAGTTCTAACGATGATTTTGCAACTATCAGAAAAAAGTACCTCAAACTTTCAAAAGAACATCATCCCGATGTATTGATGAATAAAGGAGTACCCCAAGAAGTGATTGAAGAAAGCAAGAAAAAAATGAGGGCTATTAATTCTGCCTTTGATCAAATTGAAAAAATGAAATCATAAATGAGAAACTAAACTAACAGCACCAAAAAATTATGAATATTATAGAATTTATAAAAAAAACTCCAAAGAGTGAATTGCATTTGCATATAGAAGGCACGCTTGAGCCCGACCATATGTTTGCGTTAGCTAAAAGAAATAATATTCAAATTCCTTTTGCCAATGTTGATGAGGTTAAGTCTGCATATAACTTTAGCAACCTCGAATCTTTTTTAAAGATTTTTTATCAAGGTTCTATAGTATTAGTAAAAGAGCAGGATTTTTTTGACCTTACTTCGGCTTATGCATTAAAGTGTAAAGAAAATAATGTGGTTCACACAGAAATTTTTTTTGATCCTCAAACGCACGTAAATAGAGGAATTAGTTTTGACACTGTAATAAATGGAATTTATAAAGCTCTTCAAAAAGCGAACAAAGAATTTGGTTTAACTTTTAAAATTATAATGTGCTTTTTAAGACATCTTGATGAGGAGTCCGGATTTGCAATGTTAGATCAAGCCTCTGCTCATAAAGAAAAGATTGTAGGTGTTGGATTAGATTCTTCTGAAATTGGTAATCCACCAAGTAAATTTAAAAAATTATTTGAAAAAGCGATAGAAAAAGGCTTTTTAACAGTAGCTCACGCAGGGGAGGAAGGTCCACCAGAATATATTTGGGAAGCCTTGGATCATCTTAAGGTAAAAAGAATTGACCATGGCGTTCAGTGCCTCAGAGATAAAAGATTAATTGAAAAATTAAGAAATAGCCAAACTCCTCTAACTGTTTGTCCTCTTTCAAATATAAAATTACGAGTTTTTAAAAAACTTGAGGAACATAATCTAAAAAAAATGTTAGATCAAAAATTAATGGTTATGATTAATTCTGATGATCCGGCGTATTTTGGAGGTTATATTAACAAAAATTTGATTGCGTGTCAGGCAGCTCTAAATCTTTCTATGAATGAAGTCAAAACCTTACTTATTAATTCATTTAAATCATCTTTTTTAGAGGAAGAAAAAAAAAGAGAATGGATTTCAAAAATTTAAAAAGACTGTTTAAATCCATTCAGGCTTTAATATTTTAACTTTTGAATTCCCACACATAAGTTCGATATTGGCGAACTCCTTTAGATCCGGGTCGACAACCTTGATCAGCGCAAATGAGTAGGGTTTATCAATCATAATTTTACCTACTTTGCTATCTTTATATTTGATGATATCATTTTCGGATAGCTGTCCAGAAACTTTTTCAATGGGCAAAATTCTTCTTCTTAGTTTATTTCTTAGTTTAATTCTTGAGGTATTTTCTTGTCCAACGTAACAGCCTTTTTTAAAATCAATACCATTCAATTCATCCAAATTATTTTCGATACCAAAAATTTTATCTTTTAATTTATTTAAATCTATTTGCGGAATACCCAGTTGGAAACTTTTATTATAATATTTTTCTTTTTCAACAATTTTTAAATTTAATTTTTTAATGGTAAGGTGAAGGTTTTCAAGTTTTGATATAATTTTGGCTCCTAATTTATCGTTTCTTGGGTCAATATAAACGGGACCATCTCGATAACTTGCTGTACTTCCTTTCGATAGGTTTGATTTATTAACTTCTTTAAATTTTTCTAAGGAAATTATTGCAGCTACATATTTTTCAGTTAAGTCAATAAAATCAACTTTTGATCTCAATTTATAAAAATTTAATAATTTAATAATTTCCGCTGTAGATTTTTTTTCGCATTCTACAAGATAACCATCTTTGAATTTTAAGATAAAAAATTCAAATAAATATTTACCTTGAGGAGTTAGTATTGAAGAAAAAACTGTTGAATTGATGCTTACTTTTTCTAAATCGTTAGTGACTATATTCTGTAAGAAATCTTTTGCCTCAACACCTAATACTTGTATAAATCCACGATCTTCAAGAGTTATAACTTCATTTTTTTCCATATTTGCAAATTTCAAATCTATAATATATTAAATAGCTCAAGAATGCCTGCTACTTTTGATCTTATCTTAAAAAATGGCAAATGTTTTATTGATGGTCAATTAAAAACTATTGATATCGGTATTTCTGATGGAATTATAAAAAGTATAGGTAAAATTGAAAAAAATTCAGATACAAATGTTCTAGATGTTACTAATCTTACAGTTTTACCTGGAATAATAGACACACAAGTTCATTTTAGAGAACCAGGATCTACAGATGTAGAAGATTTAGAATCAGGAAGTAAGGCTGCGGTTATGGGTGGCGTGACCTCTGTTTTTGAAATGCCTAATACTAATCCACCCACATCAAATCAAGCTGAATTTAATAAAAAGCTTAGCTTGGCTAAAAATAGAATGTTTTCTAATTATGCTTTTTATTTCGGGGCAACTCCACAAAATATGGAAGACTTACAAAAAGTTGATAAACTTGAAGGTTGTTGTGGAGTGAAACTATTTGCGGGTTCTTCCACAGGAAATCTTTTAGTCAAAGATGAAAAAGACATTGAAAAAGTTATTTCAAATAGTTCTAAAGTTGTTGCTATTCATTCAGAAGATGAAGATATCTTAAATATTAGAAAAAAATTTATAAAAAAAGGAGATGTGAGCTCTCATCCACTTTGGAGAAACGAAGAATGCGCAATGTCTTCAACTAGAAGGGTAGTCAAGATTGCAGAGCGTTATAATAAAAAAATTCATGTTTTGCATGTGACCACAAAAGAAGAAGTTGAATTTTTGTCTAGATATAAAGGTAATGTAAGTTTTGAAATTACACCACAACACTTAACTATAAGTGCTCCGCAGTGTTACAAATTACTAGGTTCGCTTGCACAAATGAATCCTCCAATTAGAGAAAAAAAACACCAAGATATGCTTTGGAAAGCCGTAAAAGATAGTGTGGTTGATACTATTGGATCAGATCATGCTCCACATAGCTTAGAAAATAAAAAGAAAGAATATCCTCAAACCCCTTCAGGAATGCCAGGCGTTCAAACACTCGTCCCACTTATGTTAAATCACGTGAACAACAATAAATTAACTTTAAACCAATTCATAAAATTGGTTTGTGAAAATCCAGTAAGAATTTTTGGAATAAAAAACAAAGGTTACATCAAAGAAGGATATGATGCTGATTTGACCATCGTGGATATGAATATGAAAAAAGTTATTAAAAACGATTGGATCGCAAGTAAATGTGGTTGGACACCATTTGATGGTTATGAAGTAAAAGGTTTTCCTTTAGGAACAATTGTAAACGGAAAAGCAATTGTTTGGGATGGTAAGCTTATTGAAAAAGCTAATGGTAAACCGTTAAGATTTTAAAATATTATTTTTTTTTAGCTCTTCTTTAATTTCGTCTAAAATAGCAGGATCATCAATAGTAGCTGGCATTTTATAAGGTTCATTATCGGCTATTTTTCTAACCGTTCCTCTTAATATTTTACCTGATCTTGTTTTAGGTAGTCTTTTTATAACAATTGCAGTTTTAAAAGCTGCAACAGGTCCAACTTTTTCTCTGATCATTTGAACGCATTCTTTTGAAATATCTTCATGTTTTTTAGTGACACCTGCTTTAAGCGTTAATAAACCAATAGGTAATTGTCCTTTTAATTTATCTGCGATACCTAACACTGCGCATTCTGCAACATCTTTATGTTCTGCTAAAACTTCTTCCATGGCACCCGTTGATAATCTATGGCCGGCAACATTAATAATGTCATCGGTTCGTGACATAATCCAAACGTAACCATCTTCATCAATATGTCCTGCATCATACGTTTGATAGTAGCCAGGATAATTGGACATATAAGTTTCTTTATATCTTTGATCAGCATTCCAAAGCGTTGGAAAAGTTCCCGGAGGAAGAGGAAGTTTAACTACCACATCACCCATTTCATTAGGCTTTGCTTCTTTACCGTCACTCTTTAAAATTTTTACATCGTAGCCCGGGACGGGTTTACATGCAGATCCGTATTTTGTTTTTTCTAATCCTAATCCTGCACAGTTTGCACTAATAGCCCAACTCGTTTCCGTTTGCCACCAGTGATCGATCACAGGAACCTTTAATAAACCCTCTGCCCATTTTAATGTATCGGGGTCAGCTCTTTCACCTGCAAGGAATAAAGTTTCAAAAGATGATAAATCATATTTTTTAAAAAAATTTCCATTAGGATCTTCTTTTTTAATTGCACGAAATGCGGTAGGAGCGGTGAATAGTGATTTTACTTTGTGTTCTGAAATAACTCTCCAAAACACTCCAGCATCAGGAGTGCCAACCGGTTTTCCTTCAAACAAAACCGTTGTGCATCCATGAAAGAGGGGAGCGTAAACAATATAAGAATGTCCTACGATCCATCCAATATCACTGGCTGACCACCAAACATCATCTGGATTAATGTTATAAATATTTTTCATGGTCCATTTTAGCGCCACGATATGTCCACCAATGTCTCTGACAATTCCTTTGGGAACACCAGTGGTTCCAGAAGTATAAAGAATGTAAGCATAGTCGTTGGCATTCATTTCAACACACTCGACAGGTTTTGCATCTTTTATTGCATCGTTCCAATCAATTTCGTTTTTATCTAAATCAACTTTAAAATCTTTTCTTTGGTAAATAATGCATTTTTCTACTTTGTGTTTTGCTAGTTCAATTGCTTTTTTAAGAAGAGGTTTATATTCAATTGTTTTTCCTGGTTCATAACCACAAGAAGCAGATAAAATAATTTTTGCTTTGGAGTCATCTATTCTGCTTGCAAGCTCATTGGCAGCAAAACCACCAAAAACAACTGAATGAACAGCGCCAATTCTTGCGCACCCGAGCATGGCAATTGCTGCTTCAGGAATCATAGGCATGTAGATTATGACTCTATCTCCTTTTTTAATGCCTTGATTTACTAGCGCTCCTGCAAAATTGGAGACCTGATCTTTTAGCTGAGCATACGTTATTTTTCTTTGTGAATTTGTTATTGGGCTATCGTAGATAATAGCTATCTTTTCGCCCTTTCCATTTTTGACATGAAGATCAACAGCATTATAGCAAGTGTTTGTAATTCCATCCTGGAACCACTTGTAGAAAGGAGGATTATCAGAATTTAGAATCTTTGTTGGTTTTTTGTACCAAAACACATCACTAGCCACTTCGGACCAAAAACCTTCGGCATTCTCTATAGATCTCTTATAAATTTCTTGATATTTTGTCGCCATAAGAAAAAAATCAACACACTATTAAAACATATCATTTTATCTATTGCATTATTTTATTTAGCATATATCTAGATAATCAAACCATGCCAAAAATTACCTATATCGAACACAATGGGAAAACACATATCCAAGAAGTTCCAAATGGGTTAAGTGTAATGGAAGGTGCTGTACAAAATAACATTCCAGGTATAGATGCTGATTGCGGAGGATCTTGCGCTTGCGCAACATGTCATGTTTATGTTGATGAAAAGTGGTTTAGCAAACTGCCGAAAAAAGAAAATGCAGAGGAAGATATGCTTGATATGGCTTTTGAGGCAAATAAATTTAGTCGATTGGGTTGTCAAATTACCATCACTGAAAATTTAGATGGCTTGGTCGTAAAAATGCCATCAAAGCAAGCATAATTTAATTATGATTAAAACAGATGTTTTAATAATTGGTGCGGGACCAGTTGGTTTGTTTACTGTACAACAGCTGGGTTTGATTGGACTTAAGGCAGAAGTGGTAGACAATTTAGATAAAATAGGAGGTCAATGTATAGAGCTGTATCCTGATAAACCTATTTATGACATTCCCGCTTTACCCGAGTGCACTGGAGAAAGCTTAACAAAAAATTTATTAGAACAAATTAAACCTTTTAAAACAAATTTTCATCTAAATGAGAGAGTTCAAGAAATTTCTAAGGAAAAAAACAACTGGAAAATTAAAACAAGCAAGGATAAGATTTTTATTGCACCAAACATTATCATTGCGGGTGGCGTAGGATCTTTTGAACCTAGAAAATTTTTAATTAAAGAAGCTGAAAAATTTGAAAATAATGGAATTTATTATTCCGTTAAAGACAAAAATTATTTTAAAAATAAAAAAGTTTGCATTTTTGGAGGAGGGGACTCAGCTTTGGACTGGGCTATTGAATTATCGAAATTTGCTGAAGTAACATTGGTGCATCGACGAAATGAATTTAGAGGAGCGGAACATAGTTCTGAAACAGCAAAAAAATTTGAAAAGGAAGGTAAATTAAAAATAAAAACTCCATTTCAAATCATTTCAATTGAGGGTGAGGATAAGATAAAAGCAATTACTATTAAAGATGAAGATGGAAAAACTGAAAAAATCACAACTGATTGTGTTCTTGGCTTTTTTGGTCTGATAATGAAATTGGGCCCAATTGTCGAATGGGGTTTAAATTTAGAAAAAAAACATATACCTGTGAACACCGAAAATTTTCAAACAAACAAGGAAGGCATATTTGCAATTGGAGATATTTGTACATATCCAGGAAAACTTAAACTAATTTTGTCAGGATTTCACGAAGGGGCTCTTGCAGCAAGGGGATGTTTTAAATTAGCTAGACCAAATGAAAAATATAGATTTGAATTTACCACAACTTCGAAAAGTGTGCATGAAAGATTAGGGGTTAAAAAAGTTGATTGAATTGTTTTATGCTAACACCCCCAACGGTAGAAAAATATCTATTATGTTGGAAGAAATTCAATATCCCTATAAAGTTACTTTAGTTAATCTTAAAGATGGTGATCAGTTTAATCCTAAGTATAGAGCGATAAGTCCATTCAGTAAAATACCTGTAATAACAGATCATGAAAATAATATTAGTATATTTGAATCGGGAGCTATTTTAATTTATTTAGCTGAAAAGAGCGGAAAGTTTTATGACAAGAATAATAGGATTTCAATTAATCAGTGGCTTATGGGTCAAGTAGCTTATGTTGGTCCATTGTTAGGACAGCACCACCAGTTTCATCACTACACTCCCGGTAAAAGTAAATGGGCAGAAGATCGTTATTTTAAAATTGCTAAAACTATATACAAAGACTTAAATGAACGTTTAGAAAAATCAAAATTTTTAGCAGGAAATGAATATACAATTGCAGATATTGCAACTTTTCCCTGGATAGCAAGACATCCAATACATGATATTGGACTCAAAAATTTCAACCATTTGAGTCGGTGGTACAAAAATATTTCTGAAAGAGAAGCGGTAATAAAAGGTTATGATTGTCTAAAAAAAGGTGAAGAAATACCCCAGATTTAGCTTACAGATTTGCAAATATTTTTTCATTTTTCTCATGCTTTTCTTGAGCTTCAATTGATAAGGTGGCTATAGGTCTTGCGATTAATCTCTTTAATCCTATCGCTTCACCAGTTTCTTCACAGTAACCATAAGTATCATCATTAATTTTTTTAATAGCTCTATCGATTTTTGATAAAAGTTTTATTTGTCTATTTAATGTGCGCATTTCAACTGTTTTTTCAGTTTGTGAAGATGCTTGATCTACAATGTCTGCCGAAGAAATTTCTCGGTCAATTTCATTTAGATACATGCTTTTTGCATTAGATTCTACTATTTCGCTTTTCCACTCGGTTAATCTTTTTTTGAAGTATTTTTTATGTTTTTCACACATATACTTCTCTTTTTCATTTGGGATATATATTTTCACCATGATCAGTAATATTTTAATTATTTAAGGTTGCAGAGTATATTTACGTTTTTACGAGTGTCAAGTAAGATAAATTTGTATAAATTCTAAATATGAGCATTAAAAAAATAAACGTTAATAAAATATTAGCAATTTTTTTATTTAGCCACCTCACTATTTGGACAGTGATTCCGTCTATTTCAAATGATAATCTTCCTTTAGATGTAATAGAGGCAATAGCCTGGAGTGATGGATGGCCATTGGGATGGGAAAAACATCCACCTTTGAGCTCTTGGTTCCCTGGGCTTTTTTTTCAAATATTTGGTAATCAAGATTGGTCTTTTTATTTTCTTAGTCAGATATTTGTTGTGTTAAGCTTTATTGTTGTTTGGAAATTTTCATTAGATTTTTTCAGAAATAAAATTCATAGTTTGATTTCAGTTTTATTACTGGAAGGAATTTATTTTTATAATTTTACCACACCGGAATTTAACGTTAATGTTTGTCAATTGCCTTTTTGGGCATTATCAGTTTTATACGGGTGGAGAGGATTTAAGGATAATAAAACTATTGATTGGTTATTGTTCGGTTTATTTGCAGCTCTAGGAATTTTATCAAAGTATTTATTTATCTACTTGCTGGTCGCAATGGATGTATTTTTTTGTTATATGATTATTAAAAAAAAAGTTAAACTGAAAAGCTTTATTTCTTTAATACCTTTTTTCTTAGTTTTATTACCTCATATAGTTTGGCTAACAGAAAATAATTATATCACACTTACCTATGGTTTAAGCAGAGCTGCTATAGGTGATCTTAATTATTTAAATCATCTTTTTAATCCCTTGCTTTTCTTAGGAAAACAAATTGGTATTCTCGTGCCTTTTTTTATTATGCTTTTATTTGTTATAGACAAATTTAAACCAAAATTTAATTTAGGAGATAAAAAATTATTATTTTTAATAACGATAAATTTTCTTCCCATAATTTTAATTTTTTTTACTTCATTAGTTTTGGGTGCAAAAATCAGAACAATGTGGATGACACCCTTTTATTTATTTAGTGGAGTCCTGTTTATATATATTTTTCAAAGCAAAATTGTTTTGAGTAAAATGAAGTATTTCTTCTCAATATTTTTAATTTTGTTTATTTTTTCCCCAGCTGCTTATTTATATGTTTCAATTACTCAAACGGATAAAAGAACAGATTATCCAGGAAAAAAAATAGCAAAAGTAGTTCAAGAAAACTGGACAAATAATTTCAAAAATAAAATTGGATTAGTGGGAGGAGACGAATGGCATGGAGGAAATTTATTTTATCATTTACAATCCAAACCCAAATGGGACAACATTTTTGAAACAAAAAAAACAAATACACTTAAAAACAAAGAAGATGGAATTGTCATAATTGCCGATGTAGATATTTTATCAGAAATTTGTAAAGGACTTTTTTTTAAAGTAGAAAATCAAGGTGTTTGCATGATAGGAGTTAGGAAATGAAAAAATTTGTAATTTTAATATCCATTTATAATGATTGGAAATCTTTATTTAAACTACTAGAAAATATTGATTTTCAAATCGTTGATTGGAATGTTGAGGTATCAATTTTAATTGTTAATGATGCTTCGACTGAAAAAAAACCAAAAGCCGAACTAAACTTAAAGAATATAAAATTAGTGCGAGTTATGAATATGAAGCAAAATAGAGGACACGCAAGGTGTAATGCTACAGGATTAAAATTTTTAACTGAAAAAGAAAATTTTGATTATGTGATTTTGATGGATGGAGATGGAGAGGATAATCCAGAAGAACTTACTTCTTTGTTTAATAAATCTAAAGATAATCCATATAAAACAGTTACGGCAAATCGAATAAAGCGTTCAGAAGGCCCTTTTTTTAAACTACTATATGAAAGTCATAAAATTTTGACATATGTTTTTGCTGGTAAACTTATCAAATTTGGGAATTATAGCTGTTTACCGAAAGAAGCTGCAGCTAGACTAGTTAAAGAAGCTTGTACTTGGAGTAGTTTTTCTGGCTCTGTTACAAAAATTCTTCAAGATCGGATCTCAGTGCCTTCAACTAGAGGTCAAAGATATTTTGGACCATCTCAAATGAATTTATTTAATCTTTTAATACATTCTTTTTCTATTATGGCAGTTTTTAAGACAAATGTAATAATTCGGTCGATTTTATTTTTATTTATTTATTTATTTTTTGTTTCTAACAATCTTTCTGTTATTACTTTATTTCCAGTACTGGCTGTTCTATTTTTTTTATTTTTGATTATTCTGACTTCTTTCCGTGAAAATATTGAAGAATTAAACAAATCTTTAGAAAATATTGGTAGTATTGACATTGTTAAGCGGTCTTAACGTTAGGTAAAAAATCAAAACACGCAGTATCAATTTTAGAAGAATGTTGTTTTTTAATATTCAATTTTTTTTTCAATCCAGCTTGAGCAATACTTAAAGCGTGACGACCATATTTAATATTGGTGTGATCAATTGCCTTCATTAATCTTGTTCTTTTTTCCTCACTATTAATTTTTGAAAATAGATTTTTTCTGTAAATATTAACATCTTTTAATCCCGAAAGTATTATTCCAGCTTTTTGATATCTGTATTCTTTTTTGTAAATACTTTTCAATGCATTTAAGGATTGTTTTACTAACTCAATACTGTCGTTAGTTCTAATTGGAAGATCAATATCTTTTGTGTTTGCATAATAATTTTTATCTTTTTGAAAAGGGCTTGTTCTTATGAAGACTGTCACTTTTTTGGCCGTTTGATTATCAATTCTGATTTTTTCTGCTGCGTTAAGGCAATGACTAGTTATAGATTCTTTTAATTCTTCTAATGTTGTAACTTTTTTTCCGAATGATCTTGATACACAACAATTTTTTCTTTTTTCTTGATAAGGTTCTAACGAGATACACGAAACCCCTTTTAACTCCATTGCTGTACGTGATCCAAAAACATTCGTGTTTTTTTTAATCCAACCGTTATTCATATTTTTTAGCTGGTAGGCTGTATTGATTCCATTTTTAATATAAAATTTAGTTAATTGACGTCCTACACCCCAAACATCATTTATTTTAATTTCAGCAAGAAATTTATCTATTTGTTCTGAATTTATTAAATCAAAGATTCCAGATTTTTCTTTTTTTGCAATATGATTTGCAGCTTTACTTAAAGTTTTTGTGGTTCCAATTCCGATACTTGTTGGTATTCCTGTCCATTTCAATACGGTTCTTCTAATTTTGTTACCATGTTCAAACAAATCTTCATCTTTAATTGAAGATAAATTTAAAAAAGCTTCATCAATTGAATAAATTTCTATTTGAGGTGAAAATTGTTTTAAAGTTTTCATGATTCTTCTTGATATGTCACCATACAGTGAATAATTAGATGAAAAAACTTTTACGTTATTTTTTTTTATTATTTTTTCTACTTTAAAATATGGTTCTCCCATTTTAATATCTAAAATTTTTGCTTCTGTTGATCGAGAGATTACGCATCCGTCATTACTTGATAATACGACAACTGGCTTTTTAATTATTGATGGATTAAATAATCTTTCACAAGAAACATAAAAAGAGTTGCAGTCAACTAGAGCTATCTTGTTTTTTCTATAAAGCATGTATTGTGTAAGTTACTATACCCCAAATCAAGATTTCTGGATTTTCAGTCAAATTAATTTTATCATTTAATTTTTTTGATCCAGAAGACAAAAAAGATTGTTCTTTTTCCTTTATGAAAGTTTTTACGACTAGTTCTTCATTTATATTAGCAATTACAGTGGAAAAGTTTTTTGGATTCAAACTTCTGTCTACCACCAAAAGATCACCATCATGAATTCCGATACTGTTCATAGATTTTCCTTGTACCCTGATAAGAAATGTAGAAGGTATATTTTTTATCAAATGAGCATTAAGATCGATGTCGTCTTCTACGTAATCTGTTGCTGGAGAAGGGAAGCCGGCTCCAACTTTGTGTAAATGAAATGGTAATAGTAATTTCATAATGTTCTTCTTTTGTTCTAATCTACAGCAAGAAAGAACAGATAGCAAGATGTGGAAAAGCGTCTAATAAGTTGTATTTTGGGTCCAAAAAAGAATCTAAAGTGAATCAAAGCATGAACATTAAAACCAGATGTAGCTATGATGTGGATATCTATTATTGCAATATGAAAATTGTGCTAAAGAATTTAAATTAAAAAAAATGAAAAAACTAACTTGTCACTGCGGTGGGGTAGAGGCTGAAGTAAAATTACCAGAAAAAGGTTTTGAAAAGCTTGTTAGATGCAACTGCTCAATTTGCAAAAGAAAAGGTTATATAATGACACCAGTTAGCCCAGAAAATTTTAAACTTATCAAAGGACAAGATCTTTTAACTCTTTATCAATATCATACAAAAGTAGCCGAGCATAATTTTTGCTCAAAGTGTGGAATTTATACTCATACAAATCCAAGAAGCAATCACGATAAAGTTTATATGATAAACGTCGGGTGTGTAGAAGGAGTTAAGCCACTTGAGTTAAAAAATATAATTGTCAGTGATGGCGAAAATCATCCTCTAGACAAAAAATAATTAATTTAATGCGATCAGTTAATGAATGTTTTGATAACGTAAAAGAAGACTATTTTAAATTTCTAAATAAAGAAAAGATTTTAGGAAAATCTAAAGCAGAAAAAATAAAAAGATTAAAAAAAATTTATATACCCATGTCATTTTGGATAGAAAATAAATATAAAAAAAAGAAAAAAACTTTATTTTTAGGTTTTTCAGGCGGGCAAGGTGCTGGAAAAACTACGGTTGCGAAAATTCTAAAAATTATTTTAAAAAAATTTTTTAAAAGAAAAATCTATATTAGTTCTATTGATGATTTTTATAAGACATTGAAAACTCGTAATAAAATGGTACACACAATACATCCTTTGTTTAAAACCAGAGGACCCCCAGGTACACACGACATAAATTTGATTAAAAAATTTTTTTATTTTATAAAAAAAAAAAAATTTACAAAAACCAAATTACCAAAATTCGATAAATCAATAGATGATCGTTTAAAAAAAAAATATTGGTTTAATATAGAAGATAGACCAGAGATAGTAATGCTAGAAGGTTGGTGTGTTGGAGCGCAGCCTCAGTCAAATTCTTTAATAAAAAAACCAATCAATATTCTTGAAAAATATGAAGACCAAGATTTTATATGGAGAAAATACGTAAATCAAAAACTTAAAAAAGAATACAAAAAGCTTTTTGCTATGATCGATTACTATATTTTTATGAAAATTCCAAATTTTAATATGGTTTTTAAATGGAGATTGCTTCAAGAAAATAAATTGAGAAAAAGGTCACACTCAAAAAAAAAAATAATGTCTTTTAATGAAATAAAACGATTTATTATGTTTTATGAAAGAATTACTTTGCAAATGATAAAAGATTTAAGTAAATCTGCATCAGTGATTATTTTGTTAAAAAAAAATCATGAAATTAAAAAAGTTCTATTTAGATAGAAATAAAATGAAATATTTTTTTAAATTTATATTAATTTTGATATTTGTGCTTGCTTTTAACGAATCCAAAGCTAGCACATTGCTGGAATCTCTACAGTCGGCTTATTTAAATAATTCTAAACTAAATGCAGAAAGAGCAAATATGCGTGCTTCAAGGGAAGAGAAAAGAGAAGCCTTCAGCGAATTTTTGCCAAGCGTTACAATTTCAGGCTATCGCTCATCCCAGGATAACATAAAAGGAAATTCAGAAGATACATTTTTAAAACCAAAGGAACAATCAATGATTGTAGAACAAAAAATTTTTCAAGGATTTGGTGGTGTTGCAAACTTGCAAAAAAAAAGAAAAGGACAAAAATTAGGAGAGTTTAAACTTAAAAAAGTTGAACAAGAAATTTTATTAGAAGCAGCAAAGGTTCATTCAGAATTATTATTAAATAGAAAAAAGGTAAATATTAATTTAATAAATGTTGATTTATTAGAAAGGCAAGTTGAAACTGATCAAAATAGACTTGAAAAAGGTGAGATAAATTTAACAGATTTAGCGCAGTCAGAATCATCTCTAGCAGGCGCAAGAGCAAAATTAATAGCTACTGAAAATGATTTGGTTACTAGCAAGTCTAATTTTGAAAAAATAATTGGAAAAAAATCAACAGACAATATTCAAGAAATAGAAAAAATTAATTTGAATTTACCACAAAGTTTAGCCACAGCTTATAGAATAGCTAATTCTGAAAACCCTGATTTGCAAATAGCTTTCTTGGAGTATGAACAATCTAAATTAGACGTAACAATTGCTGGCTCAGAGCTTTCTCCTTCTGCTACACTTTCTTATAAAATTGCAGAGCAAGATAATATTAGCTCAACTATACAAGAGAGAACCCAGAAAACAGTGACAGCCACAGCAACATGGCCTCTGTTTGCTGGGGGTAAAAATGCATTTAATTATAGAAAATTTCAAGAAATTAAAAACCAAAAAGAACTCTTGCTTGAAGATAGAAAAAAAGAAACCAAAACAGAAGTAGCCAATGCATGGTCTAGCTATCAATCTTCTAAAAGCGTCTTAGATTCTATTGTATCACAGGTAAAAGCAGCAGAAATTGCTAACGAAGGAATAACCTTAGAATATGAATCTGGGAGTAGCAGGACCACTTTGGAAGTTATTCAATCAGGATCCATTTTGTTAAATTCTAAAATAGATCTGGCTAGCACAGAAAGAAATTTTCTTATATCTCAATTTAATCTTCTGTCAGCGATAGGTCGGCTTACCGCAAAGCAATTAAGTCTAAAACAATAATTTTTTTATTTTTTCTTAAAAAACAGTGATTTTAAAGGATTTTATTGTCTATTGATTAAAAGAACAAAATGTGTACATTTATATCTGTGATTCGTTAATAAAACTTATAAAAAAAAGGTAAATTATGACTAAAAATAACTTAAAAATTGTGAAATCAGGCAAAAATCAGGAAGCAGAAATTAAAGAAAAAAATAAAGCTTTAGAAGCAGCTATTAGTCAAATAGACGAAAATTTTGGAAAAGGCTCAGTAATGAAACTTGGGCAAAAGGCGGCTACAAATATTGAGTCAATATCAACGGGCTCCTTGAGTCTAGATTTAGCGCTTGGAATTGGAGGCCTTCCAAAAGGAAGAGTTGTAGAAATTTATGGTCCAGAATCATCTGGAAAAACGACTTTAGCCTTACAAGTAATAGCAGAAGCCCAAAAAACTGGTGGAATTTGTGGATTTATTGATGCTGAACATGCTTTAGATCCAGTTTATGCTAAAAAATTAGGCGTTAAAACTGAAGAACTTTTAATATCCCAACCAGATACTGGTGAACAAGCTTTAGAAATAGCTGATACGCTAATTAAATCTGGATCAGTTTCAGTTTTAGTAATTGATTCAGTTGCAGCTTTAACACCAAGAGCAGAGTTAGAAGGAGAAATGGGAGATCATCATGTTGGTTTACAATCACGATTGATGAGTCAAGCTCTCAGGAAATTAACGAGCTCGATAGCAAAAACTAATACTATGGTCATATTTATTAATCAAATAAGAATGAAAATTGGAATTATGTTTGGCAATCCCGAAACCACATCAGGAGGTAATGCCTTAAAATTTTATTCTTCAGTTAGAATGGATATCAGAAGAATAGGAGCCATTAAGGAGAAAGAACAAATTATTGGTAACTCAACAAGAGTTAAAGTAGTTAAAAATAAAGTTTCACCTCCGTTCAAAGTTGTAGAATTTGATCTCATGTATGGTAAAGGAATCAGTAAATCTGGTGAATTAGTCGATTTAGGTTCAAAAGCTGATATAGTTGAAAAATCAGGCGCATGGTATGCATACAAAGGGGAAAAAATTGGCCAAGGTCGAGAAAATGCTAAAATTTTCCTTGAAAAAAATCCTAAAATTGCCGCAGAAATTGAAATAGCAATTAGAACAAAAGCTGGCTTAATTTCTAAGAAAATCGAAGATAATCCAACGATTGAAAAAACGAATACCGATAAAAAAAATTCAGATAATTAATAGTTAGCTCCCTTATAGAAAGGCGCTTATAAAAGCGCCTTTCTTCTCGTCTAGACATCATTCTAAAAAACTGTATTTATTAGATAAATGGTTGAAAAAACATTAAAAAATGTAAGAAAATCTTTCTTGAATTATTTTGAGAATAAGAACCATAAAATAGTTGATTCTAGCAATTTAGTTCCAAACAATGATCCTACATTAATGTTTACTAATTCAGGCATGGTTCAGTTTAAAAATGTTTTTACAGGTCTTGAAAAACGTGACTACAAACGAGCAACAACTTCACAAAAATGTGTTAGAGCTGGTGGAAAACATAATGATTTAGAAAATGTGGGGTATACACCTAGACACCATACTTTTTTTGAAATGCTAGGGAATTTCTCTTTTGGAGATTATTTTAAAGATGTGGCTATTGAATTATCATGGAATTTAATAACTAAAGAATTTCAATTATCAAAAGATAAAATAAGTGTCAGCGTCTATGCGGACGATAAGGAGTCTTTTGATTTATGGAAAAAAAATTACTGGATTACCAGAAAATAGAATTTACAAAATAGCTACAGATGACAATTTTTGGTCAATGGGCGATTTAGGGCCTTGCGGACCATGTTCAGAAATATTTTATGATCATGGTGAACATTTAAAAGGTGGACCTCCAGGAAGCAAAGATCAGGACGGTGACCGTTTTATTGAAATTTGGAATTTGGTATTTATGCAATTTGAACAGTTGTCAAAAGATAAAAGGATAAACCTTCCAAAGCCCTCGGTAGATACAGGAATGGGCCTAGAGAGAATTTCCGCTCTACTTCAAGGTACTCACGATAATTACGAAACAGATCATTTTAAAACTTTAATCAAAATCTCTTCTAATTTGACAAAAACAAAAGTTACGAAAGAAAACATAGCAAGTCATAGAGTTATAGCAGACCATCTTAGAGCAAGCGCCTTTTTAATTGCAGAAGGAGTTTTACCTTCTAATGAAGGAAGGGGTTATGTTTTAAGAAGGATTATGAGAAGAGGAATGAGACATTCACATACTTTAGGAAGCAAGGAGCCCATTTTTTATAATATTGTTCCAACACTGATTCAAGAAATGTCAGATTCTTACCCAGAACTCAAGAGGGCCGAGGCTTTGATTACAGAAATACTAAAAACAGAGGAAGAAAAATTTTCTACTTTACTTTCTAGAGGAATGGAAATTTTGAATGACAATTTAAGCAAAGTAAAAAATAATTCTTTGCCAGGTGAGGTAGCTTTCAAACTATATGATACATATGGTTTTCCTTTGGATTTAACACAAGATATTTTAAAAAATAAAAAAATCAACGTTGATGTAGCTGGATTTAATAAAGCTATGAATGAGAGAAAAGAAAAAACGAAACTTGCATGGAAAGGATCAGGAGATCAAACAGTTGATAAAATTTGGTTTAATTTAAAAGACAAAATAGGATCAACTGAATTTTTAGGTTACGAAAAAAAAAAATCTGAAGGTATTGTTTTATCATTAATAAAAAAAGGAAAAGAAGTAAGTGAAATTAATCAAGGTGATGAAGGTGAGCTAATAACCAATCAAACACCCTTCTATGGTGAGTCAGGAGGTCAAATTGGAGATATTGGATTTATTTTTAATAGCAATTCAAATTTTCAAGTTGTCGATACCCAAAAAAAATTGGGTGATATATTTGTTCATCAGGGCAAATTAGTTAAGGGAAAAATAAAAATCAAAGACTCAGTAAATCTTGTAATTGACAACGAAAGGAGAGCGAACATAAGGGCCTATCACTCAGCCACTCATCTGTTGCACGAAGCTTTAAGAAGAATTTTAGGTCAACATGTCATTCAGAAAGGATCTTTTGTTGGACCAGATAAACTAAGATTTGATTTTAGTCATACAAAACCAATAGATGAAAACGAAATTAAAAAAATTGAAAAATATGTGAATGATATGGTTAAAAGTAATAGTGAGGTAAGAACAAGACTGATGACACCCAAAGAGGCTGTTGATAACGGCGCTTTAGCTCTTTTTGGAGAAAAATATGGAGATGAGGTTAGGGTTCTTTCAATGGGAAAAGAAAAAAACAAATATTTTTCAACAGAATTATGTGGTGGCACACATGTTAAAAACACATCAGAAATTGGTGAATTTAAAATAGTAAATCAATCGGCTATCGCATCAGGCGTTAGACGTGTTGAAGCCTTAAGAGCAGAACAGCTTGCTAATTATTTAAAAAAGAAAAAACAAGAATTAGATAGTTTAAATAAAATAACTTCCAACAAAATAACCAGTTTAGAAAAAGAAATTAAAAATTTAGGTGAAAAACCTGCTGTTGTAAATGATCTTCCAAATAATGAAAAAATAAAGAAATTAAATAAACAACTAGAGCTAATAAATATCAAATTAATTCTTAAAGATAAAAATAGAAACGAAATCAAAGATGAATCTATTAAAGGCCTTAAAGTGAGATACCAACTTGTTAAAGATTTTCCTTCTAAAGAATTAAGATCATTAATTGACCAAGGAAAAAAAGATTTAAAGGAAGGAATAGTTATTGTTTACACCGTGGTAGATGGTAAAGTTGGAATGGCCGTTGGTGTCACTAATAAATTGGTAAAAAAATATAATGCTGTAGAATTAGTTAAATTAGGTTCAAAAGTGATTGGCGGAACTGGTGGAGGAGGAAGAAACGATTTTGCTCAAGCAGGTGGAAATTTACCTGAAAAAATAGAAAAGTCTTTTCAAAATATTATAGACAGTATTTAATTAAGAGTTTTTTTTAACTTTTGATCTAATTTTTCCAAAAATTGGTTAGTACTTAAAAATTTAGAATTTTTACTTATCAAAACTGCTAAGTCTTTGGTCATGTGTCCTTCTTCAACAGTGTTAACACAGACTTTTTCTAAAGTGCTTGAAAATTTTATTAGCTCATCATTGCTATCTAATTTTCCTCTGTGAGCTAAACCTCTCGTCCAAGCAAATATAGAGGCTATAGGATTTGTTGAGGTTTCTTTACCTTGTTGATGCAATCTATAATGTCTGGTAACCGTTCCGTGAGCTGCTTCTGACTCTACTGTTTTCCCGTCAGGAGTCATTAAAATGCTCGTCATCAAACCAAGAGACCCAAATCCTTGAGCAATAGTATCAGATTGGACATCTCCATCGTAATTTTTACATGCCCAAATATAATTTCCATTCCACTTTATCGCACAAGCTACCATGTCATCAATAAGTCTATGCTCATAGGTTATATCCATTTCCTCAAATTTTTCTTTAAATTCTTTTTCATAAACTTCTTGGAATAAATCTTTAAATCTTCCATCATAGTTTTTTAAAATTGTATTTTTTGTAGAAAGATAGATAGGCCATTTTCTATTTAATCCATAATTCATGCATGCTCTGGCAAAATCTTTAATAGATTGATCTAAATTGTACATTGCTAACGCAACACCAGGTCCACTAAAATTAAATACTTCAAACTCTTTTTTTTCTTTCCCGTCTTCAGAAGTCCATTTAATTTCTAATTTACCTTTTCCTGGTACTTTAAAATCTGTTGCTCTATACTGATCACCAAAAGCATGTCTTCCTATTACAATAGGATTAGTCCAGCCAGGGACCAATTTTGGAATATTTTTACAAATTATTGGTTCACGGAAAACGGTACCTCCTAAAATATTTCTAATTGTTCCATTAGGAGATCTCCACATTTTTTTTAATTTAAATTCTTTTACACGGTTTTCGTCAGGGGTAATTGTTGCACATTTGATACCTACGCCAATTTTTTTTATAGTTCTAGCACAATCAATTGTTATTTGATCAGATGTTTTATCTCTGCTTTCTATACCAAGATCGTAGTATTTGATGTCAATGTCGAGATAGGGGATAATTAGCTTTTTTTTAATGAAACCCCATATTACCTTGGTCATTTCATCGCCATCTAATTCAACTATTGGGTTTTTTACTTTAATTTTTGTCATTATATTCTAATTTTAGCAATTGAATTTAATCACTTAATATACATATTAACGTAAAATTACAAAGTAATAGATATGATAGATATTTTGTTTCCGAAACTACATAAAGAAGGCTATAGATTTTTAGCTATAGCGGCCGTTGTAACATTTGTTCTTTTACTAATTTCTAATTTTCTTGGAATAATAAGTTTTATTATTACGATATGGGTGTATTATTTTTTTAGGGATCCTGAGAGATTCCCAATTAATGATGAGAATTATTTACTTAGCCCAGCAGACGGAGTCATTTCACAAATTACTGAAGTAAGTGGTCCAATCGAGTTTGGCTTAGAAAACAAAAAGTTTACAAGAGTGAGTATTTTTATGAATATTTTTGACTGCCACGTTAATAGAATTCCATCCTCTGGAAAGATTGATCAAATATTTTATAAGTCAGGAAAATATATAAACGCAACGCTTGATAAGGCAAGCGACGAAAATGAAAGAAATTATGTTAAAATGACAAATTCAAACGGAGATGAATTAATTTTAGTTCAAATAGCAGGTATGATAGCAAGAAGAATTGTTTGTGAAATAAAAGAAAATGATGAAACTAAACAAGGAAATAAATTTGGAATGATAAGATTTGGCAGTAGAGTTGATTTATATTTTGAAAAATATCAATTAATGGTAAAACCAAATCAAAAAACAGTTGCAGGGGAAACTATAATAGCTAGAAAAAAGTAAAATGATTGAAAATAAAAAAGAATTTAAATTAATTTCAAAAAAAAATCCTAAATCCCTTTTACCAAATGCTTTAACAATTTTTGGAGTTTGCTTGGGTTTAAGTTCAATTAAATTTGCAATAGATCTAAATTATTCTATGGCAGTAATTGCAATAGGATTTGCTGCAATTCTTGACACTTTAGATGGAAGAGTGGCTAGATTAATTAAAGGAACGTCAAAAGTTGGTAAAGAATTAGATTCACTTACTGATGTTATTAGTTTTGGTGTGGCGCCGGGTTTTATAATGTATTTTTGGGCCTTGAATGAGATTGGAAAATTTGGATGGATGTTCGTTTTAATTTATGCGGTATGTTGTGCTCTTCGTTTAGCAAGATTTAATTTAACGATAATCGAAGAGAACGAAACTTGGAAAATAAATTTTTTTGAGGGTGTGCCGTCACCTGCAGCTGCCGGTCTAGTATTATTACCTCTTATATTAAATTTAAGTGGTTTAATTCAATTTGGAAATTATGCAGTTTTAAGTACCATAGCAATCTTAGCAACATCAATTTTAATGGTAAGCAAAATACCCACCTATTCTCTAAAAAGAATTTTAATTCCAAGACCTTATGCAATTTTTTTACTATTGGGAATTGGAATCTATGTGAGTCTTATAATTTTTTATACTTTTGAAACTTTGTTTTTTACTGGTTTAATTTATATTATTTTGATTCCAATAAGTTATTTTCATTATAGATATAAAAATAAAAAAGTATTTATTGCTACAAATGAAGAAGAAGACGAAGATGTGTTATAAAAATTTTGCGATAAAGACTTAAAAATTATATTAAGTATTTGAAAAAAAATAAAGCTTCAAAGAATTGGTTGATCAAGAAAAATAGAGATCCTTATTTTAAACAATCAAAAATTCTTGGATACAGGTCTAGATCTGCGTTCAAATTAATTGAAATGAATAAAAAATTTAAATTTTTAAAAAAAGATTTTTCAGTATTAGATTTAGGATCTTCTCCAGGTGGCTGGTCTCAAGTGGTAACCAGAGAGGTAAGAAAGGGAAAAATTTTAGCAGTCGATAAAAACCCTATGGAAAAAATTAATAATGTTGATTTCATTGAAGGTAATTTTAATGATACTAATATTTCTGACAAAATAATTCTTTATTTTAATAATAGAGTCAATGTAGTCTTGTCTGACATGGCAGCAAATACTTCTGGAAATAAAACACTGGACACATACAGAACTGGAGAGCTTTGTTTAAGTGCGATGAGTTTAGCCAAAAAGATTTTGTCTCAAGAAGGTGTTTTTTTGTCCAAAATATTTATGGGCTCAATATTTAAAGAGATTAATGAAAAAGCAAAAAAAAGCTTTAAAAAAGTTGTTATATATAAACCTGAATCAAGTAAAAAGGAATCTAAAGAAATTTATATTTTTTGTAAAGGTATTTCGGAAATATGATACATAATGCTGCTACGTTTAATGATTAAATTATGAAAAAATTTTTTATTTTAAATAAAATATTTATTGTGTTTCTTTTTCTTGCATCAAATGGGATGGCCAAAGAATCAAATTACTTGAAAGAGGGAATAAAACTTTTTAATAAGAAAGAATTTGATAAATCAAAAATCTTATTTGAAAAAGATATCGTGTTTGATCCAAAAAGTGAAAAATCTTATTTATATCTTGCGAAAATTTTTTATGAAAGTGATAATGATTTAGAACAAGAAATCAACTTAGAAAATGTTTTATTAATCAACCCACAAAATGATGAAGCAATATATATGCTTACACTTTTGAAAATTAAGCAATCCGATTATGTAAAAGCGAAAGAATTAATTGATAAATTTGTTTTAGTTTGCAAAAATTTCTGTTCGAAAAAAAATGAAATCAATGAAAAATTTATAAAATTGTCTCCAGAAAATGCAAAAGCTAAAGATTAGTAAAATTTTAAAGAAAAAAAACAAAATCCCAATTACTTGCTTAACAGCATATACAAAGACTATAGCCCAAATAGCCGATAAATTTTGTGATATAATTCTAGTTGGAGATTCCCTGGGGATGGTCCTATATGGAATGAAAACAACAAGAGAAGTTAACATTGAAACGATGATACTTCATGGAAGAGCAGTTAAAAACTCTACAAAGAAAAGTATAGTAGTTTTTGATATGCCTTACAAAACATATACAAATAAATTTATTGCATATAAAAATGCAAGAAAGATAATAAAATTAACTAAATGTGATGCAGTTAAGTTAGAAGGTGGAAAAAAGATGGTTGGAACGATTAAACACCTTACAAAGAAAGGAATTCCAGTAATGGGTCATATCGGTTTGTTGCCACAAACTTCAAGGAATTTTAAAGTAAAGGGAAAAAATTTTATTCAAAAAAGACAAATTTTAGAAGATGCAATAGCCGTTTCAAATTCTGGGGTATTTGCAATTATAATTGAATGTGTAGTTGAAAACTTAGCAAAAAAAATTACAAAAAGTATATCAGTACCAACTATAGGTATAGGAGCTTCTAAGCATTGCGATGGGCAAATACTTGTTACTGAAGATATGCTAGGTTTAAGTGATTTGTTTCCAAGGTTTGTAAAGCGATATTCAAATTTAAAAAAAATTATTGAAAGATGTATAAAAAATTACGTAAAAGATGTAAAATTGAGAAGATTTCCTTCTTATAAAAATGTTTATAAATAATACGAATGACAGAAAATTTTATTGAAGCTCAGTATGATATAACAAAAAAATCTAGAATAAAAAGATTTTATGATTCAAATAAAATATTAATTTTTTCATCTATATTAATTATAATTATTTCTCTTGCTTCCTTTATTTTTTACTTAAAGAACGTTGAAAAAAATAAGATTTTGTTGTCAGAAAATTACGTGAAAGCAAAAATTTATCTTGAAGATGGAAATAAAAGTGAAGCAGCAAATATGCTTAAAGAAGTAATTTACGCCAACGACTCTACCTATTCGACTTTAAGTTTTTTTTTAATAATAAATCAAAATTTAATCGATGATTATGCCGAATTATCAACTTTGTTTGATCACTTATTAGAAAATAATAGATTTGAGGTAGAGATAAAAAATTTATTAATTTATAAAAAAGCATTATTTAATTCGAATTACATTACTGAAACGGAATTATTAGAAGATATAAAGCCATTACTAAATAATGAAACTTTGTGGAGACCGCATGCTTTATTATTGTTGGGAGATTATTTTATATCTAAAAAAGAATATCTAAAAGCAAAGGAATTCTATATACAAATTCTTTCCATAAATAATTTACAAAAAGATCTATACGATCAAGCTAGACTTCAACTTTCTTTGATTAGAGATGATTGATAAAAAAAATATAATATTATTTTTAGTATTTATTTTATTGAACAATTGCTCTTTTGATAGCAAAACAGGAATTTGGGATGGCAGCAAAGAAGAGGAAAGTAAAATAGCAGAGTTAGAAAAAAAACAGAGACAAATAATCGATACCTATAAAATTTACTCATCCGAAGATATTTATGAGAAAAAAAAAATTTTAACCGAGAGTATTATTTTATCGGAGTCCAAAAAAAATTTATCATGGAAAATGTCAGGTTTAAACCATCAGAATTTTCTTGGTAATATTTATTCAACTGGTATAGACAATATCTTTTTAAAGAAAAAAATTGGAAAAAATAAATTTTCTATATATAAAATTAAAACTTCATTATTATCGATTGATAATAACATAATTTTTTCTGATGATGTTGGTACAATTTTTAATATAAATGCGAATGGAAAGATATATTGGAAAACAAATATATATAAAAAAATATATAAAAAAATATATAAAAATTTGTCCTTCTCAGTTCATAAAAATACTATTTATGTTGCTGATAATGTCGGGTTTATTTATGCTATTAATCTAAATAGTGGAAAACTTATTTGGATAAAAAACCATGGAGTACCGTTAAGATCCAATCTCAAGATTTTTGACGATAAAATTTTTTTAATTGACCAAGAAAATAAAATTTTTTGTTTAAATTTAACTGATGGTTCTAAAATTTGGAACATTCATTCAATTTCTTCATTTATTAAATCACAAAGCCTTATGTCTTTAGCGTTTTCAAAGAAAGGAGAATTAATAGTTCTTAACTCTTCAGGAGATTTATTTAAAATTAAATCTGAAAATGGCGAAGTGTACTGGGCCACAAATATTTCTGGATCATTATATTCTGATGCATCAGATTTTTTTCAATCGTCAGATATAGTTATTACTGAAAAAGAAATTTTTTTTTCAAGCAATTCATCAATTTTTTCATACGATCTAAACAATGGTTCAGTTAATTGGGAGAATAATGTAAATTCAGTTGACGCTCCCATTATTAGCGGAAAAAATATCTTTTTTGTTACAGAAAATGGTTATTTTATAATTTTGAATAAAAATACAGGAAAAATAATTTCTTCTACTAATATTTTAAAAATTTTAAAAGAGAGAAATCAAAAAACTAAAATTACAGGTTTTATTATGGGTTCTGGAAAACTTTATTCAGTAACTTTAAATGGAAATTTAATTGTAAGTTCCGCTGCCTCAGGAAAAGCTGAATATTTCAAAAAAATTGGAGATCCAATTGCATCTTCTCCAATTATAAGTAATGGAAAATTGTATATTTTAACTGAAAATTCTAGAATTTTTGGATTTAATTAAACTTAGATGACATAAGAGAAATCTCTTCATCTTCATAATTTTTATCATTTGCATCTATAGGTTTGATTGGATATTCACCAGTAAAACAATGGTCAGTAAATTGTGGATAGGATGGATTTCTTTTTTCATATCCCATAGAGGCATACAAACCTTCAATCGATAAAAATTGAAGTGTTGTTACATTGATGAATTTTCGCATACTTTCTAAGTCAAATTTTGAAGCAAGCAGTTCATTTTTATTTGGTGTATCCACTCCATAATAATCTGGATATTTAATAGGAGGGGAAGCGATCCTTAAATGAACTTCTTTAGCCCCTGCTTCATATAGCATTTTAGTAATTTTCACTGATGTGGTGCCTCTAACTAATGAGTCATCTATTAAAATTAATGACTTATTTTTTACTAGAGATTTATTAACATTATGTTTTAGCTTTACACCTAAGCTTCTTATTTGTTGCGTTGGTTCGATAAAGGTTCTTCCTACATAATGATTTCTAATAATACCTAATTCGACATTTTTTTTAATTTCTTCTGAATAACCTATTGCCGACGGGACACCAGAATCTGGAACAGGTATAATTAAATCTGAATCAACATGATTTTCTTTTGCTAATTCGGCTCCAAACCTTTTTCTATACTCATAAAAGCTAGTACTTTTTATTACACTATCTGGTCTTGAGAAATATATATATTCAAAAATACACGGACGTTCTTTTATTTTTGGAAAAGGTTTTAGGCTTTCTAAACCTTTTTCGGTTATAATAACTATTTCTCCATTTTCGACTTCCCTAATAAATTTTGCACCGATAATGTCGAATGCACACGTTTCTGATGCTAAAACATATGACTTATTGAGTTTACCAATAACCAATGGACGAATTCCAAATGGATCTCTAATTCCTATTAATTTTTTGTTTAACAGAATAGTTAAGGCGTACCCACCTTGAATTTTAAAAAGCGCATCAATTATTTTATCAATTGTTTTAGATCTTTTTGATTTTGCAATTAACTGGACTATAGTTTCTGTATCCGATGTTGTTTGAAAAATGGAACCGTTTTTTACCATTTCTTTTCTTAGATGTAGAGCGTTGCTCAAATTTCCATTATGAGCAATACTAATACCTCCAGTATGAAGATCAGCAAAAAAGGGTTGAACATTCTTAATTAAATTATTTCCTGCTGTTGAATAACGATTATGACCAATTGCACAAGCTCCTGGTAATTTTTCTAAAACTTTTCCTTTTGTAAAATTATCTCCAACTAAACCCAGTCTTCTTTCAGCATAAAAATTTTTTCCGTCAAATGTAACAATACCACAACCTTCTTGCCCTCTATGTTGTAAAGCATGTAATCCCAAAGCGGTAAGAGCTGCAGCATCTTTATTATCAAAAATACCAAAGACTCCACATTTTTCTTTTAGTCTATCCATTTAAATTTTTTCTATTTTTTCTTCAGTTTCCTCGTAGTAATCTTTACTGTTAGGAAATTCGTTAATTAAAAACTTACTTCCCTTATATATTGTTTCAAAAGAATAAGTACCCTCAGCTCTTAAAGGCCATTTTTGATGTGGATAAAACCAATTAATCAAAGAAAAAATACATACGCAAATTACATATCCTTTAAATATTCCAAAAATTAAACCAAAAATTTTGTCAACAGAACCAAGGCCTGAGTAAGTGACAGCATTACTAATAGCCTTACCTATATTAATTATGACAAAAAGTGAAACTATGTATATAAAAATTCCTAAACCGATATCAGAAATAAATTTTGATTCTATATAATCTTGTACCCAAGGATTTAATTTTGGAACTAATATGATTGTTATTACTAAAGCAAGCAACCATTTTGAAAAAGATAATAGGCTTAACATAAATCCTTTTGCAGCACATTGCGCCATGGAGTAAACAACAACTAAAAATACAATAAGATCGAATGCTGAAATACTACTTTGTATAAATTCTATCACGTCAGGCATTACCAAAAGGTTTTACTACTAAAATCAGTTTTGGCAAGAGCGTTAAAACCGAAACCATAGCTAAAAGCATTGCTATTCCTGTAAAAATTCCAAAATAAATTGTTGGTATAAAATTAGAAAGTACAAGTATAGAAAAACCAAAAACAATTGTTATAGAAGTATTTAAAATGGCCACACCAACAGTACCATGACATTTTTCAAGGGTTTCACTGTAGTTATTAATTTTTTTAAATTCTTCCCTAAATCTGTAGATATAATGAATGCTATTATCAACTGCTATACCTATAGTTATAGCAGCAATTGTTATCGTCATCATATCTAGAGGTATGCCTAGTAAGCCAATAATACCTAAAATTAGAAAGGCAGCCATAAAATTAGGTACAACACCTATCAGAGATAAAGTAATATTTCGAAATAATATTAAGAACATTATAGTGATGCCTGCCATTACAACGCCGAGAGTTAGTATTTGTGATTTAAACAAGCTCTGCAACAGATTGTTAAAAAGAATAAGAACGCCAGCTAGTTTAAATTCTTCACGTTTTAAACCTAATTGATTTTTTAAGTCATGATTGATTTTTTTTATTAATTCATTTCTTCTAAGATCTTCTTTGGAGTCTAAAATTCTTAGACTGATTCTAGCTTCATTATTTTTTATCGATATATAAGGATCAATTATTTCTTTTTTAATTGAATCGGGAATTTTTGTGTATAAGACACCCATCTCTAGTCCCTGCAATTCTTTCCCTCCATTTAAATCTTCTGCAATCTTAACCATAGAGGCAAAAGATATAACTTTGCCAACGGCCGGCAAATTATCAAGGTAGTCGTGAACTTGAGTAATTCTGTCTATTTTATTTCTCGTAAACCAATATTTTGCATCATCTTTTTCTTCATCATCCCAGCTATCAAAATCGTCTTCCGTTTTTTCTATTTTTTCTTTATCTGGAAATTTAATTATTACATCAAGAGGAGTTGTTCCGCCAAGCTCGTCATCAATTAATTTCATACCTTTGTAGATTTCAGTTTCTTTGTCAAAATAATTTATAAAACTATTTTCAACTTCAAGTTTTGCAATACCAATAATGCTTACGATAATAACAAGCAAAGCTGATACAAAAATCGTTTTAGTATTTTTTTGTGCAACTTTACTTAAGAAAGAAGTAATTACTGATTTTTTATCATCTCTATAATTTATATTGTCTTTACTCAAAATATTTAAAATCGCAGGCAATAAGGTAAAAGTTATAGATAAAGAAACCAACAGACCCACGGTCATCATCCATCCAAAGTCAATAATAGGTTTAATGTTACTAAATATCAGTGATAGAAAAGCACAAATGGTTGTAAGCACTGTGTAGAGTATTGGCCAAAACATTTTCCCCGATGTCCAAAGTATTGCGGCACTATTTGAAGTATTTGGGTTTTCTCTTTTAAATTGTAAATATCGAACGCTCATATGGATGTTCATTGCCATAGTTAGAATAAGCATTAGAGCGATGAAATTTGAAGATATTACTGTAACTTTCCAGCCGACCAGCCCTAGTAAACCAACCATAATAAGAACTGAAAAAAAACAACTTAATAATGGGATAAAAACCCACAGAAAGCTTCTAAAAACAAACCAAAGCGTACAAACAATAAAAAGAAATACTCCAGCTCCAAATACTATTATATCATTTTTTATATAAGTCATCATATCATCAGCAATCATAGGGATGCCTCCCAAATGAATTTTTGCAGTACTTTTGTATTTTTCTATAACTGTCCTAATTTCATTTATATTTTGGTGATTTTTTTTATTATATGATTTTTTATAATTGTCATATCCTTTTAAAAATTTTTTATACTCTTTTTTATTTTCAGAAGTTAATAGTCCTTTATCTTTCTTATCTAGATAGTTATTTTTAATTCTTATAAGATTAGATAATTTTTTATCAGTCTTAATGTAAACTAGTATTCCACTGGTTTTGCCATCTTTACTAATTACAAATTCTTTATAAATTGGACTATTAATAATTTCATCAAAACCCCTTTCTTTATCTACATCTTCACTGGATAAAGTTTTAAAATTTTTAATTCTTTCTTCTAAAGGATCATCATTATTTTTTAGTAATGGCACATCTAGAATAGTCATTACATTATTTACCCAGGTTAAATTTTTTAAATCATTTTTTAGATTTGTAAGATTTTTAATTGTATCTGATTCTAATAAATCTTTTGTTGGAGTGTAGGTAAGCACTAGAAAATCTTTTGAACCATATTTGGTATTTACCTCCCTTAAATATTTCAAATCAGGATCATTTTCTAGAAGTAAAGTGTCTGATGATGCGTCTAACTGAAAGTCTTTAGTAAAGTACCCAAAACTTAGTAATAAAGTAATAAGTATTAATAAAGTTAATTTAGGTTTTTCAATTATTGAACTTTTGTATATTTTTTCAAACATCGAAGTGCTTAAAGCTATTTGTTTTCTAGGTCTTTGAACTTAGTATACATTGCTTCAAATTCAACTCTGACATTTCCTGTTGGTCCATGTCTTTGCTTACCAATAATTATTTCTGCTAAACGTGACACTTCATCCATTTTTTGTTGCCACTCAGCATGTTCAACAGATCCTAGTGTAGGTTCTTTATTTTCAAGGTAATAAGCTTCTCTATAAACAAACATTACAACATCTGCGTCTTGTTCAATAGATCCAGATTCTCTTAAATCAGATAATTGTGGTTTTTTATTATCCCTTAGCTCAACTTGACGAGAAAGTTGTGATAAAGCAAGCACAGGTACACCGAGTTCTTTTGCTAAAGCTTTCAGTCCTTGTGTTATTTCAGAAATTTCTTGCACTCTATTGTATTCTTTTTTCCCTATGGATCTCATTAATTGGATATAATCAACAACAATTAACTCAAGTCCAAAAAGTCTTTTAATTCTTCTTGATCTATTGCTGATAGCTGCAATAGTGATGGCAGGAGTTTCATCTATATATAAAGGTAGTTCAGAAATATTTTTTGAAGTTTCTATAAACTGCTCAAACTCTTTTTCACTTACTTTCCCTCTTCTAATATCATTAGATCTTATTCTTGACTGCTCAGAAAGTATTCTTGTTGAAAGTTGTTCCGATGACATTTCTAAAGAAAAAAAAGCTACAGTAGATTTAGATCCTTTTTTTTCAATATTTTTCGCAGCATGAAAAGCAATATTTGTTGCAAGGGAAGTTTTACCCATAGAAGGTCTTCCCGCAATGATGACCAAATCTTGTTTGTGTAATCCTCCTAATCTTGAATCTAAATCAGTTAATCCAGTCGGGACACCAACTATACCTTCTTCACTTTGATAGGCGCTTTTAGCCATTCCGATTGTTTGTTCAAGCGCTTTTTCAAATTTCATAAAAGATTGACTAAAGTGACCTCTTTCAGCCAAATCAAATAAAGATTTCTCAGCATTTAGAATAATTTCTTCAGATGAAGTATTAATTTCAGCATTGTTGAAAGCTTCATATAAAACAGATTCAGAAATTTTAATTAATTCTCTACGCCTGTGCATTTCTTGAACAATTTTTGCATAATCAATTGTCTGTTTTGTTGAAGTTGAGAATTTTGTAATTTTTATTAAGTATTCTTGGCCACCAAGTTCTTTTAAGCCCTCATTGTTTTCAAAGTGATTTTTCAGCGTGATAGGATTAGCCAAAAGACCCTTCGAAATTAATTTTTCAATTGTTTCATAGATTTTGACATGTATAGGGTCAAAGAATTTCTGTGGATCAAGTAAAGATGATATTTCGTCATAGATATCGTTAGAAACCAATATCGAACCTATAACGGCTTGTTCAGCCTCAATATTGCAAGGCATTTGCTTTTCAGAATTTTCAACTATTTTGAGAGGTTGTTGAGCCATTATTATTTTTTAATCATTTAATACTAAAAAAATTATAAAAAGAACTCGAAAGTTATACACCGAATTAATTTTCTGTGGAAAATAGAGATAAAAATTAATTTTCCTCTTCTTGTTTTACAACTTCAATATGAATAAGTGCCTGGATTTCGGCATGTAAATTAATTTTTGCCTCGTATTTTCCAATTTTGTTTATTTCTTTCCCTAAATCAATCTGAGATGGTTTTATTTCAATCTTATCAATATTTTCTACATTTTTAGAAATTTCTTTAGGTTTTATTGACCCGTACAATTCATTGTTTTCTTTTGCCATTTTTGAAAATCTATAATTTTTTTTATTAATTATATCATAAATTTTTTTAGCATCCTTTTTTAGAGAGATATTTTTTTCGTTAAGTTTGGCTTTTTTTTTATTTACTAAATCGATATTTTCTCTGGAAGCTTTAAGAGCTTTTCCAAATCTAATAAGAAAATTTCTTCCATGCCCTCTTTTGACATTTACTACATCTCCAATACTTCCAAGATTTTTAATATTTTCTAGTAAGACAACTTCCATGAGAAATATTATAATAATGCTAAGACTCTAGCTCTTTTTATAGATCTAGAAAGTTCTTTTTGCTTTTTCAATGACACGGAAGTTACACGCGAAGGTAAAATTCTTCCACTCTCGGAGAGATATCTTTTTAGCAATTTAATATTTTTGTAATCTACTATAGGAGCCTCTTTTCCTGATAGAGGGCATTTTTTATTAAATTTCATATCAGTCTTTTGAAATAAATTTAATTTTTTGTGTTTTAAATTTTTTTTATTACTTCTAAAATTTTTTTTTCTTTTCATTTTTATTTAGTTTTTACGATTCTCTCTTTTCAAAATATTCTTTTTCCAGATCATGTTTTTTAACTCTGACCGTCAAAAATCTAATCAACGTTTGGTCAATATTTTCTGCTTTTTCTAATTCGTCGATCGTTTTCCCTGTTCCTTCAAATTTTATATGAAAATAAAAGCCTTTTTTGTTATTTTTTATTAAATGGGAGAGATTTCTCAGTCCCCATTCCTCAGTTTTTAAAACTTTTCCAGAGTTTTTATTAATTAAATTTTCGTATTTGTTTATTATTGTCTTCGAGTGATTTTCAAGCTTATCTTGCTTTATTATTAAAGTATGTTCGTAACAATTCATTCACTATTTTCCTCGGTTAATCCAATAAAATCTTTGAATAATCCACCTTTTTTTTTGGTAGAGGTTGTGACTTATACTATTAAAATTTTCGATATACAACTATTAAAATTCAATTATATTATAATATATTTTTATTATCATATGAAAGCTGTTTTATTTCCAGGCCAGGGTTCACAATATGTTGGAATGGGATTAGATTTTTATGAGAAGTTTAATTCTGTAAAAGCAATTTTTGAGACAGTAGATAAAACTCTAGGATTCTCACTATCAAGTATAATATTAAATGGTCCCGAAGAAAAATTAAAACTTACCCAGAATACCCAGCCCGCAATTATGACCATAGGAGTTTCATTATTTAATGTTTTGAAAAATCAATCTAGTTTGAATTTAAACAAAGCTAGATTTTTTGCTGGACATTCTCTAGGAGAGTATACAGCTCTTGTTTGTGCAGGATCATTGACAATAGAAAAAGCTGCTTATTTATTACATGAAAGAGGAAAAGCTATGCAAGATTCAATTCCTCCAGACAAGGGTGCTATGATGGCTATACTTGGGATGACAATAAGAGAGGTTGAAAATGAAATTAGTTTACTTCCCAAAGAAGAAATTTGTGAAATTGCTAATGATAATAGTAATGCTCAGGTTGTTGTAAGTGGAGGAAGAAAAGTTATTGAAATTCTTAATAAAAATTTGAAAATAAAAAAAAAAAGAGGAATACTTTTATCTGTAAGCGCTCCATTTCATTGTACTTTAATGAAGAAGGCTGCGGAAAATATGAAAGAGAAAATTGAAAATACAAATTTTTTAAAACCTGAGCCAACTATTATTAGCAATGTGACTGCTCAAGAAGAATCAGATGTAAACAAAATTAAGCCACTATTAGTTGATCAAATTATATCAAGAGTTAGATGGAGAGAAAGTGTAGAATATATGATAAAAAATGGTGTTACAGATTTTTTAGAAATTGGTCCTGGAAAAGTGCTTTCTGGTTTAGTAAAAAAAATAAATAAAAACGTTAAAATATCAAACATTAACTCTATGAAAGATATAAAAGATGATTAATTTTAAAAATAAAAATATTTTGATAACCGGTGCTAGTGGTGGAATCGGTAATTCGTTAGTCAAGAAATTTGTTTCGCTCGGAGGAAATGTTCTTGGCGCTGGCAGAAAGTCTGACAAATTAGATAAATTAAAAAAAGAATATCCAAATATAAAAATTAAAAAATTTGATATATCGGAGCACTCAAGAATCGAGGAGTTTATTGATGATGTTTCTTTAGAACTGGGAGGTTTGGATATTTTGATTAATAATGCTGGAACTAATAAAGACAATCTTTCATTAAGGATGAAAGATGATGAATGGAAAAAAGTAATAGATATTAATTTAACATCTACTTTTTTACTGAGTAAAAATTCGATTAAGAAAATGTTAAAAAATAAATTTGGAAGAATTGTAAATATTACCTCAGTTGTAGGTCATACTGGAAATTTAGGTCAATCAAATTATTCTGCATCCAAGTCAGGTATTATTGGAATGTCAAAAAGTCTTGCACTAGAATATGCCAAAAAAAATATCACGGTAAATTGTGTATCACCTGGATTTATAGTTTCTGAAATGACCATGAATATTGCAGAGAAAGTTAAGCTGTTTCTTACATCAAGAATACCTATGGGAAAACTTGGAACAGGCGAAGATGTATCAAATTGTGTTGCGTTTTTGTCATCCGAGGAAGCTTCATATGTAACTGGTGAAACTATTCACGTAAATGGGGGCATGTATATGTCTTGACAAAATTCATTAATAATTTATTAAGAATACATAAATCAAATTAAGGAATTTACAAATGACTAAAGATGTTGCCACAAAAGTGAAAAAGATGGTCGTTGATCATTTAGGTGTTGAAGAATCTAAAGTTACTGATGAAGCAAATTTTATTGATGATTTAGGAGCAGACAGCCTAGATACAGTTGAACTTGTTATGGCTTTCGAAGAAGAGTTTGGCTCTGAAATATCTGATAGTGAAGCAGAAAAAATCCTAACCGTTGGCGATGCTATCAAATTTATTGAAGGCAAATCAGCTTAAAAAAATTTAAAAAGCATTGGGCCAATTAATATTACTATGGCAATAGAAAAAAAAGGTATGATGTTTGTTTTATCATCACCTTCAGGAGTTGGCAAAACTACTCTAACTAAAAAACTTGCCCAAAATAATTCTCAATTTGTAATTTCAATTTCACACACAACAAGAAAACCTAGACCTAGCGAAATTAACGGAAAAGATTATCACTTTGTAACTAAAGAAAAATTTGATTTTTTGGTTAAAAAAAATAATTTTTTTGAATACGCTAATATTTTTGATAACTGGTATGGGACTCTAAAAGAACCTGCGTTAGAATTATTATCAAATGGTAAAGATGTATTATTTGATATTGATTGGCAAGGTACACAACAATTAAAGAAAATAGGAAAATTGTCACTGATAACATTTTTTATTTTACCTCCAAATATAAAAGTTTTAAAAGAAAGATTATTAAATCGTCATCACGGACAAGAAAAATTAATTAAAAATAGAATGAATAAATTTAATGAGGAAGTATCACATTGGAACGAATACAATTATGTTGTTATTAACGATGATTTAAACAAGTGTCATGAAAAGATATTAAATATTATTATGTCTGAAAAAAGAGGAGTAAAGCAGAAGCAAAATTCGAATGAAATTATAAATAAGATAAAAGAATTAACCTAATAACTTTTCATAGTGTGTAGCAATTTTATAATAAGTTTCATTACTTAATTCCTCGGGCCTAACATTTAAATTAAGATTTAAGTTCTTTAATATAGACATATTTTTACTAAATAGTTTCTTAATATTTTTATTTATCATTTTTCTTCTATTTGAAAATAATACTCTAGTAACAATCTCAAGGTTCTTTGGATTTTTAAGATAATAAGTGTTATTTTTTTTTGGTCTAAATGAAAGCAAGGTAGAATTCACTTTAGGTCTTGGGATAAAAGAGTTTTTTGAGACATCAAAATGTTTTGTTATTTCTAGTCTCCAGTTTGATAAAACAGTTAACCTTCCATATGCTTTTGTGCGATTTTTAGCTAATATTCTATCAGCAACCTCTTTTTGAAACATAAATACTAAAACTTGATACCAAGGTGGCCATTTTTTTAACGTTATCAAAGAAGCTAATATTTTGGTTGAAATATTATAGGGCAGATTGCCAAAAACAATTATATTTTTTTCTAAATTTTTTTTTTCAATAAAATTTAAAACATCTTCGTTGATTATTTTCATGTTTTTATAATTTGCAAATTGATTATTTAAAAAAGAAAATAATTTTTTATCTTTTTCAATTGCAATTAATTTTCTTGGTTGCATTGTCGTTATAGCTTTTGTAAGATTTCCATATCCGGACCCAATTTCTAATACTGTATTATTTTTGTTAACTTTTACAACTTTTAATATTTTATTAATTATATTTTTATCAATTAAAAAATTTTGTCCTAAGCTTTTTTTAGATTTTTGTAAAAGTTTCATTAGTTATTTTACAAAATTAAAAAATTTAATAGATTCGATTAAGCTTTTGGGGTTAGCAATTTGCCTTCCAATAATATTTTCTGCAGTACCGTGATCAGGAGAAGTTCTTATATAAGGTAATCCTAATGTGATATTTATTGCATTAAAATTAAATAAAGCTTTAAAAGGTGTAAGAACTTGATCGTGATACATTCCAATAATTACATCAAACTTGTATTTATCAAATGTCATAAAACTTGTGTCTGGTGAAATTGGTCCCTTTGCTTTAATTTTTAATTTGATTAGATTTTTTACAGCTTTATTTATGATTTCTATCTCTTCCGATTTTTTTGATGGGGAAAAGTTATGTGGATTTAGGCCAAGAATAGCAAAATTAGGTTTTTTATTAAAAAATTTTTTATAAAAATTATTAATAATTATTACTTTTTTTACAATTTTATGTTGGTTTATTTTTTTATTTACTTGGCGTAGGGGTATGTGTGTTGTTACAGGTGAAACTGATAATTTTTTATTATAAATTAACATTACCTCATTATTTTTCTTACCAACTTTCTGCGAAAGAAATTCAGTGACTCCTTTGTGTTTATTTTTAAACAGGGATTCCTTGGAAACTGGACAATTTACAAAGCCAAGAATTTTTTTTTCCTTAAAAAATTTTAATGCTTCATTAAAACATCTAAATATATATTTATTTGATTTACTTGATATTTTTTCAAAAGCCCTTTTCTGATTATATGGTATGTCATATACAGGTAATTCAGCACCATTTAAATCATTTGTTTTAAAATTCCTATTAATTTTTTTAATATTGATGTGATATTTTAATTTTTTTTTTTGTAAATTTAAGGTTCTAATATTACCAATAATAAAAAAATTTTTATGGTAATATTTTTTTCTTAATTTCCAACTTTTAAAAATGATTTCAGAGGAAATACTATTTGGTTCACCGGCAATTATTGCAATCGATTTATTCATTGTTTAATTTTATATTAATTGTTCTTCTTAATTTATCGTAATGCGATAATGAGTACATTTGAAGCATTTTTGTTTTTTCATTATTTACCAATTCGTTTTTTATTTCTTCTAAGCTTTTTTTATTCTTGATGTTTCTTTTATCTCTAATTTTGAAAATTAAAACACCTTCTCTTAGCGTAATTGGTTCCGAGAGTTGACCCACTGGTGTATTAATTATGTTAGATTTAATTTTTTCTGAAATTATATTTTCATTTAACCAACCAAGATCACCTCCTCTTACGGCGGATTCTGATATACTCAAACTCTTAGCAACATTTTCAAATCCTTCAATTTTAATTTTATTTTTTAATTGATCAATTTCTTCTTCTAATTTATCTTTTTGCGTAACATTCATTAAAATTTCCGAAATTAAATACTCTTTTGTTTTTTTATTATTTTGAATTAATTTCAATTTCGCGTTTATATCGTCAGGATTTATCGTTATTCTACTTTTATATAATTCAAAAATTAAACTGTTCCAAAAAAGTTCTACTTTTATTTGATCCTCAATTATAGAGAAATCTATATCATTAGACGCACATATACTTTTTAATGTTTCTATATCTACATTTATATTTTTTGCTAACCTCATTAATTCAATTTCAAGATCTTGCTGTTTGAATTGGTAAAAATTATGATTCTCAAGTGCTATTTGTTTAACATTTCTTCTAACAATTGATTTCACAGCGAGCTCCTGTAATAGGTCTCTTTCTTCGGCAGAATAACTTTGGTTATTTAAAATTAATATTATTTTAATTTCATTAACTATATCAGATTTAGTAGTGGCTTTATTTCCTACTGTCATGAATAAAGCATCACTGATTTTAACTTTATCCAGCGTTGAATCCTTTGCCTTTTCTACTTCAGGTTCGCTTATTTTTTCCTGTACTTGTGTTTCTTTTAAACTTTGTTCCTTTTCTTCATTGATGTCAGAAGATTTATCGTTTTCTGTAATTTGATTTTCCGTGGTCTCTATTTCAACATGAGATGGTTTGTAAAAAAAAGCTGCATAAAAAAATAGACCCAAAGTCAAAAGTAAAATAATAGTAAACACTGATTTTGTAACAAGAAAAATTATTTTTTTTATTTTTATCACTGACTTAGAACAGGAGCACTTACACCAGCAAATGGAATAAAGGTTATAGTAAACATTAAAGAATTTTTCGGTTCTAAATCATCAACGTCTTGATAAAATTCTCTTCTATAAACTAAACCAGCAGTTAAACAATCAATCGCATATTGATAACTAAGGTTATAAAGTTCTGTGCTGTTAGTTTTAAAATTCTTTTTTGTGCTAAAGCTTAATTTATTTTGATTATTAAAATTTAACGTAACACCCGAGCTTGCGTAATGTTCGTTTCCTATGTGATTTTGTTGCTCTAAATAATCCAAGTTAAATTCAACTTTGCCAAAATTTAATTTTGTAGAGATTTCATTATAATTTAAATCATTCAAATTATGATCTAGTAAAAAATTATAATCAATATTCCCAATTTCTGAAAAATTGTAATTAATTTTTCCTACTATATCCGACATTTTTTGGTCCAAGGAACTCTTTGAAGGTATATCTTTATTTCTCTCATTACTAAAAACTTGTCCTAATGATAGAGATAATTTTTCTTTATCTACATTACCAGCTTTTTTTTCATTAATATTAAAATCAAAACCTAAAATAGCACTCAGACCATCTTCAATTTCTGAAGTTTTATTTATTGAATATAAATTTGTGTAATTTAAAGAAACTTCTTTTGTGCTTAAATCTCTCATGTGTCCCGGGGCATATCTTAACATAAAGTTTGGCGAGAAAAGATTAGAGTAATTAATACCACTTTTTTTCATTGGTAATGATGTTTTGTAAGCTAATACACCACTTAATTCATTGACCGTGCTTTCATTTTTATAATCCGTTGTTCTTTTTGCTTCATAGTTGGTATTTCTTATCATTCCCTCCAAGGTGCTGATGAACCCTTTTTTTGTTATATAACTAGAAGGGCTCCAAATAACATCATTAGTCAGAAATGTTTTATGTTTATTGGTTTCGTAGTTGCTATAGAGAACATTCGATTTAAAATCCACAGTTCCAAATCTTTCAGAAAAAAAAGTTTTTCCGTAAATTATATTTGGTAAAATATACTCATATCTATCTGACTTATTTTTCTTTCTTAAATTTTCATAAACACTCGTATTAATATCTAAATACATATCATTTTTATTAAAACTATATTTTATTTCATTTTCTAGGTTTGTATTTTCGGCTGCAACTAGGGCTGTATTAATATCGTGAACTCTAAAGTATGTATCATTAGAAGTTTGCTGAATTTTGATAGATAAATTGCTTTCATAGGATTCATCTTTATCAAAATTAAAATCAAGATTGGCAAAAATATGATTCCTAGATCCATCTGTTTTTGTTAATGAGGGATTTTTGTATCCTTCAGTAAAACTAGTATCTAAAGTTAAAAATCCATTTTTAAAAGCTTGTCTATATTCATTTAATATTAATATGTTTTCTCCAGTATAAAATTTTGGGGTAAAAGTAATATCCTTATTTTCACTAATTGCCCAGTAATATGGAAGCCCAAGAGCAGCACCAACACTTGTAGTGTTTGTAAAATAAGGCATTAAAAAACCAGATTGTCTTTTAACTGTAGGGTCTGGGTGGAAAAATCTTGGAAAATAAAATATAGGGATATCGTATATTTTTAAAATTGCATTCTCGTAATATATAGTCTTTTTTAATCTATCATGGGTAATTTTTTTTGCTTTTAATGTCCAAGGTGGACACTTACCATCTTTTTTTTTACAAACAGTAAAAACTCCTTTTGATAAATTTGTTTGATTATTGGATATAAATATCTCATTAGAAACAAATCGTGGGTCACTTTCTTTGGTTAATCCAAAGGCTTCTTGATCTAAAACTACGCTGACATCAGATCCGATCATTTCTTTCTTTTCTGTATCAATATGAATTTCTTTAAAAAAATATTTATTTTTTTTTATGTCAGTTATTTTTATTTTACCAATTGAAGAAAATAGATTATCCTCTATATTGTATTGAAACATATCCGTTTCAATAACATTTCCATCATTGTCGGTAAAAATTGAGTTATAATCTGAAGTTAATATTTTTTTTTCAATATTGTATAAAATATTTTTTGTTAATAATTTATAACCTTCTTTTAATATTAATTCTGTGTCATTATAAGTAATAATTAACTCGTTTATTTTGTCATAAGTTGCTCTGTCAGCTATTAAGATGTTTCCTTCAATATCAGCTATTTTAACCTCTCCTTCAGCTAATAAAAATTCCCTAGATTTTTCATAGGTTATTTTATTAGCATTTATAAGCTTTCCTTCAGTATCTACAGCCTGGACAGATCCTTTTCCTACAATTATTTCATTTTCCTTATCAACTAAAATTTCTTCGGCAGTAATGTTAAATTCTTCTGCACTAAGATTTAAGTTAAATATAAAAAAACTTAGAAGAAAGAAAATTAATTCTTTTTTTCTATTTCTGGTTTGCATAAATAACTCCTACAGCACTGAAAATAAAAATAATTACTATCGGCATCCAAACGGCAATTCCTACAGATAATTTTTCTGTTGTGCCTAATGCTGCTGAAAAATCGTTGAAAAAATAAATTAAAACACATGTAATTATAGCAATAAATACATAGGTTAAATTACTATCTTTAGACTTAATTCCTAAAGTAAATACACCACTTAACACTACCATAGCTAACAAGAAAAAAGGGAAAGCAAAAGATCTTTGCAATTTTGTTTCCATTTGTTTTGTTGAGTAGCCCCTTTCTTCTAAAAGTTTTATTTCGTTTTCAATATTCCAAAAGGAGATAGTGTCCAAATTTGAGTATAGAGTCTTAATTTTTTCCAAGTCGTATAAGCTATTATATGAAAGATTTTTTTCATTCTCTGAAAGAATATTTCCATTTTCGTTTATTATTTTTACATTTTTCAAAGACCACGTTATTGAAGAGATGTTTGCGGATTTAGCTTCAATTCTTCTTACAAAATTATTATTTTTGTCAAATTTATAAATAGTAACGTTCATTAAATTTTCACCTTCTAAATTTGAAGATCTTATAATATTATTTTTTTCTGAGTTTTTTTCCTTAATCCATATTCCATTTTCAGTAATTGCTGCGAGATATTCTTTGTCTCTTTCATAGTTTCCTTTTAAGTTTTCATATTTTTTAACTAACGCAGAGGTAACAGGATTTATCGAGGTTATAAATATAATGCCTAGCAAGATGGATAATAAACTTGGAATCATAATTATTGAAAAATTTGACATTCCAGAAATTTTTAAAGCTATTACCTCATCACTTTTTTTTATTTTTAAAAAAAACCAAATCCCGGATAATAAAATTATGAAAGGAAACATGTTGTAGAGTAAACTTGGAACAATAAGAAAAGATAGTAAAATAGGAATATAAATTCCGATATCAATATCTTTAAAAAAATTTATTTCCTCAAATAAATTCATAATAAAACCCAAAGAGAAAAAAATAAAAATCATATTAATAATGACTTTAGTAAACTCCCTAGCTAGGTATTTATTTATTATAAAAGGTTTAAGCATAATTTTTAAAATAAGTTTTCATATCTAAACTTTCTTATTAAAGTAAAATAAAACAAAGGAAGCATTCCCAAAGGAAACAAATAATAGACGAAGGTATGTGACCAAGAAATTCCAGAATATCTAACTGCAATTTCAGATAATGTAAGAATAATAAAATTAATGAAAAAATAAATATACTTATTGTAATTATAAGTTTTTTTATCTTTTCTGGAAGAGAGTAAGAAAGCACATACCAGTGCAATTAATGGAATAAAGATGGGCATACCAAATCGTTTGTTAATTTCTATTTTAGTATCCATAAAAGCTTTTTTATTTCTGTTACAATTGTGCATATCAATATTAATATAATTATTTTTTATACACCGAAAAATTTTAAAGGTAGATGTTTCTTGCATCTTCGGTTCAGAAATGCTTTTTGTGGAAAGGCCAGAAAGATCAAATGTAGTTTTTTTAAATTTAACAATATTTACAGTATTATTTTGTGCTAATTTTTGAATATTGCCATTATATAAAACTAATTTATTTGATTCACTTATTATATAACCAGATTTAGCAAAAATTGTGGAAGAAACAGTTCCTATACTAGACAAAACGTTACCATCGTCTCTTATAAAAATATTTTTATAGACTTGGTTTTGATCTTTTTTATCTACAAATATAGTTAGACCTTCAACTGTATCATTAAACTGTTTTTCTTTAAGCAAAGATGGAATAAATTGCAGTTCCGAATTTTTTAATATTGATCTAGATAAATTTAATAATGTTGGATTTACAATACTAGTTAATACAAGTTGTAGAAACATGACTATAAGAGATATACGTAAAATAAGATTTACGATATAAATTTTGTTTAAACCAGAAGTCCAAAAAACTATTAATTCATTGTCCTTTTCAAATTTTAAAATTGTTAAAATAGTTGCTACTAAGAAAGAAAAAGGAATTAATTTGGTTAAGATTTTTGATAATGTTAAAATAGAGTAAACGAAGTAAGTTCTGAAAGCATGCCCGTCTTCTGTTACAAGATCAAGGAAGTTTACCGATTGGACTGTCCAAACTATCAATGCCAAAGCAAATATGGTGATGGAGAAATATCTCAAAAATTCATGAAAAAAATATTTGTAAATTGTATTTTTCATTGTAAAAGTTGTAATGTATAACTAATAAAACAACTTTGAATAGAATTCAATTTATACGTTAAAGAAAGGAAAAATGTTAAGTTTTGCAAGCAGTTTGGGTTCAGATAATGAAGCTTTTGCTATATTTGTTAATGATAAATTTCATTTTAAGGACAGAAAAAATATTCTGTCTAAAGAAGTTAGCAAAAAAATAAATTCATATCTTGGCACCCTAAAAGATAAAAAAAGCGAAGAAGAAATCAGTTCTTTGGATATATCAGGTAAGCAGAAATGTTTCATAATAAAAGTCAAAAAAAAGTATGAGACCTACTATCCTGAAGAAAAAGGGGGAATTTTTTATTCCTATTTAAAAAATTTTAAAAGTATCAAAAAAATCGACATATATATCGACAGTTTAGATTTTGAAAAAGAAGAAATAGTTAATTTTTCTTCAGAATTTATTTTTGGGTACAGCTTAAAAAGTTATACTTTTGATATATACAAAACTTTAGATAAAAAAAATTCTAAAAAAAATATAATTTGTAAAATAATTACTTCTCATAAGGAAAAAATAGAAAAAAAATATAAATATAATGATGCAATAAAATCAGGAATATTTCTAACTAGAGATTTAGTTTCAGAGCCTGGAAATATTTTACATCCAGATGAGTATGCGAAAAGACTAGTTAAGTTAAAACAATATGGATTAAAAGTTACTGTATATGATGAAAAAAAATTAAAAAAATTAGGATGTAATGCTTTAGTGGGAGTAGGACAGGGAAGCATAAGAGGTTCTTATCTTGTAACTATTGAATGGAACGGAAACAAATCTAAATCAAAACCTCTAGCGTTTGTAGGAAAAGGTGTTTGCTTTGATACCGGAGGGATTTCTTTAAAACCTGCAAGATTTATGGAAGATATGACATATGATATGGCGGGCTCCGCTGTTGTAGTAGGATTGATGAAAAATTTTGCATTGAGAAAAGCAAAAATAAATGCTGTTGGAGTTGTTGGATTAGTTGAAAATATGCCCGGTGGAAATGCTCAAAGGCCTGGTGATATTGTAAAATCTTATAGTGGCAAAACTATTGAAGTACTAAATACAGATGCAGAAGGAAGACTAGTATTGGCAGATGCTATAACTTTTACAGAAAAAAAGTTTAAACCTAACCTGATTATTGATTTGGCGACTTTAACAGGTGCTATAATTGTTTGTTTGGGTTCAGAATATGCGGGACTTTTCTCAAATGATGACAAACTGTCAAAACAGATTTTTGATGCTGGAAAAAAAGTTGATGAAAAAGTGTGGAGATTACCGCTACATAAAAACTTTGATAAACTTATGGACTCGAAAACAGCAGATATGCAGAATATAAATTATGTAGGCGGTGCCGGCTCAATTACAGCGGCTCAATTTTTACAAAGATTTATTATTAACAAAACACCCTGGGCTCATCTTGATATAGCTGGAATGGCATTTTCAAAATATGCAGGTGCTTTAAATCCAGGAGGCGCAACCGGGTTTGGAGTTAGGCTACTAAATAAATTTGTAGAAGATAATTATGAGTAGTTTAGAGCAAACTCTTTCAATAATTAAACCTGATGCAGTTGAAAGAAATCTCGATGGTGAGATAAAAAGTTTTTATGAAAAAAATAATTTAAAGATCATAAAGAGTAAAAAAGTAAAAATTTCAAAGGAAGAAGCATCAGAATTTTATAAGGTACACCAAACAAAACCGTTTTATGGAGAGTTATGTAACTACCTATCATCCGGGCCTATAGTTGTAATGATATTAGAGGGTGAAAACGCGGTATCAAACAATAGGCAATTAATGGGTGCAACAGACCCAAAAAAAGCAGAAGATGGAACATTAAGAAAAATGTACGGTCTTTCAATTGATAAAAATTCTGTTCACGGCTCGGATAGTGTTGAGAATGCAAAAATTGAGATAAATTTTTTCTTTAAATAAAAAATTATTTGAATATTGAGATAATTGACTTGGGATAAATTTTATGCTCTTGGAGTAAAATTTTTTTTCTTAGCGAGTTTTCCGTTTCATTTTTATTTATCAATACTTTTTTTTGCAGAATGATTTTTCCAGAGTCTAGTACAGGGGACACGTAATGAACTGTACACCCTGAATATTTCTCTTTGCTTTTTAAAACTCTTTTGTGCGTATTTAGTCCCTTAAATTTGGGCAATAGAGATGGATGAATATTTATAATTTGATAGCCAAAATCCTTTATAAAGTTTTTCGATAAAATTTTCATAAAACCAGCTAAACATAAGAATCTTATCTTTCTTTTTTTAATTTCATTTAAAGAATTTCTTTCAAAATTTTTTCTATTATCATAAGAAAAAACTTTAAATGGTATGTTGTATTTCTTAGCAAAATTTAAGCCTTTAGCTTTTTTATTATTTGTTATTATTAATTCAATTTTAATTGGAAAATTATAATCTCTTGAACTTTTAATTATAGATTTAAGATTTGACCCATTACCAGAAATAAAAACACACGATCTTATTTTATTCACCATTGCATTTGACCAAATGTCTTAATTCTTGGTTTTCCTTTAGATATAAAGCCTATTTGATAAGGCTGGTATTCACTAGAAAATATTTTTTTAATTTTCTTTATATTTTTTTTATTTGTAATTAAACAGAATCCAACTCCACAATTAAATGTATTGAGCATTTCAGGGTCCTTAATATTATTTCTTTTGAGCCATTTGAAAATAGATTTAGTTTTAATTTTGGATAAATTTATATTTAAACACAATTTTTCAGGAATGACTCTAATTAAATTGTTTAATAATCCTCCGCCAGTTATATTTGCGCAACCATTAATTAATTTTTTATCATTAATTATATTAAGTTCCTTTACATAAATTTTTGTGGGTTTTATTAATTCTCTCTTAATGCACGAGGGTAAATATAAATTTTTTTTTTTTAATACATGTCGAACAAGTGAAAATCCATTTGAATGCATTCCAGATGATGGTACCGCTAGAATAATATCGTTTAATTTAATTTTGTTCTTATTTAGTAATTTTTTCCTCTCAACTAAACCAACTGCAAATCCAGCTAAATCAAACTTATTTTTTTCATATGTTCCAGGCATTTCAGCGGTTTCACCACCAATTAATGCACAGTCAGATAATTTACATCCGGTCACTATGCCATCCAAAATTTTTTTTACCTTATTTAATTTAAGCTTGTTTATAGCAATATAATCCAAAAAAAAAATTGGTCTTGCTCCCTGGACCAGGAGATCATTTACGCACATCGCTACTAAATCTATTCCTATTGTATTGTATTTCTTAAATTTATTTGCTATTTCAATTTTAGTACCAACCCCATCAGTTGAAGAGACTATAAGAGGGTTCTTCATTTTTAATTGTGCAAGATCGAAAATAGATCCAAAACTACCAATATTTTTAAAAGATCTTGTTTCAGTATTTTTTTTGTAAGTTTTTCTTGATATTTTGGATATGTAATTTACTAATTTATCAGCGACTGCCATATTAACACCGCTTTTTTTGTAAGTATTATAGGTTTTTTTCATGAAAGATTATTTAATATTAAAATATTTAACAGGTTTTTTAAAAGAATATATTTTTATTTTTTTATCAACAATCATAATTTTGTTTATTTCATCTACAAAAAGTTTTTGTGCAGAAAATGTATTCACTATAAACAATGTTAAAGTCAAAGGTACTATAGATTTAAATTTTTCTAGGGATAAATATCTTAATAGGGCCTTTTTAACTTCCTTTGAAATGCTCATGAATAAGATTCTACTTTCACGAGATTTTACAAAAATAAATAATACAAAATTGAAGCAAATAAAAAGTTTAATTAACAGCTTTCAGATTTTGGAAGAAAGTTATCGTAAAGATGAATATAAAGCTAAAATTAAAATATCCTATAGCTATGTTAAAGTAAAAAAATTTTTAAGTCAAAAAAATATCTCATTTTCACAGCCAGAAAATATTTCTGCAGTGTTTTTTCCCGTTCTTTTTATTAATGATGAAATTCAAAATTTAAATGATAATTTTTTTTATAAACATTGGACAGAAATTGAAATTAAAAATGAATTAATAAATTTTGTATTGCCTCTAGAGGACTTAGAAGATATTTCTAAAATAGTAGAAATGAAAAATAGAATCGAAGAAATTGATGTTGATAGTTTAGTAAATAAGTATGACATAAAAAGTTATGTTTTTGCATTAATGGATTATCAAAATAAGAAATTAAACGTGCATGTTAAAACAAATTTTAATAATAATAAAATAAGTAAAAATTTTTTGTATGAAGTAGAAAATATAGATGACGAGCTAGTACTAAATTCTATTTTGAAAGATTTAAAATTTAACATCACAGATCTTTGGAAAGAAGAAAATCTTGTCAATCTCTTGAGCCCTCTATCAATTAATTTAAAATTTCAACATTCAAAACTCGAAGATTTAGATAAACTTAGAAGTACTCTTCATAAAATTATTATAATTGACGAATATACTTTAGAAGAATTTAATATTAATAATTCTCTTTTTAAAATATATTATTATGGTAATCCAAAAAAATTAAGATCAGAATTATCAAAATTTGGATATATGTTAATGAATAATCAGGGAGTTTGGCATCTAATTTTAAATGAATGATCAATTAATTTTAAAATTTCCTTCACATCAGGCTTATAAAAAAGAAGATTTCTATGTTTCTCCCAGCAATCAAGAGGCATACGATTTAATAAATAGTTGGCCAAAATGGATAAGACGAACAGTTAATATTTTTGGTCCTTCAGGGTCTGGAAAATCTCATTTGACGTCTATCTTAAAAAATAAAACCTCAAGCTTACAAATTGAAGCTAACGCTTTAAATGATGAAATTTTTTTTAAGTTTAAAACAAAAGAGGCTTTAATAATTGAAAATTTAAACGAAAAGGCTTCAGAAAAGCTATTATTCTCGCTGTGGAATATTGCTTTGCAAGATAATAAATATCTTTTAATTACTTCAAAAAAACCAATTAGTTCATTTAAATTTAAATTGCGAGATCTGATGTCTAGAGTTACTAGTAGTTTAATTATTGGTATAAATCTTCCAAGCGATGATTTGATTAGTGTAATTATAGCAAAAAATTTTTCAGATAAACAAATTATGGTTGAAAAAAAGCATATCGACTACATTATAAAAAGAATTGACAGATCTTATGAAAAAATATCTCAATTTATTTTAACTTTGGACAAATATTCATTAAAAAAGGGAAGTCCTTTTAGCTTAAAATTGATTAAAGAAGTGTTAAAAATGATATAAATTTTTAAAAAGGAATCACTTTGCATAAATATAGAACTCATACATGTTCAGAAATCTCTAAGAAAAATTCTGGAAGTACAGTTAAGCTTTCAGGTTGGATACATAGAAAACGAGATCACGGAAATCTTCTCTTTTTTGATTTAAGAGATCATTTTGGCTTAACTCAATGTGTAATTGAAAATAGTAATAGTTTTTTTAAAACAGTAGAAAAAATAAAACCTGAATCAGTAGTTTGTGTATCTGGTGAAGTTGTTGACAGATCTTCCGATACAGTAAATAAAGATTTGTTTACAGGTGAAGTGGAAGTAAAAGTTTCTTCATTTGAAATTTTGTCTGAGTCTAAAGATTTACCAATGCCAGTCTTTGGAGAACAAGAATATCCTGAAGAAACTAGATTAAAATATAGATTTTTAGATTTACGCAGAGAAGAAATGCATGAAAATATTGTTCTTAGATCAAAAGTAATTTCCTTTTTAAGAAATAAAATGATAAGTGATGGATTTTTGGAATTCCAAACTCCGATATTGACTGCTTCAAGTCCTGAAGGTGCAAGAGATTTTTTGGTCCCAAGCAGAATGCATCCTGGAAAATTTTATGCTTTACCACAAGCTCCTCAGCAATTTAAACAAATGGTTATGATTTCAGGCTTTGATAAATATTTTCAAATAGCGCCTTGTTTTAGAGACGAAGACGGTAGGGCAGACAGGAGTCCAGGAGAACATTATCAATTAGATATGGAAATGTCGTTTGTTGAACAGGAAGATGTGTTTAAAGTAGTAGAACCTATTTTTTTTAAACTGTTTACTGAATTTGGAAAAAACAAAACAGTTTCTAAAACTCCATTTAGAAAAATTACCTATAAAACTTCAATGCTGAAATATGGAACTGACAAACCTGATTTGAGGAATCCAATTGAAATATTTGATGTTACAGAAGTTATAAAAAGAAAGGATGTTAAATTAGATATTTTTAAAAAATTAATTGCAAAAGGGGGAGTTGTAAGAGCGATACCTGCTCCAAATACATCTTCTAAACCAAGAAGTTTTTTTGATGGATATAATAATTGGGCTAAAGAGGAAGGTGCAAAAGGACTAGGATATATTTTATTAGAAAAAAATAACGGTAAATTTATTGGAAAAGGACCTATAGGAAAATTTTTTTCAGAAAAAGCTATTGGTGAATTAGCAAAAATCTGTAAAGCAAAAGAAAACGATGCTATATTTTTTTCTTCCGATGAATTAAAAGAAGCTGAGAGAATTTCCGGTATTGTAAGACAAAAATTGGGCAAAGAGCTTAACCTTACAAACGACAAAAAGTTCGAATTTTGTTGGATAACTGATTATCCCATGTATCAATATGATGAGAAAGAAAAAAAAATTGACTTTAGTCACAATCCTTTTTCAATGCCCCAAGTTAATTCAAAAGATTTCGACAAAACTGATCCATTATCTATACTTGCGTACCAATACGATTTAGTATGCAATGGTTATGAAATATCTTCTGGAGCAATCAGAAATCATTTACCAGATTTAATGTATAAAGTTTTTTTTAAAGCTGGTTATTCAAAAGATGAAGTAAATAATAAATTTGAAGGTATGATAAAAGCTCTTTCATATGGAGCTCCGCCACATGGTGGAATGGCTCCAGGAATTGATAGAATTGTTATGTTATTAGCGGGCAAAAACAATATACGTGAAGTTACATTGTTTCCAATGAATCAAAACGCACAAGATTTGTTAATGGGGTCTCCATCAAAACCGAGCGAACTTCAGCTTAAAGAATTGAATATTAAAATATTGGAAAAAAAGAAATAGTTTTTACTTATTACTTTTTAAATTTATTCTTACATTGCTAAGATCAACAAGTTTATCTTTATAGTTGCTTCTAATAAAACCTTTGCTAGTAATGCCTTTTACTAATTTTAAAAATGTATCTTCATTATCGTCGCTTGTTACTTTATCATTAGCAGGTTTGTAGATTGAAGGTGTGTGGGCGAGGTCTTCTCTACCTAAATACGATATGGCTAGTTCTCTAAAGATATAATCTAGAATAGAAGAAGCATTTAATATTCTGTCATTCCCTTTGATTTCTCCAGATGGTTCAAATTTAGTTTCTATAAAAGCATCAACAAATTCATCTAGTGGGACCCCATATTGAAGACCTAAAGAGATTGCTATTGCAAAATTATTCATTAGAGCTTTAACAAGTTCTCCTTCTTTGTTCATATCAATGAAGATTTCACCAACTTTTCCATCATCATATTCTCCTGTGTGTAAGTAAATTTTGTGATCTCCTATACTAACTTTTTGAATATAGCCTTTTCTCCTATCAGGCATTTTTGATCTATCAGTATTTTTTTTGTTGGATTTTTGAATATTTAAATTTTGATTAAGAGATTCATTAGAAACTTGTAATTTTCCTGAGGTAGTAATTTTTTCATTAATTGCTGAGGAAATTTCTGAAATATCTTTTGCTAATAATTTATTTTTTGAATCCTCAGTATTATCTTTTTTATTTGCTTTTTTAGTTTTCCTGTTATTCAGCCTAACATCAATTATCTGAACTTGACCATCGTTGCGATTTTCTAGTTCAGAAAGTTTTTTTTCACTTAGTTCATCAAGTTTGTGAACAATCTTAAATGTGCATGTATAAAATGTTTCAACAACATACTTTGACATAATTTTTCGTCTCCAAGATTTGATTATTTTTATTTATTGTGTGCATTTATATGATATATAGTAAATATATTTTAAGTCTAATAAATAATTTACAATTTTTAATTGTGTGGATTTTTAAACTTGAATAAAAAATATAATAGTTAAAAACGAATCATTTGAAATTTTATGATAAGCTTTTTAAAACAAGTGTTTACATGGTGGCATAAACAGACAGTAGGAACTTTTGTTCATACTTTATTTACAGGGAAATTTGTGGGTAGTGATCAATTTGGAAATAAGTATTATTCTAATGCCAAGAAGGGAAAAAGATGGGTAATTTATAAGAATAATATTGAATCTTCAAAAATTCCTGCTGAGTGGCATTCTTGGATACATTTTTTGACAATAAATAGACCTTCTGACAACCCAAAAAAGTTTGCTTGGCAAAAAAAGCATGAAGAAAATTTAACAGGAACTAAAAAAGCGTATAAACCTGAAGGTTCTTTAATTCATAATGTTAAAAAAAATGTAAAAAAATATGAAACTTGGAAATTTTAATATTTTTTTTTTCTTGTTTGTTTTGTTTTTTTTAAATAGTTTACCTATTTTTGCCTTAGATAAAATTGAATCTGTTCCTTTAATAAATTTAGAAGAATTATCACCTACTTTTGAAGAAGATAAAGATGAATTAGAAAAAATAGAAGAACAAGATTCAAATTTAGAAAATACAAATAATATTACTGAAGAAAATAAAAATCAAAGTAATGATAGAATCTACATCAATATAAAAGCTTTAGATAAAATAACTGCTAAAACTTCGGGGCTTAGATTAGCTATTGGTGAAAAAAAATTTTTTGGTGCTTTAGAAATTAAAGCTTTAAAATGTCAACTTTCAGAAAACAACGAATCTACAGATACAGTTGCTTATTTACAAGTTAAAGATTTATCAAGCAAGGATAACAACCAGGTTTTTTTGTTTAATGGTTGGACTTTTGCTTCTAGCCCAACACTACAATCAATTGATCATCCGATTTATGATTTGTGGGTAACAAGCTGTGAAAATATTTAATAGAAAGTTTCTTTAACTAACCAATTTACATCAAAGTCAGAATTAATGAATTTTTTATGGTTTAATATTTTTTTATGTAAATCGATAGTGGTAGTAATACCTTCTATTACAAACTCGTTTAAAGATCTCCGTAGTCTTTGTATAGCTTCCTCCCTGTCTCTACCTTGGCAAATAAGTTTGCAAATTAAGCTGTCATAGTATGGAGTTATTTTACAACCTTGAAATATGGCTCCATCTACTCTAGTTCTAAAACCAGAAGGTTGATGACATACATTAATTGTTCCAGGGCTTGGTTGAAAATTTTTACTTGGATCTTCAGCATTTATTCGACATTCAATAACATGACCTCTGAAAGTTATATCAGACTGTTTTAGTGATGTTTTACCTTTAGAAGCGATTTTTATTTGTTCTTTGACTATATCTATGCCACCTCTAATTTCGGAAACCGGATGTTCTACTTGAATTCTAGTGTTCATTTCTAGAAAAAAAAATTTTCCATTATCGTACATAAATTCAACAGTTCCCGCTCCCTCATAATTTAGCTTGCTTACCATCTTTACAGTTCTATTTAATAAATCTTGTCTTGTTTTTTCTTCTAATACTGGACTTGGAGATTCTTCAATAAGTTTCTGATGTTTTCGTTGTACAGTACAGTCTCTTTCTCCCAAGTGTAGTGTTGTTTTTTTATCCGATAATATTTGTACTTCGATATGTCTTGGTTTTTCAAAATATTTTTCTATATAAACTTCATCATTTGCGAAGTATTTCTTTGCCTCCTGTCTAGCTAGGGAAAGAGCTGAAGCAAGTTCTTTTTCGTTTTCAACAAGTTTCATTCCTTTTCCTCCTCCTCCAGCAGAAGCTTTAATTAAAACGGGGTAGCCAATTCTTGAGGAAATTTTTTTTGCTTCTTCTAAAGAATTAACATTTTCATCTGATCCTTCAATGATAGGAAGTCCAAGTTTTTTTGCAATTTTTTTTGCTTCAATTTTGTTTCCCATTTTTTTCATTATTTCTGAACTAGGACCAATGAATTTTATCTTACTTTTGTTAACAATTTCTGCAAAGTGATAATTTTCTGATAAAAATCCATATCCTGGATGGATAGCATCTGCTCCAGTCACATCTGCTGCAGACATAATAGCACCTATATTTAAATAACTATTTTGAGGTTTGTGAGAGCCTATACAGATACTTTCATCCGCCAATCTTACATGCATTGAATCTAAGTCAACATCTGAGTGAATTGCTACAGTTGGAATATTTAATTCTTTACACGCTCTAATTATGCGAACCGCTATTTCCCCACGGTTAGCAACTAAAATTTTATTAAACATTATTTAACTGTAATAAGAGGTTGGCCAAATTCAACAGGCTCACCATCCTTAACTAAAATTTTACTGACAGTACCATCTTGAGTTGAAGGAACATGATTCATAGTTTTCATTGCTTCAATAATCATTATAGTTTGTCCTTTTTTTACTTTTTGACCCAATTCTATAAATTTTTTTGCACCAGGCTCTGAAGCTAGATATGCAGTTCCTACTATAGGAGAAGTAACATGAATACCATTATCTTCAATAGTTAATTGTTTTTTATTTATTTCGGTAGATATGATGCTTGAATTGTTTATAGATCGAGAAACTTTTACTTTTGTAGTTCCTTCAGCATACTCAATTTCACTTAAATTAAATTCTTTTAAATATCCAGTAAGTTCTTGAATGATTTTTTTATCTATCTTCATATTATTTATTAATAATTTCCTTAATAGAATCTAAAGCCATAATATATCCTTTTATACCGAATCCACAAATAATTCCTTTTGCAGCATTGCTTATTAAAGATTTTTTTCTAAATTCTTCACGATTATATATATTTGTTATATGAACTTCTATTGTAGGTAATTTGATTGCCAAAAGGGCATCTAGAATTGCGACTGAAGTATGTGTATAGCCTGCAGCATTAATAATTATTCCATCAAAAACACCTTTTGCCTTTTGTATTATTGTGACAATTTCTCCTTCAATGTTGGATTGATAAAATTTTATTTCAATATCAATTGATTTAGAGTGGGATTCACAATTTTTTTTGACTTCTTCAAGAGTAACTTTGCCATATTTAGATTCTTCTCGCTCACCAAGAAGATTTAAATTAGGTCCATTTATTATTAGTATTTTTTTTGTCATTTAAATAAGTTAAAATAATGCAAATGAATAACTTAAATGTGGCAAAAATACAATTAAATGGAGATCTCCATGAAATAAGTGATGGTACTAATTTAAATGAACTATTAAATAACCTTAAAATACAAAAGAATAAGGTGGCTATAGAAGTAAACGGTGAGATTGTTGAAAAAAACAAATATTCAAATCTAATTTTGAAGAAAGATGACAAAGTGGAGATAGTTCATTTTATTGGAGGAGGTTAAATTTTATGGAAGATGTTTTTACGATAGCTAATAGAAATTTTAATTCAAGATTAATTGTTGGCACAGGAAAATATAAAAATTTTGAAGAAACAGCAAAAGCAGTTAAAGCATCGGGAGCAGATATTGTTACAGTTGCAGTTCGAAGGGTAAATATTTTAGACAAAGATCAACCTTTATTAATGGATTATCTGGACCCAAAATCTATTACGTATCTCCCAAATACCGCAGGATGTTATTCATCAGAAGAAGCTTTAAGAACGTTAAGATTAGCTAGAGAAATAGGTGGTTGGAGATTAGTAAAACTAGAAGTCCTTGGAGATAAAAAAACATTGTATCCAAATATGATTGAAACAATTAAGTCGACAGAAGTTTTAGTTAAAGAAGGTTTTGAGGTTATGGTTTATTGCACCGACGATCCAATTTTATCTAAAAAAATAGAAGATGTTGGTGCTTGTGCTATTATGCCATTAGGAGCTCCTATAGGCTCGGGTCTCGGCTTACAAAATAAAATAAATATAAAACTAATTAAGGAGCAATCAGCTGTACCAGTTATAGTTGATGCGGGAGTTGGTACTGCCTCAGACGCAACTATTGCAATGGAATTAGGTTGTGATGGTGTTTTAATTAATACTGCAATTGCTGAAGCTAAAAATACAATTTTGATGGCAGAAGCTATGAAACATGCTGTAATAGCTGGCAGAAAAGCCTTTAAGGCAGGGAGAATGAAAAAGAGAAAGTATGGAAGTGCATCTTCTCCACAAAATAATTTAATTTAAATATTTATAAAAATTAATAATTTATTACCTATCTATTTACAAAATTATTTTTTTTTATTTTAGAATAGTATTTGAATTTTTTCTTAAATTTACCAGCT
>CACLKR010000008.1 GCA_902607625.1 uncultured Pelagibacteraceae bacterium
AATTTAATAAAACTAATTTTAATCATATTAAAATTAATGGCATAAAATACTTAGATGATATTAAAAAAAATAGTGAACCGGTAATTTTTTATTCAGCTCATTTTGCAAATTTTGAATTGATGGCAATGGAACTTGACAAATTTGGAATTAAATGTGCGGCAATATATAGACCATTAAATAATTTTTTTTTAAATCCTTTAATGGAATATTTAAGGATGAAATATATCTGTCCAAATCAAATTCCAAAAGGCAGGATAGGTATGAGAGAAATAATATCTAAGATTAAAAACGGTTATAGTATAGCCCTAATGGTAGATCAACGTGTAGGCGAGGGACCGAGAACTCTTTTTTTTAATAAGCCAGCTCACACAACTACTATACCTGCGCAGCTTGCCTTAAAATACAATTGTAAACTAGTGCCAATTTTTTTGGAAAGAAAAGAAGGTGTAAATTTTGAAATGACTGTTCATGAACCATATAAAATTCAGAAAACAGGCAATGACGAAGAGGATACTAAAAGTATCACGCTTAAAATAAATCAAGTTATAGAGAAAATGATAATTAGCAATCCTACACAGTGGATTTGGTCACATAATCGTTGGAAATAAATATGAATCATGAAAAAATTTTTAAAGTTACCCCTAGTGGAGTCGACTATGCTTTAAAATGTAAAAGATGTTTGTGGCTAGCCTACAGAGGTATCAAGCTAGATGCTTTTTTCCCTCCAATATTTAGTGCGTTTGATCTTATTCAAAAAAAATTTTTAATTACTCAATCTGTAAAATTAATGTCAAATGCTTTGCCTGATGGGCGTATTATGACAGAGCTCAATGGAGTTATAGGATCATCAATATTAAAAGATGAAAAAGGAAGATCGTTCATTATTAGTGGTAAAACGGATGTGGTCGTAGAATTTAAAACTAAGCCAACAAAACATGGAATTATTGATTTAAAAACTACTAATATTAATCCATCAAAAATTGAAAACTATAAATTTCAATTAGAAAGTTATGCAACAATTTTTAAAAATCCAAATTCTAAAACTCCAAAATTTTCTAATGTTGAAGAGTTGGGTTTATATCTCTTCGAGCCAAAAGAAATCACGAGCATTTCAGATGGAGCCTGTAATATGAAATTTGAAACTTTTTATCTTAAAGGTAATAGATGCCACGATGAATTAATAAATAGAGTTACTGATATTATTGATATTTATATAATGAAAGAACCGCCCAAATACAATCCTGCGTGCTCTAGCTGCAAATTTGTTACATCTTTAATAAAAGAAAAATATATTTAAACTTACTTAATTTCTAAAACTGTTGCTGGGTCTAATCGCGTTTGAAACCAATTAAGCCTCACATCTAAATGTGCTCCTGTTGATCTCCCTGTTGAACCTACAGTTCCTATAACGTCTCCTTGTTTAACTTTTTGACCCTTTTTAACCATTAATGTTTTCATATGCATATATAATGTTGAAATACCATGTCCGTGATCAAATATTAAAGTGCCGCCTGTATAAAATAGATCTGGTTCCGCTAAAGTTACAACTCCATCTAACATGGCTTTAATTTCCGTTCCTTCTTCAGCAGCAAAATCTATTCCATAATGAGGCCATTTAGGTTTTCCGTTTAAAATTCTTTGACTCCCATAGACACCAGTGACGATTGCATTTTCTAATGGATTTATAAATTTATTTTTAAAAAAAGCTAAGTCGCTGTTAACGGACCTAGCCTCACCTATCCATTTATTTTCTCTTTTAATTCTTTCATAAACTTCTTCTGGTGGAGTTACTTTTTTTTCTTCAAGTCCGTCTATCCTCTGAATTCTATATTCTCTCTTAAAAACTTTTTTTACAATTTTTTTCTTATTTATTGTTATTACAACATCATTTTTTCTATCTCTGCTTAGTCCAAAAGCAAAATATCCATCTGAGGTAACTTTCACCTTTTTTTTATCAATAAATACTTCAGAACCTGGTTCGGTTTTACCGAGAATAAACGAACCTTGAATAAATTTACCATCAAACGTAACAGCAAAACTTGAGGTTGTAATTAATAGAAAAACTACGCTAATCAAGGTTCTCATTTTTTATTTAACTCTTCATATCTTTGCTGGGCTTCTTTTGCTGAAAAATAAGGCTCTTGTAGTTCAACATTCCAATAAGTTAGTTGATTAAGAGGAATGTTTTTTCCAGAAACGGCACACACAACATAATCGCCTTCTTCAATAACTTCAAAATTATTTGAATTAAATTTAAGTTTTGCTTTATTTATGTTCATGTATATTTAAGTATTAATATTTCTATAATATATGAATTTTGCTGTCATAGGAAGTGGTGGTCGTGAGCACGCAATCTGTTATAAACTAAAACAGTCTTCAAAATTAGAAAAATTAATCTGTATACCGGGTAATGCGGGTACACAAAAAATAGCGGAAAATATAAAAGAAGATATTTCAAACTTTGATGCTCTTTATCAAATAATAAAAAGACAAAATATTGATATAGTAATTGTTGGTCCAGAACAGCCTTTGGTTGATGGTCTTGCCGATTATTTAAATAAAAAAAAAATTAGAGTATTTGGTCCGGATAAATTTGCTGCTCAACTGGAGGGTTCTAAGGCATTTATGAAAAATTTATGTAAAAAAAATAATATTCCAACAGCAAATTTTGGTGTTTTTAATAATTTTGATGAAGCTTCCAGTTTTATTGAAAAAAATGGAGTTCCGATAGTTGTTAAAGCTGATGGTTTGGCCGCAGGCAAGGGAGTGTCGGTATGTGTATCCAAAGAAGAGGCTCTAAAAAACACAAAAGAAATCTTAGAAGGTAAATTTAAATCTTCAAATCAAGTAGTTTTAGAAGAATTTCTAAAAGGTGAAGAACTAAGTTACTTTGTTATAGTTGATGAAAATTCTTCCCTTTTTTTTGGATCTGCTCAAGATCATAAAAGGGTTGGTGAAGGAGATACCGGTCCAAATACTGGCGGGATGGGTGCTTACTCCCCTGCACCTTTACTTACAAATCAGCTTGAAAATAAAATTAAAAAAAAAATTATAGACCCAACTCTTAAGGCTATGAAAGATTTAGGTTATCCTTATAAAGGTTTTTTATATGCGGGTTTGATGATCAAAAAAGGAGAGCCTTACTTAATTGAATACAACATTAGAATGGGTGATCCAGAATGCCAGGTACTCATGATGAGGTTAAAAACGGATTTATTAGAAATCTTAGATTGCGCAACTAAAAATAAACTGAATAATTTAAAAATCGAATGGAACAATAAAAGTTGTATCACCATTGTTTTGTGCGCAAAAGGTTATCCATCTAATTACATTAAAGATAGTGAAATTAAAAATTTGTTTAATGTTTTAACTGACGAAAATAATCAAATATTTCATGCGGGCACTTATGAAAAAAATAATAAAACTTATTCAAGTGGGGGGAGAGTATTAAATATTACTTCATCTTCAAAAAATTTAATTGAAGCAAGAAATAAATCTTTAGCAAATATTAGCAAAATAAATTGGGTTGATGGTTTTTTTAGAAGAGATATCGGTTGGAGAGTAATAAACAATAAATAATTATGAGAATTATCGCTGGAAAGTTCAAAAGAATTACACTTTATGCACCAATAGACAAGAAAATTAGACCACTTAAGGATATTGTTAGAGAAAGTATTTTTAATTTTTTAAACCATTCAAATAAAATCTTATTCCAAATAGAACAATCAAATGTTTTGGATTTATACTCGGGAACAGGATCATTTGGATTAGAATGTTTATCAAGACAGGCTAGGAGTGTTTGTTTTGTTGAGAAGAAAAAGGATGCAATTAAATTTTTAGAAAAAAATATTAAAAAATTAAAAGTAAAAAATAAAATAAAAATATTTTTTAATGATATTTTCGAGTTAATTGAAAAACAAAATATTTTTAAATCAAAATTTGATCTTATTTTTTGTGATCCACCCTTTAAAGATACAAATATAGAAAAACTAATTGAGTTAATTTTTTATAAAAATTTACTGAACAAAAATGGAGTTATAATTTTACACAGGAGTAAGAGTACTAAGGAAAAATTACCAAATTATTTTGAAATAGTAGACGAAAGGACATACGGAATATCAAAAATAATTTTTGGAAAATTTTTATCTTAAAATTTTTTTTGTTTCAATTTTAACTCGTTCAACAGCAGGCTGATCAAATGGATTTATATTCATTAGCCGTGACAGAAGAATTGTTTCTAAAACGAAAAAAGTAAAAATCTCTCCTAATTCCTCTTCATTTTTTTTGTTAAAGGTAATTTGCCTGAATGGAATTTTTTTTAATTTAAAAATGTTTTTCACAGCATTACATTGTGCATTAATAATAAATCTTAAATTTTTATTTTTTAAAAATCTCATATTGTTTGGAATAATATCTTGAGAAACTTTGAATCTATCTTCTTTTTGCGTTGAATTAATGAAAGTGAAAAATTTATCTTTGGGCCCGTCCAAATAAAGTTGTAAAAGACTATGATGATCCTTTGGGCCAAATGATAATATTGGATTAATTCCTTTACCTTTTTTCCCTAAACTTTCAGCAACAAGTTGTTGATACCAGTACCCTAAGTCATTTAAATTAGAATCGTAATTCAAAATAACTGAATTGTTAATATTTTTTGAAATTAAAGTATATATACACGCTACATCTTGAATTAAAGTTGAGATAAAATTTTTATTCTTCATTAGCCTTTTTAGGTTTTTAAATTTCATCAAATTTAAACCCATTAATGCTGCGGGAAACATTCCTGTTTCAGATAAGACTGAGTAACGACCACTTATAAATTCTTTGTGTTCAATGATCTCAGCATGATATTTATTTGCTATAGTTATTAAAGCATTATCAGTTGACTCCGCGATAATAATTAATTTATTTTTTAATAAATTTTTTGAAAAGATTATTCCTAAATTTATTATTGTTTCAATGGTCTTGCCTGATTTACCAGCTACAATAAAACAAGAATTCTTTAAATTTTTTATTTTTTTGTATTTTAAGAATAAATTGGGATCCAAATTATCAAAAAAAAATACATTTTTTTTAATTTTCTCCTTTAAAAAAGAATAAATACTTTTTGTTCCTAAAATTGAACCTCCCATTCCTATAATTACAATATTTTTATAGCTGGAAAACTTTTTAACTGTTGCTGTTGAAAAAGCAAATTCGTAATCTTTTTCATAGGATTCTAGTAAAGGAATTTTAAAATTTTTTAAATCTATCAGGAAAGTATTATAAATTTTTTTAGTCTTTTTTATATTTTCATAATATTTTTTTGAATTAACAAAGTTATTCTTAAAAAAATTATCCTTTTTTAACATTTATTTTGATTGAATTTTTTTTAGGATAGAGCTTTCAACAGAGCTCGAACCGGAAGATTCATCTTCGATTGAAATTTCTAATTTATCTTCAAAAATTGAAATTTCTTCTACAGCAAGTATTCTTTCGTCTGGTGTTGGCAAATTTTCAAAATCTGGGGGTAAAATAAGTGGATCTTTCTTTTGTACCATAAATTCATCTTTCGAATCTGCTTTAGAACCAGTTAGACCTCGTTGTACTGAGCTAAAAGTATCTGCGCAAGATGTTACAAAAAAAATTAACACCACTATATATATTATTTTTTTAAACATTCTAAGAAATTTTTTCTTTCTTTAATATTTCAATAAATACAAGTCCAATTATACCTGCTGTAATAAAAATATCAGCAATATTAAATATAAACCAATGATAACTACCTATATGCAGATCTATAAAATCAGGCACAGCATGATAATATATTCTGTCAAACAAATTTCCAAGAGAGCCACCGATTATTAATGCAATAAAGTAAGAATAAATAGCTTTAGACTTCATTAAGAAAAATATAAGGCCAATATTAACAATCACTATTATTGAAGTAAGAATATGATAATAAACATTAGCTTCCATAGAGGCTAGACCGAATCCAATGCCAGTATTCCAAACCAAATAAAAATTTAAAAATGGATATATATAAAAATCAATGTCCGTCCCGCTAGTTTGCAGATTTAATAAATAAATTTTAGTTGCCCTGTCAAAAAAAAATATACTTAGAATAATAATAATTTTTTTCATTAAATTTAATTTTTTAATCCACAGTTATTTCTTTCGCAAGGATTTTGTAATATTTTCCAGCATCTAGAACATTTATTTCCTGTTGCTTTTTTTACTAAAATTTTCACATTATCCACCTCTTCTAACTGAAAAAGCTTGTCATCATTAATTGTTGTTTTTGCTTCAACTTTTGAAGCTATAAAATATTCAGGTAAATCAACATCTTTAACAAGTTCCAAATATTCTTCACTTAGAGAGATTTGAACCTCCGCTTCTAAACTTGAACCGATATCTTTATTAGATCTTTTAACTTCAATAGCAGCATTTGCTACATTTCTAATTTTTTTGAGTTTATTCCACTTCTGAAATAATTTTGCATTTTCCCATTTTGATGGAACTTCTGGAAAAGCTTCCAAATGAATACTGGTGTTTTTTTCTCGATTTAATATCTGAAAAACCTCTTCAGTAGTAAAAGATAGTATTGGAGCAAACCATTTTAATAATATATCTAAAATCAACCCTAATAAATTAATGCACGCTTTTCGTTTGAAGGATTTAATCTCATCACAATAAAGGGTGTCTTTTCTGATATCAAAATAAAATGCAGATAAATCTAATGAACAAAAATTGAGTAATTCTTTATAAAGTTTGTGAAAATTATATTCTTTAAAATATTTCTCAAAGTTTTTATTTAGAACAAAAATTTGATGAAGCATTAAACGTTCGAGCTCAGGCCATTTTTCAATCTCTTTTGAATTTAAGTTAAAATTTATTTTTTGATCTCTTAAGTTGCCCAATATAAACCTAAACGTATTTCTAATTTTTCTATAAGATTCTGCGTGTTGTTCTAAAATTGAATGGTCTAATCTTAAATCTTCTGAATAATCGGAGGCCGCAACCCAAGCTCTTAAAATATCAGCACCATATTTTTTGAGTATTTCTTCAGGAGCAATTATATTTCCTGTAGATTTTGACATTTTTAAGCCTTTGCCATCAACAACAAAACCGTGTGTGAGAATGCTTTTAAAAGGAGCCCTGCCTCTTGTTCCGCAAGATTCTAGTAGTGACGAGTGAAACCAACCTCGATGCTGATCAGAACCTTCTAAATACATAGATGCTGGCCAAATTAAATCTTTTCTTTTTTCTAAAACATAAGTGTGAGTAGCGCCACTATCAAACCAAACTTCGACTATATCGTTACATTTAATGTAATCTTCTTTTTTATATTTTTTTCCTAAAAACTTTTGCGGGTCATCAGTAAACCAACAATCTGCCCCCTCTTTCTCAAAAATTTTAGCTATATTTTCTATTACCCCAAGATCTTTCAGCGGTTCCTTGGTTTTTTTTGAAACAAATAAAGGTAGAGGAACTCCCCAAATTCTTTGTCGAGAAATACACCAGTCCGGTCTAGTTTCAATCATTGATCTAATTCTATCTCTACCTTTTTCAGGATAAAAATCAGTATCATCAATTGCTTTAAGTGCTTTTTTTCTTAAATTATTTTTTTCCATAGAGATAAACCATTGTGATGTAGCTCTATGAACCAAAGGTGCTTTAGATCTCCAAGAATGAGGATAGCTGTGAGTAAGCTTTCCACTAGCCAATAACTTTTTACATTCTTTAAGATTTTCAATTACGATTTGATCAGCTTTAAAAATATGAATCCCTTCAAATTTTTTGATATGCTTAGTGTATCTACCGTCATCATCTATTGTATCTAACGATTTAATTCCATGTTTTAAACACAAATTAAAATCATCTGGGCCATGACTTGGAGCGCAATGAACAATACCTGCTCCTTGTTCAATTGTTACAAAATTTGCTTCCAACATTGGAACCTCATGCTGATATCCTAAATTTTTAAAAGGATGTGAGCAAATCGTTCCCTCAAAGTCTTTTCCTTTGATTTTTTCAATCAATTTATAATTTCCTATTTCACACTCCTTTGAAACCTGATCAAGAAGTTGTGTAGCAATCACAATTTTTTTGCTATCAAAATTCTCTGATACAGAATTAATCTCGACAACTGAATAATCTAGATTCTTGTTGTAAGCCAAAGCTTTATTCGCAGGTATAGTCCAAGGTGTAGTTGTCCATATAATAATCTCCGCATCTTTTAATAAATTAATTTTTGAAGTCTTAACTTTAAAACCTACGTATACTGTATTAGAAGTGTGATCTTTATATTCAACTTCAGCATCAGCGAGAGCAGTTTTTTCCACAGTTGACCAAAGAATAGGTTTGTAGCCTTTGTATAAACTGCCATCTAATAAAAATTTTCCTAACTCTCTTGTTATCTGTGCCTCAGCATCAAAACTCATCGTGGAGTAATAATTTTTCCAGTCTCCCTCAACACCTAATCTTCTAAATTCTTTGATATGTACTTGAATCCATTTTTCTGCAAATTCTCTACACTCTTTTCTAAAATCTTTTATTGGTACTTGATCTTTATCTTTTTTATTTTTTTTATATTGCTCTTCAATTTTCCATTCTATTGGCAATCCATGACAATCCCAGCCAGGAACATATACTGAATCTTTTCCATCCATTTGATGAAATCTAGTTATCATATCTTTCAGGATTTTATTAAGTGCTGTGCCCATATGTATATGTCCATTTGCATAAGGAGGTCCATCGTGCAAAACAAATTTCTCTTTTCCTTTTCGAGATTCTCTAAGTTTTTTATATAAATTTAACTTTTCCCAAGTTTTTAATATTTCAGGTTCCTTGTTAGGTAAATTTGCCTTCATCGAAAATGAAGTTTTGGGTAAATTAATATCCTCTTTGCTCATAATGCTAACCTTGTTTTTAAACCTTTTTTTGCAGAAATTACATCTTTATTCATTTGTCTTATTAACAGCGCTGGATTCTTAAATTTTTGATCTGGTCTCAAAAATTTTAAAAAATACACCCTTAATTTTTTTTTATACAAGTTTTTTCTAATGCCAAATATATATGTTTCTAAAAAAGTTTTTTTTCCTCCAAAAGTTGGGCTTGCCCCCAAATAAGCAACGCCTCCACATATATATTTTTTATTACCTATCAAAACTTTCACTGCATAAATTCCTGGTCTAGGTAATATGTAATTTTTAACATTAATATTACAGGTACGATATCCTAGTTTTCTACCTATTTTTTTTCCTTTTTTGACTTGGCCCTCAATGTACCATGTTCTTGAAAGTAATTTGTTTGCTAGATTAACGTGCCCCCTTTTTAAATATTTTCTAATTTTAGTGGACGAAACTACTTTTTTTGAATGCTTAAAGGGTTTTATATTCAACAAGCGGTAATCGTACTTATTACTAAATTTTTTCAATAAATTTACATCGCCTTTTCTGTTTTTACCAAACTTAAAATTATTGCTAACAGCAAGTAATTTAGGATTTAATTTTTTATAAATAATTTTTTTTATAAAATCCTCAGCACTTATTACAGAAAATTTTTTATTAAATTTAATATTTATAGTAAAATCTACCTTACTTTTTTTAAAGAGTTTTAATTTTTGATCTTCCGACGTCAATCTATAATTCTTTATTTTTTTATTAAAGAACATTACAGGCAGTGGTGTAAAAGTTAATACACCAAATTTAATTTTATTTTTTTTTGCTATTTGTTTTGTTTGTTGAAAAACTTTCTTGTGTCCAACATGAACGCCATCAAAATTTCCAATAGCCAAAGCTGAGCCTTCAAAATTTTTTGGAATTTTTGTATTATTAAAAATTTTCATAGTTTACCAACTTAATCTTTCTTGATAAAAATTAGTTTTTGTTTTATATTTCTCTAGAATTTTATCATAATTTTGTGGTGGCAAATTTAAAAAGTCTTTTTTATGAATTCCATGTGTTATAAATAATGAATCTAAATTCATATTATTTGCTCCTTTAATATCAGTTCGAATATTGTCTCCAATAACAAGAACGGTCTCGCCCTTCCTAATACAAAATTTATATATATCAGGATAAGGTTTTCCAAAGTAAATAACTTTCCCACCTAATTTTTTAAAAATCTCAGCTAATGTGCCTGCGCAATATTCTTGTTTTAGGCCGCGATGAACGATTAAATCTGGATTAGTACAAACCATTTTAAGTTGTGTATAATTTTTTAGCAAATCTTTATAATAATCCAATGAGTCTTCATTGCTATCCAAAAATCCTGTACATAATATAAAATCTGCATCTTCTAAATTTTTTCTATTTCTTTCAAATCCATTAAATAAACTATTATCTCTTTGAGGCCCAAGATGATAAAAATTTTTTCCATATACCTTCTTCTGTAAACTTTGAAGGGCGGCCTCTCCTGAAGTAAAAATATTTTTAAGCAAAATTTTATCCATTTTTAACTTTAATAAAAATTTTTTAACGCTTTTTGATGGTCTAGGTGCGTTAGATATTAAGACAAATCGTTTATTTAATTTGTTTAAATTTTCTAATACCTCAATAGCATCAGGGTATAGTCGAATTCCATTGTGAATGACTCCCCATAAATCAACAAAAAAAGCATCGTATTTGCTTTGAACTTGACTTAGACCCTTAATTAATTTTGCTTTCATGATAATAGATGATTAGCTCAAGAAAGGTTAAAAATACACCATTTTGGTGAATTTGTGCTATAAATTATAAGTTTTTGAAGAGACCTTGAAATTTTTGTAACCAACGCTATATATCAGCTTATAAAAAAAATAGGAGTAAATTTGATATGAAATTTAGACCTTTACACGATCGTGTTTTAATTGAAGTGCTAGACAGTGAAGAAAAAACTTCTGGTGGAATAATCATCCCAGATACAGCAAAAGAAAAACCTCAAGAAGGAAAAGTTGTGGCAGTCGGATCGGGTGCCAGAACAGAGGATGGAAAAATCACCCCTATGGATGTTAAGGTAGGAGATTTGGTTCTTTTTGGCAAATGGTCAGGAACCGAAGTAAAAATTGATGGCAAAGAATATAGCATAATGAAAGAATCGGACATTATGGGAATTTCGAAAGGAAAAAAATAAAATGGCAAAAATTGTAAAATTTGATACAGCGGCAAGAACTGCAATGTTAAAAGGGGTAGATACCCTAGCAAATGTAGTTAAAGTAACTTTGGGTCCTAAAGGAAGAAATGTGGTTTTAGACAAATCTTATGGTGCTCCACGTTCAACAAAAGATGGCGTTACCGTTGCTAAAGAAATTGAACTTCAAGATAAATTTGAGAATATGGGTGCTCAAATGGTTAAGGAGGTTGCGAGCAAAACAAACGATGAGGCTGGAGATGGTACTACAACTGCCACTATTTTAGCTCAGTCGATAGTTAAAGAAGGAATTAAGTATGTTACCGCTGGAATGAACCCAATGGATGTTAGAAGGGGACTTGATAATGCTGTTGCACATGTTATTGAAAAAATAAAATCATCTTCAAAAAAAGTTAAGACTAATGATGAAGTCGCTCAAGTCGGAACTATTTCCGCAAATGGAGAAAAAGAAATTGGAGACATGATTTCTAAAGCAATGCAAAAAGTAGGAAACGAGGGTGTGATTACTGTAGAGGAAGCAAAAGGACTAGAGACTGAATTAGATGTTGTTGAAGGTATGCAATTTGATAGAGGGTATCTCTCTCCTTATTTCATAACCAATGCAGACAAAATGACTACTGAACTGGAAAATCCACTTATTCTATTACATGAAAAAAAATTAGCTAACTTGCAAGCAATGGTTCCGCTTTTGGAATCCGTTGTTCAAGCAGGTCGACCACTAATGATAATTTCAGAAGATGTTGAAGGTGAAGCTTTAGCAACTCTGGTTGTTAATAAACTTAGAGGTGGTTTGAAAGTTGTTGCTGTTAAAGCACCAGGCTTTGGAGATAGAAGAAAATCGATGTTAGAAGACATTGGCATATTAACTGGTGGTCAAGTAATTTCAGAAGATCTTGGAATTAAGTTAGAGAGCGTAAAAATAAATGATCTTGGATCTTGTAAGAAAGTAAAAGTAGATAAAGATAATAGTACTATTGTTGCAGGATCAGGCAAAAAAGCTGACATCGAAGCGAGATGCAATCAAATTAGAAAACAAATTGAAGAAACAACTTCCGATTATGATAAAGAGAAACTTCAAGAAAGATTAGCTAAATTAGCTGGAGGAGTTGCGGTAATCAAAGTTGGTGGCGCAACAGAAGTAGAAGTTAAAGAAAGAAAAGATAGAGTTGAAGATGCACTTAATTCAACAAGAGCTGCGGTAGAAGAAGGTGTGGTTGTTGGAGGTGGATGTGCATTACTTTACGCTTCTCAGGATTTAGAAAAGGTAAAATTTAAAGGAGCTGATCAGAAAGCTGGAGTAGATCTCGTCAAGAAAGCTTTGGAAGCACCAATCAGGCAAATAGTTGCCAACGCTGGTGTTGACGGATCAGTTGTCGTTGGAAAACTTTTAGAAGGTAAAAAACCAAGTCAAGGATATGACGCCCAAAATGAAAGTTACTGCGATATGTTTGTGAAGGGAATTATTGACCCAACTAAAGTTGTTAGAACAGCTTTACAAGATGCTGCATCAATTGCAGGTTTGTTAATTACAACAGAAGCAATGGTAGCTGACAAGCCAGAAGAAAAAGATTCGGCGCCTGCTATGCCTCCTGGAGGAATGGGTGGTATGGGTGGTATGGGTGGAATGGGAATGTAATCCCCAATTCTCTCAAACAAAAATTCAAAAAGCGCAGTCTTTACTGCGCTTTTTTTATGTCTGCTCTAAAAACATTAGTGATGAAGGAGTGATGAAGGAGTGATGAAGGATTTCAAGCGTTATACTCGTATTTGTAAGTGCATCGATTCCTAAATATAGTGTAATTATTTCTAAAATAATAAATGTTAAATTTTAAAAAAAAAAAATATAGTATAATTAATCTGGATGCTATTACTCTATTAAAAAAAATTCCTGATAATTCTATAGATATTATCGTAACAGATCCTGCTTACTCAGGAATGAATAATCATTTAAAACTTGGCAAAGGTCGAATAATTGGAAAATATAAAGATAAAGGTGAAAAAGGTAAATGGTTTAAAGAATTTGTAGACACAGAAGAAAATTATTCAATTTTTTTGAGTGAATGTTTTAGAGTTTTAAAAGAAAAATCACACATTTTTATAATGTTTGATTCTTACTCTCTACTTTCTCTAGGTTCATTGGTTAGAAAATATTTTCCTGTAAAAAATATTATAGTCTGGGATAAAGCAATTATTGGAATGGGACATTACTTCAGAAGACAGTCAGAATTTATTTTATTTTCATCTAAAGGAAAAAAACCAATTTCTAATAGATCTACCAATGATGTATGGTCAATTAAAAGAATAGTTAGATCTAAATATCCCACCCAAAAACCTGTCGAGTTATTTTATAAAATGATATTTGTAAGCAAACTCAAAAATCAAAGAAATTTGACGGTTTGTGATCCTTTCTTAGGTTCTGGTAGTGCCGCCATTGCTGCTCTTAAACTTAATTGTAATTTCATTGGTGGAGATATTTCAAAAAAAGCAATTGCAATCTCTAAAAAAAGAATTGATACGTTTTTAAAAAAAAAAGTTGATATACTTGAGAAAAAAAAGATAAAAAAATGAAATCACCTTGGAGTTTTCCTACATCTCCTAGATCGCCTTATAAAGTCATTGAAAGATTAAAACTAATCACGTCTCTTGATGGTAGAGATTATGACAAGAATTTACAAATAGAAATTGGAAAAAGAATTAGAGAGGAGGATGGAAATCTAAAAGTAGGATTAAGTTCAAATTCATCAACTTTAGATTTTGTAGGTCGGGATTATATAACTCGCGCACCAAAAAAACTTGGAGTAGTTTATGTACCTGGTTCAGGAAAAGGAAAGTTTATTATTACAGAACAAGGAAAAAATTTAATTAATTCAAAAAATATGGAATTTGTAATTCAAAGACAAATTGCGAAAATTCAATATCCTTCGCCTATAAGCGCCAGAGGAACTGATAATATTAAGATAATACCTTTAACAACAATTATAAAAATTTTAAAAAAAGTTAGAGATCTCTCTAGATCTGAAGTTATGATGTTTGTAATTACCATAGAAAAATTTACACAAATTAATACAGCAATTAAAGAAATCTTAAATTTTAGAGAAAAACTTAAAAAAATAAAAGGTAATCTCAAAAGAAAAAAATTTAGACGAGAAACTGGTCTTAAAAAACTTGAATGGTTTTATCAAAATGAAAATCCAAATATTAGAGAAAAAAAAGGAAAAAAAGTTGATAAGAAAGAATTTTTAAAAACAAAGTTAAACAACCATAAAGATTATGCTGACTCAATATTCAGATATTTTATTGCTACAGGTTTATTTAAGTTGAATAAAAATTCCAGGTTAGAAATTTCAAAGATTAATGAAAAAGATGCAGATTACTTATTAGAAACTATAGGTTTGGAACCAAAGACATTCGAACCTGATGAAGAAAAATATGTAAAAAATTATATGGGAAAAGAAAATTCTATTTCTCTTTTTACAGATAAATTAAGTAATTTAATTAAGAAATTTAACTATCTCAAGAGGTTGTCATCTAAATTGAAATTAAAGATTAATACAAAAAATATTGAAAATAAATTTAATGAAGAAAAATCATTGGACATTAAGAAGGATATAATTGTAGAGTTACAAAAAAGATTTATCTCGCTAAAAATGGAAAAATTTATTAAAAAACTTTCAGAAAGAAATCAAACTGATTTTGATGAAATCTTAAATCATTTTGAAGAAATAAGTGATAGAAATTCTGATATTTTAGATAAACCCTTACAATATGAATATAATTTTTTCCGTGCATTTTCATTTATTGGAGATGCTGAAAAAATAATACCTAGTTTAAATTTTGATGAAGACACCAACCCCTTAAATACAACATCTAATAAACCTGATTTAATAATTGAATATAAAAATTTTATTCTAGTAGTAGAGGTGACTTTGAGTTCAGGTCAAAGGCAATACGAATCAGAAGGAGCACCTGTCTTTCGACACGTTGGAAAATGTCAAAATGAACATAACAAACCTGTTTTTGGTTTATTTGTTTCAGAAAAAATGGATGTAAATATGCCAATTGAATTTTTAAGTAGAGCAATGGTCAAAACAAAAATATACAATGGAAGAGTAAGAATTTTACCCATGGAAAGATCAGATTTTAATCTTTTATTTGAAAAAATTTATAAAAAAAAATTAAAAAGTAATTATTTATTTGATTTGTTTAATAGTTTTCTTGGAGATAGTGCTTTACTTAAATATCAAGATTTGGGTGAGGAAAATTGGATTAATGATTTTAAAAAAGATTTGTCACTACAATAAATGCCACCTTCCAAAAAATTGTTGTCTTTTGAATTGCTTTGTAATTGCTTGATATAGTGATGAAGAGTGATGAAGGATTTTCAGATATGTTAGATAAAACAATACTTATTGATTACCAGTATGAGAATGTAACCCGCTTAAATTAATGAATTTAAAAAAGGTCGCAAAGTTGCGGCCTTTTTTTTTGAAATCAATAAACAAGCTTGAGAATTTAAAATACATCCGTCCTTAAGGACTCTAAGATTATTGTCTTTTAAAGTTTTTCCTGTCGAGGTTATATCCGTAATAATTTCAGAGGATCCAATGAATGGATAGGTTTCTGTTGCACCAAGACTTGGTACAAGTTTGTATTGGGTAATTCCTTTTGAAACTAGAAAATTATTAGTTAAATTTGGATATTTCGTTGCAACTCGTAACCTGGTGTTCTTTTTGTCTCTAAAATCAAAAGAAACTTCCTCTAAATCTGCTACTGTTTGAACATCTATCCAGTCATTAGGAATAGCGACCACAACATCCGCCACACCAAAATCCAGCTTTTTTTTAATTTCAATTTTTTTTTGAAGATTCATCGACGATTCTTGTAATAGATCTAGACCAGATATGCCTACGTCAATAGTTTCGTCACCGAGTCTTTGTATTATCTCTTTGGCGTGTAAATAAATAATTTTTGAATTAGGTAAATTATCTATTTGAGCAAAATAATTTCTTTCACCTCCATTAGAAGTTGGTTTTAAATTATTTTTTTCAAAAAAACTTATTGAGTCTTCTTTTAATCTTCCTTTGCTTGGCAAACCTATGGTTATTAAATTTTTCATCTTTATAAATTGTTTAAATTAATTGCGGCCCCAACTGCTGAAATATTTTTTTTAGATCCAAGACTTTTCAGCAAACCATCATATCTTCCACCTCTTGCTATCTCTTTTTTTGATGAGTTATATATCTCAAAAACTATTCCGGTATAATATTCAATATCCCTACCAAAGTTAGTTGAAAAAATAGTTTTAGAATTTATTTTTGATAAATTTTTTATAGTTGATAAATCTTTAAAAACGCTGTTGCTTAATTTATTTTTTTTAACAAATCTTTTTAGAGTTTTCTCTAATTTATCAATTGAACAATTAATTTTTAAAAACTCTCTAATAATTTTCACAATTTTTTTATTTTCTACAAATGATCTTGGGTCTTTTATTTTTCTATCAAATCTAGCCAAAATTTCAGAAACTTTACGGCTTGCAATTTCTTTGTTTTGATCAAGATTTTGCATCTCGGTAAATCTTTTTTTATCTAATTCAACTGCCACCGGGTCTACATCGGAGTTAGTTTCAAGTCTTTTAAGCAAATCTTCAAAATATTGAGGTCTCCAAAAATGTCTTTTCAGTCTCATCTTCCATCTTTCTGGAATTTTTAAAGACTCTATCAACTTTTGAAATAAACTTACATCAGCTACTTTAATCGATGTATTTTTTATTTTTATTTTTTTAATTGAATTAGTAATTGTTTTTAAAACTTTTAAATCATCAGTAGATTTGTTTTTCGAACCTAAAATTTCTATCCCTAGCTGATCATTAATAACCTTGTCTTTTAGGCTATTTGACCTTCTATAGGCTTGTCCTGAGTAAAAAATTTTTGAATTTACTTTAGAATTACCTTTTAAATATTGTATACAAGAAGCAACCGTCAAATCTGGTCTTAGACACATACTTTTTCCAGTATCATCCTCAAAAGTAAACATTAGCTTTCTAAAATTCTCGCCTGATCTTTGAATAATATAATCTGAGTCTAAAAGAACATCTGGTTCTGATAAAACAAAACCATCTTTCTTAAAAATTTTTATTATATTTTCAGAGTAATTTTTTGATTTCATTTGCTAGATCCTCAATTTTAACCGAGCTTTCATTACCAGTTTCAAGATTTTTTAATGTTGCTTTTCCAGATTTTATTTCGTCATCGCCATACAAAATAACAGCTGGAGATCCAATCTTATTTGCATACTCCATTTGTTTCTTTAATTTACCTTCTCCTGGATAAATCTCAGAACTGATATTTGATATTCTAAGTTTATTTAATATCCCAACATATTCTTTGTTTTTGCTTTTATCAAAAACACATATGACTATTGGTCGTACAGTCTTTATTTTAAAATCTTTTTTTTGCATCAAAGCAAACACGAGTCTATCAAGACCAATTGATATGCCAGTTGCAGGACAATCAAAATTTCCAAAATTGCTTACAAGGTTATCGTATCTTCCCCCTCCGCCTATTGATCCAAATTGAATGGCTTGTCCTTTTAAATTTTTTACCTCAAAATTTAAATTTACCTCAAAAATAGGGCCTGTGTAATATTCCAAACCTCGTATAACAGAAGGATCGAATTTGAAATTTTTAAAATTATAATCTTGAAATATTTCAACAATTTCTAAAACGTCTTCGCTGTCAGGCGTTTTGCTCTTTAAAGTATTTTCAATTATTTTAACCTGACCACTTTTAAGGTTTGCCCCTTTTGTGTAATCTCCAGATTTATCTTTTCTGCCTTCTCCAAGAAGTTTCTTTGCCTCTCCCCATCCAAGTCTATCAATTTTATCAAGGGCGCGTAGTGTGGTTGATATTTGGTCTTTTGATTTAATTTTTAATTTTTCAAATAATTTATCAGTGAATTTTCTAGAAGAAATCTTCACAGTGTAATCTGCCTTATCTAATCCACACCTTTCTAATATCTCAGATATTAATACACAAAGTTCTGCATCGGCTTGTAAATTGTTAGTACCAACATAATCTGCATCAAATTGTAAAAATTCTCTATACCTGCCAGGTCCAGGTTTTTCATTTCTCCAGACCGTTCCTAATTGATAGCGTTTAAAAGGTCTAGGAAGCTCAAGGTAGTTTTTTGCAACGTATCTTGCCAAGGGAGCTGTAAGGTCATATCGCAGTGACAACCATTTTTTTTCATCTCTAAAAGAAAATACTCCTTCATCTGGCCTTTCTTTGTCAGGTAAAAATTTTCCAATACTATCCGTATACTCGAAGCTTGGTGTTTCGAGATATTGAAAACCGTATTTAATCATAACTTCTTTAATATTAGAAATTATGAAATCTCGGGTTAATAATTCTTGTTCTTGTCTATCTATAAAACCTAAAGGTAATTCCTTAGAGGGTTTTAACTTCTTTTCTTTTACCATTTTTTGGTACAGCAGGGTGGATTCGAACCACCGACCCCTAGTTCCACAAACTAGTGCTCTAACCTACTGAGCTACTGCTGCATAACTCCTTTTTATATTAATTGTTTATAAATTTGTATTTTAAATATGTAATGATTTAGCTAAGCAATAGCCTAGCATGTGCAAAATGGTGTTTTGCCTTTGGAAAGTTTATGATTTTTAAATTTTCAATCATTGCTGCAAAGTAACATAAAATTTTCACTTTGCAACAACAGATTGTATATAATTAAGCTTTTTGTAGATTTACTGCGGAAGGCCCTTTTTCTCCGTTCTCAACTTCAAATGTTAATTCATCACCTTCATTCAATTCTATGTTTGCCTCTCTAGCTGCAGAAGAATGAACAAAAACATCTTTTTCCTTATCTTCGCGCTCAATAAAACCATAACCCTTTGTTGGGTTAAACCATTTTACTTTTCCTTTTATGCTCATATTGTTTACCTTTCTTTTTGTTTACCTTTCTTTGTTAATTTAAATTCATTATTAGCTAATCTAACAACAAATTTTTTTTGGGACTGTTCAAATAAAATATCTAATAAGTTCTGCCCCAAATTTTATGAAATTTATTGAAATACGATTAAGCTTTTTGCAGGTTTACTGCGGAAGGTCCTTTTTCGCCATTCTCAACTTCAAATGTTAGTTCGTCACCTTCGTTAAGATACTTAAGACCAGCATCTCTAACCGCGGTATGATGAACGAAAACATCTTTTTCTTTATCTTCTCTTTCAATGAAACCATATCCTTTTTTCCCATTGAACCACTTTACTTTACCTTTAAGACTCATTTACTCGTTCCTTAGTTATTAATAATGTATTGTAGAAAATCTACAATAATTCCTCTTTAATATATTTAGAACACATATGTCAAGTTGAAATATAGCTTTTTTAATTTTTTAAAAGAATACAAAGGTACAAAGCCCAATAGAATTAGTTCAATAAGCATACGATAAAATAAAATAAAAATTGGCACCATTATGATTGTCTTTGAGTATGTCAAGAAAAGCTTTAAAGCTCAAAAACGTGGTGGCCAGGGACGGAATCGAACCGCCGACACAAGCCTTTTCAGGGCTCTGCTCTACCAACTGAGCTACCTGGCCTTATTAAAACCTATAAATTATTCTACCCTTTGTTAGATCGTAAGGAGTTACTTGTACCAAAACATTATCTCCGGTCAATATTCTTATTCTATTTTTTTTTAATTTTCCAGCAGTGTGTGCTAAAACTTCATGACTATTTTCAAGTTTTACTCTAAACATAGCATTAGGTAATAGTTCTTTTACTTCGCCTTTAATCTCTAAAAAATCTTGTTTTGGCAATTTTAATCCCTTTCGTCTTTTTTATAAAAAAATATATCATAATTCAATATTCAAATTTGGTAAATAAAATTTTTTTTTTGTTATTTTAATCTTTTAATTTTAGCTCCACAATTAGATAGTTTATTCTCTATTTCCTCATAACCTCTATCTAAGTGATATATTCTATTTAAAATAGTTTTTCCCTTTGCAACAAGACCGGCTAGCACTAGACAAACTGAAGCTCTTAAATCAGTAGCCATTATCTCGGCTCCATAAAGTTTACTTCCACCATAAATCTTTGCTTTATTACCTAAGATTTGAATATGAGCGCCCATTCTTCTTAATTCAGAAACATGCATAAAGCGATTTTCGAAAATATTTTCTTTTATTGTTGAAATTCCTTCAGCCCTTGTCATTAGAACCATCAATTGAGCTTGTAAGTCAGTTGGAAAACCTGGATATGGTTTAGTTATAACATTAATACTTTTCATTTTTTTTGGACTCGTAACAATTATATAATTTTTTTTCTTTATTATTTTTACTTTCATTTTGTTTAATAAATTAATTTCAGTGGACATAATTTTTGGGTTAATATTGGTAATCTTTGTGTCACCATTTGTTAATGCAGCCGCAATGATATAAGTTCCTGCTTCTATTCTGTCAAAAATAACTCTGTGCGTTGTTGATTTTAATTTTTTAACTCCAAAAACATCTATACTTCTTTTGCCAACTTTATTAATTTTACATCCTAATTTTTTTAAAAAATTAATTAGATCCTGCACCTCTGGTTCTGATGCGCAATTTCTTAGTTTGGTTTTACCCTTCGAAAAACATGACGCAATTAATATATTTTCTGTAGCACCAACGGATATTTTTGGAAACTTAATCAAACAACCTTTCAAACCTTTTTTTGCTGAAGCTACAATATATCCATTCTTAACTTTGATTCTTGCCCCCATTTTTTTTAGTGCTTTTAAATGTAAATCTATTGGCCTCTGTCCTATAGAGCATCCGCCTGGTAGAGACACCTTGGCTTTTCTATATTTTGCTAATAGAGGACCCAAAACCAAAACGCCTGCTCGCATTGTTTTAAGAAGATTGTAAGGAGCAAATGTCTTTAATGCATTATTGTTAATAATCTCGATTATTTTTTTTCTTTTGTTTAGTTTAACAGATGATCCAATAGCGCTTAGAAGAGTGGTCATTGTTTCGACATCATGCACAATTGGTACGTTTTTTATTATGACTTTTTTGTTGGTTAATATTGTTGCAGCAAGTATTGGAAGAGTGGCATTTTTGGATCCCGAAATTGTTATTGTTCCAGATATTTTTCTTCCACCTTTAATTTCCAATTTCTGCATTAATTTTAAAATTATACTTTTGGTAAAGTGACGCCGATTTGTTTCATATATTTTCCATTTCTTTTTTCATAGGTTATAGTTGGTTCTTCGTTACCTTTTAAGAAAATAAACTGAGCAGCACCTTCGTTCGCATAAATTTTCGCAGGAAGTGGTGTAGTGTTAGAAAATTCAAGAGTAACATGACCTTCCCAACCTGGTTCAAGTGGAGTAACATTGACAATTATTCCACATCTTGCATAAGTTGATTTACCTAAGCATATAACCAAAATATCTTTTGGTATTTTAAAATATTCTACTGTACTTGCTAATGCGAAAGAATTTGGTGGTATTATACATTCGTCAACCTTTCTTGATACAAAACTATTATTTTTAAAATTTTTTGGATCAACTACCGCCGAGTCGACATCTGTAAAAATTTTGAACTCATTTGAAACTCTAGCATCATAACCAAAAGATGATAATCCGTAAGAAATTATCTTGCCTTTTTTTTGTTTAGAAATAAATGGACGAATCATTTTTTTTTCTAGAGCCATTTTTTTAATCCATCGATCTGATAAAATGCTCATTTGATATTGAATATTTTTTTATTGATTTTGTTTAGAAAAATTTTTCTTTTCTTAAGATTACTTCTTAATGACTTTTCGACTCTTTTCTTTCTCAGTTCTCTTTTTGAATTTATTCGCATCCATTTTATTTCTGACTTGGATTTGTTAAATCATCTAAAGTTATTGTTTTTTTAATATCATGCCTTTTAATTTCTTCTTTTGTTACAGGCGCAGAATCTGAAGACAACAACCTCTTTGCCTTGCGCTGAGCTAGTCTTGCTTTCCGTTTTGCTTCCTTCAGCATAGCCCTCTCACCTCTTTTTGATTTGTAATCGTAATGTATGCCCATAAATTTTCCATCTATTGATAATAGTTTTTACTTTGTTGTTTACTGTATTGTCAAGTTACTTAAATAATATGGCAATTTTTTGCTTACCGAAAAACTTTATATTTGATAATTCTAATTTTACGGGAGCCATGTATAACTCATTTGGTAAAGTACTTCCATAATAATGCAAAAGTCGTGTATTTTTATTCAATCTACATTCACTTTGAAACAAGAGAGGATTAAAAAAACGCTCATCATTAACAATTGCTTTCTGACTTGATCTCATGTTAGTGGGACCGCTGACTACAATTATTGCAGTCAACATATATACAGATCGTGAGTCAAATTAACTCAAGAATTAATTTGATTTGTGCGCTAAAAAAAATGTTTAATTACTTCTTTAACAAAATATTTTTAATATCTCTTTTTGTTATTTCTATTGGATTATTAGATAATCTTTGATCATTAACTCCTGATAATATTTTTGGAAGATTGTCTTTTATGTTAATTCCTAATTTGGAAAAATTATTTTCTAAGCCTGCTCTCAATTTAATTCTATTTATAAAAAGATTAAGCTCATTAATATTTAATGTATTAGAAACATTAAATATTTTTTTGTATCTTTTTACTAAATCAAATTTACAATTTGAATGTTGGATATTTTCAAAATTAAATTTTAAAAAATCATTTAATGTTAAAGATACTGCATGTCCATGACTGATTCCATAGTGAGCTGTAAAAGGATAGGACAATGCGTGAGGAGCTGTAGTTTTAGATATTGATATTGCTTTACCAGAATAATTAGCAGCCACACACATATTGTATGAATTTGTTATAGTTGGATTTTTTAAATGTTCTAAAAAATATTTAAGTGAAATTCTTAGAGATTTTAAAGCAAATTCTACACTTTCTTTCGTAGATTTTTTTGAAATAACAGATTCAATAGCTTGTGATATTGCGTCAAAACCCGATGAGGCTTTTAAAGTTTTTCCTACTTTTAAAACAAATTCAGGAATTATTATAAAATAATTTGGTTTTAATAGTTCACTTTCAACCGAAAATTTAATTTTACCCATATATATAACTGCATTTGAAGTCACTTCAGCTCCTGTACCAGCAGTAGTTGGTATTGCTAAAAGTTTCGTAAATTTTTTAATTTTGCCGTAATCAGAATTTATAATTTGCTTTGTTAAATTTTTTTCTGGATTAAGAATATTAGCCATTTTAGCATAATCAATTACAGATCCGCCTCCCACTGCTATTATCAAGTCTGGTTTTATACGCCTGGTATATAAAATTATTTTTTTAAGTTCTTTGATTTCTGGATATTTATTTTTTTTTAATAACAAATAAGTTTCTTTGTCTTTTAAAATTTTTTTTATGAGTTTTTCTGCTCCAGAAGCAAAATATGATTTTTTTCCAGAAATAATCAAAATCTTTTTAAAGAGTTTCTGATTTAATAATTTCTTTAAAGTAGAAAATGTATTATTCGAAAAATTGACCATTTAATTAGGCTTTAATCATAAAATTTTTCACAATTTTTTTCAAACTACCTGATTTTGGTCTCATTAAATTAGACATTGATTTGTTTTTTATTTTTATTTCTAAAAAACTTGGCCCACTTGATCTAATAAAATCTTTCATTTTTTTATTTAATTCCTTTTTATTTTTAATAATAAAGAATTTTTTGTAATTCAAGCTTTTAGTCAAATTTTTAAAATTAATAGTATCAGCATTGGTTAATTGACCTCCAACAGATTCATGAGAATTATTATTTAATAAAATGTGTTTAAAATTTTTTTTTGCATATAATCCTGCTGAATTAAGTGAACCAAGATGCATCAATATAGAACCATCTCCGTCTAAACAAATTGTTTGATTTTTTGTAAAAAGAGAAGTCCCTAAAGCGACCATTGTTGTGTGGCCCATTCCACCAACCATATAAAAATCATTTCCTTTCTTATAATTTTTAATTAACCTAATTTGCATTAGTTCCCTTGAAGTAAAACCAACTGTTGAAATAATATTTGTTTTATTTTTTATATTTTGTAGTAAATTTTTAATCACTTCTTCTCTTTTCAAATTTCTCCTATCTGTTTTTTTCCTTTCTATAGTTTGTTGATTTAAAAGGATATTTTTTTCTATTAGACAAGCGACTGGTTTTTTGTTCCTTTTTGATATTTCAATAATCCTATTTAATTTTTTTAAATCATTTTTATTTCTCAACAAACAATATTTGATGTCCATTAACTTAAGTAATTCTCTTGTTATCTCTCCCTTAACTTTGTGCTGTGGCTCATCTTTAACGTTTGGAGAACCGCGCCAACCTATTAATAATAGCATCGGTATGGAATAAACTTTGCTATGAGCTACAGCTATCAATGGATTAATAGCATTTCCTAATCCGGAATTTTGAAGATATACGCACGCAATTCTTTTTGTTGACAAGTAATAACCTATGCCAATTGAAATTGCAGATCCTTCGTTTGCTGCAATAATATGTTTGTTTTTTTTTAATTTACCAAAATAATTAGATAAATTCTTTAAAACACTATCAGGAACACCAGTAAAGAAAGAAACTTTATTTTTTTTTAAGGTATCAAATATTTTTTTTGCTAAAATCACAACTAAATAAGATTTATTACTTCATTAATTGAACTTATTTTTTTTTCGGCCTCAAAAGACCTTTGGTTTTTTAAAATCATTTTGGCCACATTCAATATAGCTGGGTGAATCGCTCTTAAAAAATGATTTGCGTAAATAACAACTTTAAATCCATTATTAATTAACTCATGTTCGTAAGTTCTTGAATATGTAGAAGGAACAGCTATTAAAGGTTTAAAAAACTTACTCTTTGAAAAATTTTTGGAAAAGGAAAAAATTTGATTAGGATATTTTTCTTTGCTATGAATTAGTATTGCATTGGCTCCAGCTTGTGAATAAGCCTCGGCTCTACGCATTGCATCTTTCAAATCTTTTCCAAGTATAAAGCTCTCGATCCTAGCAATAATAAATAGATCGTCTGAAATTTTTGCCTCTTTTGCTTTTTTTAATTTTTTACAAAAGTTTTCTATACTATCTTGTTTGACACCTACTTGGTTTTTAAAAAGTGAATTTCTCTTTAAACCAACTTTATCCTCAATAACCACTGCAGAAATACCAACTCTTTCTAAGGTTCTAATTAAGTAAGAAATATGTTCAATTTTTCCTCCATTGTCAGCATCAAATATTATTGGTTTCGTAGTCACGTCTAAGATTTCATTTAAGCCTAAAATTCTTGTAGAATAGTCCACAGCTTGGTTGTCTGGTTTACCTCTTATTGCAGAATCTGTTAAGCTCGAAGACCACATTCCATCGAATTCTAAAAAATTTTTATTTTTTATTAATTTTAAATTTTCAGCAATTAGTCCAGTAAAAGCATTGTGTGATTCGATAATTCTTACAATTTTTTTTGCATCAATTAATCTTTTTAATTTTGATTTCCTGGTTTCTGGTGAAGTGCCCAACTCAATAATTTTATTTTTGATTTTGGAAGATGATATATTTTTAGTATACTTAGGTTCGACTAGTTTGCCTGACCATTTTTTTAAAGTTTTGATCACTTGTTCTCTTATTTTTTTTTGAATACCAAATTTCCAGTCATCTCCGTGTACTACGTAATGAGGTTTTATAGACAATAAGTTCTTTGTATAATCCAATGAATCTTGCGGCAAAACTTTTTTTACCAATTTAATATTCTTTAAAACTATTTCACGTTGTTTGTAGTTGAGATGAGGTAGTTTTTTATATGAAGATATAGCTGAATCGGTTAACAAGCCAACAGTAACTTCGCCAAGTTTACTTGCTATTTTTAAAATATTTATATGACCTTCATGTAAAATATCTGCGGCAAAACCTACGTAAACTTTTTTTATATTTTTATTTTTTTTCATTTAATATGAGTACTTTAAACAATTTTTGATATTTTTTTTACTAAATTATTTGCCAAATCCTGGGTAGTTTTTTTGAAGTTATTATTTATTACTATGTCTGGTTGTTTTGGAAGTTCTGGTTTAATTGTAATACCCACAATATCTTCTGAGCTTTTTTTATGGTAAATTTTTTTCTTTTTTAATTTTATAATCTTTTTAAGATCAGCTTTAATATAAATCTCTATATAATTATCTACGTTATCTCTGCACCATTTTCGTGCAGAATGCATCATACCTACAACGGCAAATATAAGATTAATTTTTTTGTCGGTAATAGATTTTGCAAATTTGCACATTTTCTTGGAAGACAACACTCTTTCACTATAAGTATACTTATCAATTTTAAATATCTTTCTTAGATTGTCTCCACTCACTAACAATGTGGGGCCATAAAGTCTTGCTATATCTTTTTTGATTTTTTTACCTATTGTGGTTTTACCTGATCCTGAAAGACCAGAAATTCTAAACAAAATTCCCTTGTTTTGATTTTTTTTTAGTTTTTTCATTCCAATATATAGCCTGTACTAAATTTTTTACACCATCATCATGTGTAGTGTTCTATATTAATGTAAATCATGCTTTACTGTTCAATTATTGAACGATATAAATGTTCAACACTTGAACATAGTTATGAGTGATAATCAAGACTATTTTGCTACTTTAAAAAAAACCCAAATAAAATTAATTATATATATCTGTTATCTTAAAAATCATATCTTAAAAATTATTATAAACCGGGGTATATAGAAAATAGGTTTCTTTATGAAAATATTACTTTTAGTTGCTTGTAGTAGAAGTGGTGCAGATTTTTTTCAAAGTTTACTTGATGGCCACTCTCAAATACTTCAATTTCCAGGAAAATTACTAACTGATAATAATTTTAATGAAATGTTAAATTTAAAAGATCTCAATAAAATTCCAGAAAAATTTATCAACTTATATCCTTATTTTTTTAATTCTAAATTAAATAAAATTGAAAATCATCATCGTCTGGGAAAAAAAAGGAATAAATCTTTTAAAGTTAATAAAGAAAAATTCATAAAAAATTTTATTAAATTATCTAATAATAAAAGAAATTTAACTAAGCTAAACATACTAAAAAATCTTCATATAGCTTACGACCTTACAAAAGACAAAAAAAAACAAAAAGCAAAAATTATTCTTATTCATACTCATCTAATAAGTTATACAAAAAAATTTATAAAATTTATGAATATAAAAAATATTTCAATTATACTCACCATGAGAAATCCATTATCTGCAATTAACTCTCCAGTTAAAAACTGGCTAAATTATCAAAATGGCAAACATTTTTTTCCAATAAATTTAGATTTCCACCTAGACCAAACCTTTAATGGTATAATCAAGTTAGTACGCCTGAGGGAAAAAATTTTTGTAGTTCAGCTTGAGAAATTACATCGAGAACATAAAAAAGTAATGCTCGATTTTTGCAGAATTTTTAAAATAAAGTATGAAAAATGTCTAAAAAAATCTACCTTTATTAATCTTCAATGGTGGGGTGATGCAATTAGTGGAAGGAGAGTTTCTGGTATTAATAAAAATTTTAATGTAAATATAGATCAAAAATTGTTTTTTTTAAGAGATGTCAAATTTTTTGAATGTCTAGCAAAAGATATAATAAAATTTTACAAATATAATTTTACAGCTGAAAATAAAAAAAAAACTTACTTTAACTTTTTACCAATGAAATGCGAATTCCTTATATGGAAAAATACTTTTAAACAGAAAAGAATCAAGCATATATTTAGTATTCCATTTTTTTTCGTAAAAAGAATTTTTTTATTCAATAAATTTTCTATAAAAAATAAATATTTTCCTTATTCCATAGGATCAAAATAATCATTATTTTTACTTACCGAAAAATTTTATATTTGAATCAAAAGATATGAAAGATATGATTTATTCTAAATTTAACAATATAATTTGTTTAAACCCCTAATTTAAATTTCTCCGCTAAGAGATTTGTTAGTTTTATTTTTACTATTCTTTTTATCATAAAAATATTTTTCATACATTGATCCATATTTTAGGGGAGTATATGTGTAGTAAAGTGTTTTTCTATCAAAATTCGATTTATTTTTTTTTGAGCGGTGTGGACAGGTATTGCTAAATATAACAACATCACCAACGTCTAAATCTATTACCTTAAATTCTAATTTTTTTTCAACTTCAGGAAGTAAATCAGGTGTGCCGTTTTTTTTTGTCTTTGACAAAAGTTTATTAAAAGATTCTTTTTGAGCGTTAGAGATTTCAATTGTTCCATTCTCTGTATTGCAAGGGTCTAGAGCAATTAAAACATTAACAAAAAAATCACCGTATTCATACCAACCCTTCTTATCTTCATTATTTTCATTTTTGAATATATAAATTCCATCATAATGAGCATAAAAACCCTCACCCTCAGGTGGTTTAGCATTAAATTTATCTTTAAAAATAGTAAACTCAAAATTGAAAAATTCCTTTAAAAGATTTAATATTTTTTTATTAGCAGCTTTTAAACCTTCGCCTTTGTCGTATAGTCTTTCTATTCTTTTTAAATTATCTTTTCTGTCATAGTAAATATCTACATTTTTTTTAACAGAATTTATTTCATTAATTATTTTATTAATTAAAATTTTGTCAACGGCATTTTCCATTTTAAAAAAACCAAAATTTTCGTATTCTTTTTTTAAGTTTTCCATAAATTTAATTAGATTTTAGTAATATAGTTTTTATGTCCTTTCAACAACTGTAAAAACACGCACTCCCTTGGCTGCGCAAAAAACTTTATATTTGATATCTCTAATTTTACGTAAACTTATATAGTCAAACTGAGAGAATTTTTTAGTTCACTCACAACCTTATCTGAAACAGACTCCTCCAAATTAAACCAGATAGGCAAACACAAATGTTTTAATGGAATTTCTTTACTCGCTCCAAGAGCATATTCATAAACTTTTGAGGTGGTAGTTTTAACTTTGGGCAATAATTCTGAAATATTTTTTCTAGGAGAAATAATAGTAAATTTATAATAATTTCCACTAATTAAATCATTTTTTTGAGATATATATTTAATATCAAGGCTTTTACAAATTTCTAAATATTTTTTAGCTATTTCAAATTTATTTTTTATTATTTCTGCATATTCTTTTATGACAGAATAAATCATTAAGGCCTGTAATTCGGCAAGTCTTATATTGCAACCAATGTTCATTTTTCGTTTGAAACGATCATAGGCGATAAAATCTCTCATTAAATCTCCGATATTGTTGTCATTCGTTACCACCACACCACCTTCGCCCGCAAAAATTGCTTTGGTTGAATAATAAGAATATACTCCAGCATTTCCAAAAGTCCCTGAAAATTTTTTATTTAGTGTCGAGCCAAAACTGTGTGCGCTATCCTCGATCAAAATAATATTTTTCTCCTTGCAAAATTTTACGATTTTTTCAATATCTGGATTAATTATTCCTCCAATATCACTTAGGATGATGACCAATTTCTCTGTTTCTTTATTATAACTATTAACAGCTTTCTTTAAATCTTCAAAACTCGGCATCAACGTCTCAAGCCTACAATCAATAACATTTGTAAGATTATAACCTGCCGTTTTTGTCATTGTTTTTACTCCATACATAGTATTCGATTGAATCATGACATCAGTTCTTCCATAATATTCTTTATAAATTAGCAAAAGAGCAACTATGCCGCTGCCATTTGAATTAACACCAATTGCATTTTTTACATTAGTAATAATTTTTATTTTTTTTGAAAGTTCTTCGTTCCAAGGTCCTTCAGCAAGTTTACCTGTCTTAAAGATTTCATCTTGATTGTTTTTAAAAAATTCAATCGAGTTTTTTGGAAGTTTAATTGTGCTCATTTTATTATAATTTAATTTTGTAACTCACCCCAAATTGTCTTTTCAATCAGATCTGAAAATTTACCATCTTCTGAAAATGTACGAAAAACTTTTCTTGGGTTTTTCTTGTATACTATCCTATAAAATTCGGGAGCCAAACTAAAAGCCAAAGAAAATTTCCCGGGAATAACTGACCAAACATTTTTATATTTAGAAACTGAATTGATATGAAATAAATAATTCCTGTTCTCATTATTTAAGGATACTTCATTTTTTATACCCACATATTTTTTCACTACTTTAATTTCAGGATTTTGTTTTTTATGCTCACCAATCATAAAATCAAAATATTTTTCTACTTCATCTTCTTGATTTAAACTTATGCCACCTATTAATCCATATGATTTACTTTTTGTTATAATATTTATGCATTTTTTTTTAAAACAGTCTAACTCTACGAAAGAATCTGAGTTTGGTTTTATATTTCTAACTACAGCGATTGGAGCAAAACTTTTTTTAATCTTAAAATCACTAAATTTTTCTATGCCTGCCCCTAAGCAAACCGCCATATTTTTAGCTTGAAATGTACCATTATTACAATTGGCTACTACATTCTCGTTTAAGTTTCTAATTTCAATAAGTTCATTATTTGTAAAAATCTCTAAACCATTATTTGCAGCAGTAGTTACCATATCACTTAGTAAATATCTTGAGTTGGTAGTAAAATCTGTTGTTTTGATTTTTAAAAATTTTTTATTACTTAAAATTATATTAATTAAATTTTTAATAATAGGAATATTGTATTTTGCAGTTAAGCTTTCCAAAATTCCAGCCCGACGACGTAACCAATCGTGTCGACGAATTCTGTCAATTAAAGTAATTGATCTCGATACAGCATAAATCCATGGAATTATAAATTTTCTATTTTTTAACCTATATTTAAAATTCATATAATTCTCATTAAACCAACCTTTTTCGGTTTCTATAATTTTTAAACCATTTTCCGATGGCTTTAAATTCATTTTAGGAAAAGAAGAATAGAATTCTAAAAGATCATCCAATGAGCCTAAAACATATTTAAGTGTTTCCATTTTATCTTTTAGCAAAGTATATAAAGATCCTGTGTGAAACCACTCATGAAATTCTCTTGTAGTTTCTGATGCTAACTTATTATTTTTTTCAATTAAGGCTACCGAATGCCCTTCTCTTGTTAAAATTTCACATAAAGATATACCAGCTATACCTCCACCGACAATAATCCAATCATAGGTTTTCATTAATAAAAAAATTTATCTTTTAGTTTTTGTACTTCAGAATTTACAGAAAAGTTTAATTTTCCTGAGATAGCTTGTAATAGCTTAATGTGGCCAAAAATTAGCATTAGGCTAACAAATTCCTTTTCTCTAGACATAATTATTTTTTTTCCAGATTCTGTCAAATAGTTTGGAATAAATATCATGTCCATTTCTGCGGGAGATCGAGTCAAATGTCCTCCTATTTCTATCCATTCACAGGTCATATAATTTATTTTGTATAAGTGATTTACTAATTCGCTCCAGTTGGGAATATTTTCATACATTGGAACAATCTGAACTTCTATTTTCATTAACAAAGGAAGATATTCTCCTAAACCTTTTAAAATTTCAAGTTCCGATCCTTGCGTATCAATCTTTAAAAAATCCAAATGTTTTATATTCAGTTTATTTAAACTTTCTTTAACCGTTGTACACTCAATATCAATTTCTTCTGAAACATCAAATAATGAAAAATTCTTTTTTTTATAATTGTATAAATCAAAGCCATCTTTGTTAGGTTTGTATACTGATGAACTGCCTGAGCGTTTACCTAAAACGTATAATTTTTTTTTACAATTTGTACTCCAAAGTCCCTTAGAAATAACTTTATAATTTTGTTTCCCTAATTTTTCTGCTTCACTCACAATAGGTTCAACCATTATAGGTGCAAAAAATTTGTTATATTTTTCAGAAAATATACTAGCATTAAAGAAACCGCCCTGAGCCCCAACATCAAGTGCTACTAATTTATTTTCTCCTAAAAATTTTGAAATAAAATTCCTATGATCGTCAATTTTGTGAGATTCAGATCGGAGCTTATTTAATTGATTTATTATCCTTGAATGAAATCTTGTTGCTATAAGAATTCTTGAGATAAATGGAATACATAAATAAATTATTTTAGATAATAATCTATAAAAAAACCTTATAATTTTTGATAATACAAGTTTAACCATTTCTGATCGAAACTATTTCATCAAAATTAATTGATCAACTTATTTTTTAGTAAATGTCGTTAAGCCCAATTTTTTACCATTAATTCTTGAAGAGGAGCAATGAATATAACTTCTGTCCACAATAAGTGTTTCTCCGACTTTCCAATTATATATAAACTCCACTTCGAGTCCTTTTAGATTATTAATATCTATATGTGTTAAATATTTTTTGTGAAATTCTTTATCAAATTCTTTGCTACCTAGGTGTGCGCATGATCTGTCATTTTGACCTTGCTTTGGTTTATAATTTAATTCATCTTTATCAATAGTGAATGTTGTCGATTTTCCATACCATTTTTTTTTAAAAAAAATTGTATCACCTGGACCTATTAAAGGTGTAACTACCTGCTTATAAATTATTGTTTCTTCATCAAATCCTGAGTCCACGTGCATTGGAAGAGGTGAAAAGCTTTCATGAAAGAGTCCATAATAATCTTCTCCCTTATCTGATTTTAAAGAGTCCATTTTATAATCTCCTAATGCTTCTTTTAATCTATTAAAATATATTTTATCTAATTCTTTATTAAAATTTTGTTGCCAAGGTTTTTTTCTAACATTTTGTTTTTTGTTAAATGTAATTTCTGGTAAAATATTATAAAGTTCTTGAATCATTTTAATCTCTTTTTCAGAAAAAATATTAATTTTTTTTGGTGCATTTTCTAAACTTTTAATTTTATCTAAATGTACATGTCTCATATTCTATTGTTTAAAAAAAAATTTTTTAATAAAAAAACCTGAAAGCAAAAGAACAAAAAAACCAATTATAGGAAGATAAATTTCTGGCGATTGAATAACTGGTAAAACACTGAGCTCAGCATTTTGATCAATTATCTTTTCAATACCACTGCCAAGGGCTACTACTACAAACGTTGTAGGAAGTGTTCCCACAAGAGTGGCAATAATATAATTTTTAGATGACATGTTAAAAAGAACAGGCAAAATGTTCTGTATAGGAAAAGGAGTTCCTCCTCCTCCAATAAACCTAAAGGTCATAAAATATATTAACTCATTTTTATTAAAAAAATCTATAAATTTAGAAAATCTTGTTTTAAATTTTGATTCGATCAAATCGCTAAAAAATGTTTGTGCTAAACGATATAACAGAAATCCACCAATTGTATTCCCAAAAATTAGTATTAATGTTCCCAACCATTTACCAAAAATAAAGCCAATTATTAAAGTAGGTAAAAACATAGGAGTTAATAACACATTCAAAAAAATAGTAATGATAAAAAAAATAATTGTCAGAAAGAAAATATTATTATCTTTGTATGTTAGGATTACTTCTCTATTTTCTTTAATTAAATCATAGCTAGTTAAATCTTTTAGATCAAAAGTTGACCAAAAAAAATAAATAGCTACCCCAAGAATAGTTACATATGCGATCCCTAGGTAAATTTTAAAATTAGATGATTTCAAGTTCATAGTTTAATTTTTAACTGTACTTATATGTTCTTATTACCTATAAATAGCAAAAAATTTTAACAAGAAGCAAACAAATTTTATGAAAAGAACATATCAACCAAGCCGAATTGTGCGAAAAAGAAGACATGGATTTAGATCCAGAATGAAAAAAAAAGGCGGCCGGAAAACACTTGCAAGAAGAAGAGCTAAAGGTAGAAAAAAATTATCTACTTAATTTATGTTCTAAAAATGATCAAATTCAAAAGCCTAAACCGTAGCAAAGATTTTCTAAAAATTTTAAAAAAAAAAAGAATAAATACAAAATATTTTACTATTTATTTCGATAAAAATTCTAGAAATTTTAAAAAAGATTTTAATAAATATTTAAACATAAGTTTTGTAATGAAAAAAAATATTGGAAACGCTGTAACGCGAAATAAGGTAAAACGAAAATTAAAGTATGCGGTTCAAAAAATTTCAAAAGAAAAGCGGTTAATTGACCTAAACTACACTTATGTAATTTTTGGAAAAAATAATGTATACAAAGATAAATTTATAAATGTTCTTGGAGAAGTAAATGAAACTTTTAAAAAAATAAAGCTAATAACAAACTGCTCATGAAATTAATAAATAATTCGTTAATCCTAATAATAAAATTTTATAAATATTTTATTTCACCTTACTTCCCATCAAATTGCAGATATCTTCCTACTTGTTCTGAATACTTTATAGACTCATTAAAATTTAATGGAATTTTTAAGGGTTCTTTTTTAGGAATAAAAAGAATTTTAAGATGTCATCCAATCAAAATTTTAGGCGGAAATAGTGGATATGATCCTGTGCCTAATTTAAAAAAAGGAAAAAAATAAATGGATTTTAAAAATGTATTATTGGCCATTGTACTTTCCACAATAGTTTTGGTTGGTTGGGGAACTTTTTTTGAGGCTCCCATCGTGGAACAACAAACCGCTGAAAATGAAATAATGAAAGATGAAGATCTTTCTTCTCCTTCTATTGATGAAGGTGAAAAAGAAATCAAAAATGAAATTACGAGAAATGATGTAATTAATAAAACAAATCGAGTCAAAATAGAAAATGAGAATATTAAAGGATCTATATCGCTCCAAGGTGCTATTATAGATGATATTACATTTAAAAATTATAAAGAAACCCTTAACGGTGAAAATAATGTAACTTTTTTAAATCCAAAAAATTCTTCCGAAGAATATTTTATTGAGACAGGTTGGGCGTCAGGTGGAAATGAAAAGGTAAAATTACCCTTGGGTGATACAATTTGGAAGGTTAAAGGAAATAGTACGCTGACCCCGAACAATCCAGTAACAATTGAATGGGACAATGGTGATGGTTTAATTTTTACGAAAAAAATTGATTTAGATGAAAAATTTTTATTTAAAATTACACAAGGTATAAAAAATAATTCTAATAAATCCTTTCAATTCTATCCTTACGCACAAATTACTCGAGGTGGTAAACCCGAAGGAATGCAAATATACATTTTGCACGAAGGTTTTCTTGGAGTCTTTGGAGACGAATTGAAAGAAGAAGATTATGACGATATTGAAAAAGAAAAATTTACTATTAATAGCTCAAAAGGTTGGCTAGGTATTACCGATAAATATTGGCTAACTGCAATAGTTCCAGAAAAAGGGAAAGAATTTAAAGCTGAATTTGTAGCAAACAAAGAAAAGTACAGAGCTAATTATATAATAAAAGAAGCTAAAATACTTAATCCCGGAAACTCTACTACAAATGAAATAAATGCTTTTGTTGCAGCAAAAGAGGTTGCAGTTATTGATGGTTACGCTGAGCAATTGGGTATAGAAAAATTTGACTTAGCAATAGATTGGGGTTGGTTTTATTTCTTTACTAAGCCATTATTTTTTATTATTGATTATTTTTTTAAACTCACTGGAAATTTTGGTTTTGCAATTGTCATCATTACTGCATTGGTCAGGTTAATATTCTTTCCGCTGGCCAATTATTCTTTCAAATCAATGGCAAAAATGAAAATACTTCAGCCTGAAATGCTTAGATTAAAAGAATTACATAAAGGTGATAAAGTTAAATTGCAACAAGAAATGATGGCTTTATACAAAAGAGAAAAAGTTAATCCTATTTCTGGTTGCTTACCGGTGCTAATTCAAATTCCATTTTTCTTTGCAATTTATAAAATGTTGTATGTTACCCTTGAAATGAGACATCAACCTTTCTTTGGTTGGATAAAAGATTTATCTGAAAGGGACCCAACATCTATTTTTAATTTATTTGGATTAATTCCCTGGGATCCACCAACTTTTTTAATGATAGGAGCCTGGCCAATATTGATGGGTTTAAGCATGTGGGTACAGCAAAAATTAAATCCTACTCCGCCTGATCCTATACAAGCAAAAATTTTTATGTTTTTCCCTCTTTTTTTAACAATAATATTGGCTCCATTTCCATCAGGATTGGTTGTGTATTGGACTGTAAACAACATATTAACTATTGCGCAGCAATGGGTAATTATGAGAGGAACGAAAGTAAAAACGGTCTAGATAATTAATGCCCATAACTGAAAATTTAGATAATAATATAAAAGAGTTTTGGCCAAAAAATGGACCTCCAACTCAAGAAATTGAGCAATATGTAAAAAAATATTCAAAAGAAAAAATAGTTATTAAATGTGGAGGCCGAGTCCTTTTAGATCCAGATCTATTTAACAATTTTATTAGCAATGTCATAATATTAAAAAAACTAGGACTCTCACCTATTATAGTTCATGGTGGAGGACCAAGAATAAAGAAGAAATTAGATGAACTAAATATAGAAACCAAATTTATTATGGGATTAAGAGTAACTGATGAAAAAGTTATAAGAATTGTTGAAGACGTCATGATAAAATTTAATAAAGAAATTGTTGATTCCTTAGAAAAAAAATCGTGTAAAGCAAAATCTATAACTATAAAAGAAAATAATGCAATTTATGTTGAGCAAAAAAATAAGGAATTGGGTTATGTCGGTAAAATAACAAGAGTTGATAACAAACTAATTAAAAATTTAATAAAAGAAAATTTCATACCAGTCGTCGCCCCGATGGGTTTAGATGAAAAAAACCAAACTTATAATATCAATGCTGATACTGCGGCAGGCGCTCTAGCAATAAGTTTGAAATCAAGAAGATTAATGCTGATGACAGATGTTGAGGGAGTTTATGATAAAAGCAAAAAATTAATTTCAGAAATTAAACCAACCGAAGCAGAAAAATTAATATACACCGAAATTATTAGTAACGGCATGATACCCAAAATTAGAACGTGTATTAATGCCGTTAATAATGGGGTCAGAGGTGTTGTGGTTATTGATGGTAGAAAACCCCATTCTATTCTTTTTGAGCTATTTTCAGACAAAGGTTCTGGAACTCTTATAAGAAAATGAAAACATTTCAATCGATTAAATATTGGATATTTGACTTAGATAACACCTTGTATTCTGGTAAAACTAAAGTTTTTGAACAAGTTGAAAAAAAAATGTCGAAATACGTATCTGATAAACTTAACATAAATATAGATGAGGCTAAAGAAATTCAAAAAAATTATTTTCATGAATACAATACAACTTTAAATGGGATGATAAAAAATCACAAAATCGATGCAAATGAATTTTTAGAATTTGTCCACGACATAGATATAGATTTCCTTAAAAAGGACTTAGAACTTAGCGAAGAGTTGAAAAAACTGGATGGAAAAAAAATTATATTTACTAATGGACCTAGAAAACATGCAATAAACGTAACTAAAAGAATTGGAATTTATCAGCATTTCGATGACATTTTTGACATTATTGATTCTAACCTTGTGCCAAAACCTGCAATGGAGCCATATAAAAAATTAGTAGAAAAACATAAAATTGACCCAAACTTATGTGTATTTATTGAAGATATTGCAAGAAATCTAAAACCGGCATATGAAATGGGTATGAAAACTGTCTGGATTGAAAATGACGTACCTTGGGCAAAAAAATTTTCAGATGCTAATTTTATAAATTATAAAACAAATAACTTATCTGAATTTTTAAAAAAAATTAATTTACTGAAAGCTGCATAATGAATACTAAATCTTTTGAAAATATAATTAATGAGGCTTGGAATAATAAAGGCCAGGTTAATTCTAAATCTAGTAGAAAATTACTAAACGCTATTAGTAAAACTATAGACCTATTAGATTCAGGCGAAATACGAGTTGCTGAAAAGAAAAACAATGAATGGATCGTTAATCAATGGATTAAAAAAGCAATTTTGTTGAGCTTTAGAATTAACAAAATGAAAACTTCCAAGGGTCCATATGGAACTTGGTTTGATAAAATAGAAGGTAAAACTAAAAAATGGAATGAAAAAAAATTCGCCCAAGCAGGATTTAGATCAGTGCCTAACGGCGTTGTAAGAAAAGGTGCATTCATTGCAAAAAATGTTGTTCTAATGCCCTCCTTTGTAAATATTGGAGCTTATGTTGATGAAGGAAGCATGATTGATACTTGGGCATCTGTCGGATCTTGTGCACAAGTTGGAAAAAACTGCCACATATCGGGTGGAGCTGGGATTGGAGGAGTGTTGGAACCTATGCAAGCAAATCCAACTATAGTTGAAGATAATTGCTTTATTGGAGCGCGAGCGGAAATAGCTGAAGGTGTCATCGTTGAAAAAGGTTCAGTTTTATCTATGGGAGTTTACATTGGCGCATCAACAAGAATTATTGATCGAGCTACCGGCGAAATAATTTATGGAAAAGTTCCTGCTTATTCAGTTATAGTTCCTGGATCTATGCCTAGTAAAAATAACCCTGAAGGTCCATCCTTATATTGCGTGATTATCGTAAAAAAAGTGGACGAAAAAACTAGAAGCAAAACATCAATCAACGATTTGCTGAGAGATTAATAAACTAATGCCTATTAATGAATTAAAGTTAGCAAGGGAATTGATTCGTCGTCCAAGTGTCACACCAAAAGATGCTGGTGCAATAAATGTTCTAGCAAAATACTTAAGATCACTTGGTTTTAAATGCCAAATGATGAATTTTAAAAATATTAAAAACTTATATGCAAAACTTGGAAAATCTTCTCCCAATTTTTGTTTCGCTGGGCACACCGATGTTGTGCCTGTGGGAAACTTTAAATCTTGGTCAGTAAACCCTTTCTTAGGCGTAATAAAAAACAATAAATTAATAGGGCGTGGTGCAAGTGATATGAAGGGATCAATTGCTTGTTTTGTAGCCGCTTTGAGTCAGTTCAAAAAAATGAAGCCAAAATTTAAAGGATCAATTAGCCTGTTAATTACTGGTGACGAAGAAGCTATTGCAATCAATGGAACAAAAAAGGTCGTTGAAAAATTAAAAAAAAGAAAAGAAAAAATAAATTTTTGTTTAGTAGGCGAACCAACAAATTTAACAAAACTTGGTCAGTTGATGAAAATTGGTAGAAGAGGAAGTATGACTGGATATCTAACAGTTTATGGAACCCAAGGCCATGTCGCCTATCCGCATCAAGCAAATAACCCTGCCCCCGTTATAACAAAAATACTCAATCAAATTAATAATATTAAACTTGATAGAGGAACAAAAAACTTTCAACCTTCAAATCTTGAGGTAGTTAAGATTAATATCGAAAATACAGCTGATAATGTAATTCCTGCGGAGGCTACAGCTACTTTTAATATCAGATTCAATAATAAGCATTCATCAGATTCTTTAAAAAGAAAACTGAATAAAGTTTTTAGTAATATATGTAAGAGAAGCAGGTGTTCCTTTAAAATTTCTTATATGGAATCGGGAGAGGCATTTTTAACTACACCCAATAAAACCACTTATATGATCCAAAAAATCATTAAAAAAATAACTAAAGTGAAACCAAAGTTATCAACTGCTGGCGGAACATCTGATGCAAGATTTATCAGAAAGATATCTCCATGTGTAGAATTTGGATTAGTTGGAAAAACCGCACATAAGATCGATGAAATGGTTTCGGTTGCTGATATGAGAAAACTTAAAAAAATATACTTAAATATTTTGTTACACTACTTTAAGTGAAAACCTGTATTTTAACTACCGATACCTATTTAAACCATCATACTGGCGAAGGACATCCTGAAAGAGCTGACCGCGTAACCGTTGTTATTGATCATTTAAAAAAAGTAAAATCCAAAAATTTAATTTGGAAAAAGCCAGCAAAGTTTGATCTAAAATATTTGGAATTTGCTCATGATAAAAATTACTTGAATAATGTAAAAGACTCTTTTCCTAAACAGGGTTTAAATTTCTTAGATAGTGATACCATTGTCTCGCCCGGCAGCAAAGAAGCAACTCGAGATGCCGTTGGCTCAATTTTGACCGCTATTGATGGAGTAATGAATAGTGATTTCAATAATGCTTTTTGTGCGGTTAGACCTCCAGGTCATCACGCTGAGAAGCAAAAAGCTATGGGATTCTGTGTTTATAATAATATCGCAGTTGGAGCTTATTATTTACTAGAAAAGTATAAATTAAAGAAAGTCGCAATTATTGATTTTGACGTTCATCATGGCAATGGAACGCAAGATATTTTTTACGATAATGAAAAAGTTTTGTATATTTCTTCACACCAATATCCCTATTATCCTGGATCAGGAGCTGCAAATGAAAAAGGTAATAAAGATAATGTGTTGAATGTACCCTTGGATGCAGGTACACAATCTCATGAATTCTTAAATGCTTATGAAAGTATTTTTAATAAACTTAAAGCATTTAAGCCTGAATTTATTTTATTATCAGCGGGATTTGATGCCCATAAAGATGATCCTCTTGCTCAGATAAATCTAGAATCTAAAGATTACTATACTTTGACAAAAAGAATATTGTCTCTAGCCAAAAAACTTTGTGATGGAAAAGTAGTATCTATTTTAGAAGGTGGATATGATTTAAACGCCCTAAAAGAAAGCATCGATTACCACGTAAAATCTCTATTAGAATAATTAATATTTTATCTTTGCTAGATAAAGACCGCAAGCAGGTGCCGGCGGAGCACATTTAAGACGACTCTTTGATTTAAATGATTTCTTAAAATCTTCAAGTTTCCATTTGCCATCACCTAAATATTTAATACAGCCGACCATTGATCTAACTTGTTGTTGTAAAAAGGATCTAGAAATAAATTTTAAAGTTATTTTTTCTTGATTTTTTTTTATTGAGATCTTTTCCATAGTCTTAATTGGTGATTTTGCTCCACAAGACGACGATCTAAAGGTTGAAAAATCATGAGTCCCTAATAACAATTTTGCTCCTTTTTTCATGACTTTAATGTCTAGTTTTTTACGAATATGCCATGCTTTATTTTTTTGGAGTGTTAAGGGTGATTGTCTATTAATGATTGTATATTGATAAGTTCTTTTTTTGGCATCAAATCTTGCATGAAATTTTTTACTAGTTTTATTTATTTTTAAAACAGTGACTGGTTTATTGCCAATATGTTGGTTAATACCTGGTAAAAAGTTTTTTTTTTTAATTTTTTTTTTTAAATCAAAATGAGCGACTTGTGCTAACGCATGAACTCCTGAATCTGTTCTACCGGCACCTGTTACAACTACTTTTTCCTTGGCAAAATTAAATATTGCTTTTTGTAATACTTCTTGAACGGATGGACCGTTTTTTTGAAATTGCCAACCTACAAATAGCGTTCCATCATATTCTATTTTTATTTTATATCTTTGCATTATGTTAAAATTGAACCTTTGCTAATTTTTTTCCCCAACAAAAAATCTTGTGTAAGTTGTTTATTTTTTCCTTCACGTTGTATTTCCAGAATTTGAATAGAATTGGATTTGCACGCTACAGTTAAATTTTCTTCAATAACTGTACCCGATCTGCCGTTAGCTAATAATTTTTTAGCTTTCCAAACCTTCATTCTCTCTTTCTCAAATTCAAACCACGCCCCAGGATTGGGATTTAAACCATGAATTTGAGCAATAACTTGATCTGCGTTTAGGTTCCAGTTTATTTTAGTTTCTTTTTTGTTTATTTTTTTTGCGTAAGTTGCCTCAGAGTGTATTTGTTCCACAAATTTTGCATTACCACTTTCTATCTTTTTCAAGCTTTCAATTAATAAATTGGCTCCAATTTCTGATAGTTTTTTTTCTGTTTCTCCATAAGTCTTACTAGTATCTAATTCTAGTTCGCGCGAAGCTATTACAGGCCCGCAATCTAATTTTTCTTCTATCCTCATTATGCTTACTCCTGTTTTTTTATCTCCATTCATAATAGCTCGCTGAATGGGTGCTGCCCCTCTCCATTTTGGCAACAATGATGCGTGAATATTTATAAATCCATGTTTCGTTATTTTTAGAATATTTTTTGGAATTAATTTGCCGTAAGCAACAACTACAGCTATATCAGCAGATAAATTTTTAATAAAATTATACTCTTCATTATTATTTAAATCTTCGGGATTTCTAACAGGTAAATTATTTTTTTCGCAAAACTTTTGTACAGGAGAAACATTTATTTTTTGTCCCCTTTTTGATTTTTTAGGTGACTGTGTGTAAATGCCTAAAATTTCAAATTTATTATTAATTAAGGCTTCAAGGGTCGGTATTGAGAACTCGGGAGTTCCCATAAATACTATTTTGAGTGACATGAATTTATTTTTGAATTTAAATTACAATTCTATCAAGTTGTTCTTTTTGCTTTGTAAGTTTTTTAACAATCATTGATTTTTTTAATTTTGATAAATAATCAATAAACAAAATTCCTTCTAAATGATCCATCTCGTGTTGGATACATGTTGCAAGCATACCTTCAGCCACAAGTTCTTTAGGTTGCCCATAATAATCTAAATATTTTATATGACACTTATCTGGTCTCTCAATTTCAGCAAATTGACCAGGTACTGACAAACAACCTTCTTCGTATGTTGAATTATTTGTAGATTTTGTAATTATTTCTGGATTCACAAAGTACATTGGATTTTTTCTTGTCACTTGTTTCTCATCATTTGTACTTTCCGATTTATCTCGCAACCCAATATCAAGAATTATAACCCTTTTGGGTACGCCGACTTGTATAGCGGCCAATCCAATTCCTGGCGCCGCATACATTGTCTCCAACATATCATCCATCAGTTTTTGCAAATCTTCATCCACTTGATTCACTTTTAAAGATTTTTCCCTCAAAATTTTGTCTGGTTCAGTTAAAATTTGCTTCAATGCCATTTAAATATGAATAAATTATAAGACTATTATAGTCAAGTAATTGAAATTTTTTTATAAAAGTAGCTAGGTCCTAATGGGCAAAGCTTCGCTCAAAATATTATTTCTTATTTTCTTTAAATTAAGTTCATTCAATATTTTATTTAAAAAATATATTGTTTCTGGATCTAAATCGCTAATATTGTCCTCTCCAATTATTTCCACAATTTTTAGCATAACTAAACCAATTTGATTTTGGTTTGCCAAATCATACAAGTTTTTTGGAACTGTTAATTGGGAAGATAGCGCAGAATAATCTAAATCTTCAGGCAAAGAGATCCCATCAGCTTCTAGGGACTCCAAAACAACAATATCTTTTATGGAAATAAAATATTTCTTGTTTTTTTTTATTTTTTTATAAACTGATTTGAAATCCTTTTCAGTTTTACTTATTTTTTCATTATTTTCTAAGAAATGTTTTATAACTTTAGATCTATGCAATATCTCATTATCAAATTTTATATCGTTTGTTAAATTTTTGTTTAAATTTTGATTCACTAACTCAACATAATCTTCTGGAATTTCTTCGGGATCAATAGACTTTAAAATACTTGATAATTCTTCGGCATATACTTTGAAAATTTTGTCTTTGATAAATAAATCTTTGAGTAAAAATGCTAAATTTAGTTTCCTTTTAATATCATTACTTAACATCATGCTTTGATAAATTAGAGCCCTAGCTTTATAATTTGGTAAATTTTTATAAATTTCTTGTGCGTTAATTAATTGTTGAAAATTAAAATTCATTTTAAGATAAATTTTGAATATTTCATCGCTTTCAAAAGAATTTTGTGCTGCAGCTTGCTCGTACGTTAATATTACATCTTCATTTTCAAAATTATTAATTTGTATCAAATTAGCAGAAGAAAGATATTTCCATATATATTGGTCCGTTTTATCATTGGGTTCATATTTAAAATTATTACTAGTAACATGTGATAAATAAAAATTTAAAAGATTATTATCTAAAATTTTTTGAGTTGTGTCATTTTTAATTCCTAATAAAAAATTAATTTTATCTTCAAAAAATTGATCTTTAAAACCTCTCTCTATTAAAAGATCAAAGATTAATTGTGCTTCTTCTTTTTGGTCATTATTTATTAAACAATAAATTGTAAATTTTTCTAAGTAATCATTTTGAACTTTTGAATCTATAAAATTCGTTTTATCACAGGCAGACTTAATGTCTGCAGAAGAAAGATATTCATTAATTAAGAATTTTATAGCTTTTGAATTTTGCCCCACTACTATATTTTTGCTTAAAAAAGTTTCTAAATTTTTAATTCTTTTTTTTTTTATTAACCAGTCAATTTTTATCCTTAAAAATTCCTCAGAATCTAAATTTTTTTTTGGAGAATATGCGTTTGTAAATAATACTTGAAAAAGTAAATCTTCAGAAAGTCTTGCAAGTTTTAATTTATCTATTCTTTTTAAAACTTTTTTTATATCTTCTCCATCAGTACCTGACCACATATTTAAATTA
>CACLKR010000009.1 GCA_902607625.1 uncultured Pelagibacteraceae bacterium
AAAAAATCCTGGTCTCGGGCGCAATAAGTAAATTTGATGGACAGGTTTATACCTTTAATTTTTCTAAAAAAAACTCTCCATGTTTGAGGTGCTTTATTACTCATGCCCCAGTTAGCTTAGACATTGATAATTGTGAATATGAAGGCGTCCTAGGTACCTTGGGTGGCATAATTGGCAGCATTCAAGCAAATGAAGTTGCTAAAGAAATTCTAGGGATCGGGGATACGCTTTGCGGCTACATTCTAATAATAGATGCGCTAAAACTCACATTTAGAAAAGTAAAACTTAATAAACGCTCTGATTGTTTTTGTAATGAGAAAAAATAACAAACATTACTTAATTATTTTTATTTTATTTTTTTTAATTTTATGTTTTTTTCCAAAATCTTTTGCAAATGAAAGTAAAAAATTTTTATCTTTAAAAAATAACGAGGTAAATTTAAGACAAGGACCATCCTTTGAATATCCTGTCAAATTTATTTACAAAAAAAAATATTTACCCATGGAAATCTTAGATAAATCGGAAACTTGGAGAAAAATAAAAGATTTTGAAAATAACTCAGGTTGGATACATGCTTCACAACTATCTAAAAAAAAATCTGCTATATGCAAAAAAAATAATTCTGTGCTTTATAAGAAACCTACTATTTTTTCAAAACCAATAGCAAAACTTGAAATTGGAAGATTGGTTTTAATAAAAAAATGTAAAGTAAAATGGTGCAAAATTAGTTCTGGTGGGTTCAGTGGATGGATTTATAAAAATTCATTATGGGGAAAAATTAATTAAAATATTTAAATTTTATTTTAGATCAAAACGGTCTAGATTCATTACTTTTGTCCACGCAGATATAAAATCAGCAAGAAACTTAGTTTTAGAATCTTCAGAAGCATAAACTTCTGCTAGTGCTCTTAGTTGTGAATTTGAGCCAAATATAAGATCAACACGAGTACCAGTCCACTTTACTTTATTGGTTTTGCGATCTTTTCCTTCAAATAAATCTTCTGCTTTTGAAACTTCTTTCCATTTTATCCCCATATCTAGCAAGTTAACAAAGAAATCATTTGTAAGTGCTTCTGGTTTTCTTGTGAATACTCCATGTTTTGAATTATCAAAATTTGTATTTAATACACGCATACCACCAGCTAAAACTGTCATTTCAGGTGCGGTAAGTTTCATTAGCTGTGCCCTATCAACTAACATTTCCTCTGCCGATACAGTAGGTTTTGTTCCTGATCCATTAGATGTTTTTATAATATAGTTTCTAAATCCATCTGCTTTTGGTTCAAGTAAACCAAAAGAATATACATCAGTTTGATCTTGTGATGCATCACCACGGCCTGGTGTAAATGGGACTGTTACCTTATGACCAGCTTTCTTAGCTGCATTTTCAATTCCAACACAACCACCTAAAACAATTAAATCAGCCATCGAAACCATTTTACTTTTAGTATTAAAACCTTTTTGTATCTTTTCTAAAGTTTTAAGAACTTTAGATAGTTCAGATGGATTATTTACTTCCCAATCTTTTTGAGGTTCAAGTCTAATTCTTGCTCCATTAGCTCCACCTCTTTTATCCGAACCTCGAAAGGTAGATGCTGATGCCCAGGCTGTAGAAACTAACTGAGAGATGGAAAGTCCTGATTTTGATATTTTTGCTTTAAGAATATTAATATCTTTATTTTTAAGTTTATATTTAACTTTTGGAATAGGATCTTGCCAAATTAGTTGTTCTTTTGGAACTTCTGAACCTAAATAACAAGCACGAGGCCCCATATCGCGGTGCGTAAGCTTAAACCAAGCTCTCGCAAACGCATCTGCAAATTCATCTGGATTTTCATGAAAATTTCTAGAAATTGGACCATATTTAGGATCCATTCTTAAAGAAAGATCTGTAGTTAGCATCATTGGAGGAACTTTTTTAGAAGGATCATGTGCTTCAGGAACAATATTTATATCTGCTCCGTTCTTCTTGGGTTTCCACTGATGTGCTCCTGCTGGACTCTTTGTTAACTCCCACTCATGAGCAAATAATAAATCAAAATAACCATTGTCCCATTTTGTTGGATTTACGGTCCAAGCTCCTTCGAGACCACTGCTAACAGTATCAGCTCCCATACCAGTTCCAAAATTACTCGTCCAACCCATGCTTTGTTCTTGAATTTTTGCACCTTCGGGTTCGGGACCTTTATGTGATTCAGGAGCAGCGCCATGGGATTTTCCAAAAGTATGCCCACCAGCTATAAGTGCTACTGTTTCATAATCATTCATCGCCATACGACCAAAAGTTTCACGAATATCATGAGCCGCTAAAAGAGGATCTGGATTTGCATTAGGACCTTGTGGATTTACGTAAATCAAGCCCATATGAGTTGCTCCTAAAGGATTTTCAAGATCTCGTTTGCCGCTGTAACGGTTAACACCGAGCCATTCTTTTTCAGATCCCCAATAAATATCTTCTTCGGGTTCCCAAATATCTTCTCGACCTCCTCCAAAACCAAAAGTTTTAAAACCCATTGACTCTAAAGCTACGTTTCCAACTAGAATGAAAAGATCAGCCCATGAAATTTTTTTACCGTACTTTTTCTTAATGGGCCAAAGTAACAATCTTCCTTTATCTAGATTAACATTATCTGGCCAACTATTTAGTGGAGCAAAACGTTGATTGCCGGTTCCAGCGCCACCACGTCCGTCGCCAGTTCTATATGTTCCAGCAGCATGCCACGCTAATCGAATAAAAAGCCCTCCATAATGACCGTAGTCAGCAGGCCACCAATCTTGTGAGTCCGTCATTAATTTATGTAAATCTTTTTTTAGTGCTTTAAAGTTAAGTGTTTTGAATTCTTTTGCATAATTAAATTTCTTCTCCATAGGGTCAACTAAAGAAGAATGTTGACTTAGAATTTTAAGGTTTAAGCTGTTTGGCCACCAATCTCTATTGGATGTTCCTCTACCAGTTGGAAACTTTGGAGGTGTTCCTGCTCCTGTAATTGGACATTTTGATTGTTCACTCATATGAATTGCATTCTAAAATTATAATTATTAATTTGTAATCGATCCAAAACCAAATATATTTAATAACATATATTAATCAAGTATTAGTTTACTGGTATGACAAAAAAACACAGCTTCAAATATGAAGAATTAATTGGTTGCGCCAACGGGGAATTATTTGGACCCGGAAACGCAAAACTTCCATTACCTCCTATGCTGATGTTTGATAGAATTACAAACATTCAGGAGATAAAAGGAAAATTTGATAAAGGAATAATTGAAGCTGAACTAGATATAAAAGAAAAAATGTGGTTTTTTGATTGTCACTTTAAAGAAGATCCTGTAATGCCCGGTTGTCTAGGATTAGATGCAATGTGGCAATTAGTGGGATTTTTTTTAGGTTGGATAGGAGAACCGGGCAAAGGAAGAGCACTTGGAGTAAATGCTGTAAAGTTCACTGGTGAAGTTCTTAAAAATGTCAAAATTGCCAGATATGAAGTCGATATAAAAAAAATTTTAAGAAAAGAGGGTGCTGTTGTAGGCTTAGCTGATGGAAAATTATATTCAGACAATAAAGCTATATATCTGGCAGAAGGATTAAAGGTGGGACTTTTTAAATCATGAGAAGAGTAGTAATTACAGGTATTGGAATAGTTTCGTGTATTGGTAACAACAAAGGTGAGGTGCTAGATTCTTTACTAAATACAAAATCAGGAATAGTTTTTTCTGAGGAACATAAAAAATATAACTTTAGAAGTCATGTTATTGGATCTGTTAAAAATTTAGATTTAGACAAACATATAGATAGAAAAATAAAAAGATTTATGGGAGAGGGTTCTGCTTATACCTATATATCTTTAAAAGAAGCAATAGAAGAATCTGGCTTAGAAGAAAAAGATATCAGTAACGAAAAAACAGGAATTGTGATGGGATCTGGTGGGCCTTCAATAAAAAACGTTTACTTTGCTGTAGACACTATAAGAAAATCTGCACCAAAAAGAATGGGTCCTTATATAGTGCCCAGAACAATGGCAAGCACATGCTCAGCAACACTTGCTGTACCGTTTAAAATTAAAGGAGTAAATTATTCAATTAGTTCAGCCTGCGCAACAAGTGGGCATTGTATCGGAAATGGAATGGAACTTATTCAATATGGAAAACAGGATATAGTATTTGTTGGTGGTGGAGAAGAATTAGATTGGGCTCTTTCAGGAATGTTTGATGCCATGCCTGCATTATCTTCAAAATACAACAACACTCCAAAAGAGGCGTCAAGACCTTATGATGCTAATAGAGATGGATTTATTATTGCAGGAGGTGGTGGAGCTCTTGTTTTGGAAGAATATGAACATGCAAAAGCCAGGGGAGCAAAAATATATGCTGAATTAACTGGTTATGGAGCTACATCGGATGGATATGATATGGTTGCTCCTTCTGGTGAAGGCGCGACTAGATGTATGAAAATGGCTTTAAAAACAACAAGAAATAAAATTGATTATATCAATACTCATGGTACATCAACACCAGTGGGTGATATTACAGAGTTAAATGCAATAAAAGAAACATTTCAAAAAAAAATTCCTAAAATTAGTTCAACAAAATCTCTCACGGGTCACCCTTTAGGTGCCGCATCTGTCCACGAAGCAATTTATTCTTTAATCATGATGAAAAATAATTTTATAGCAGCTTCTGCAAATATTAAAAATATGGATGATGATGCAAAACCTTTTCCAATAGTTACGAAGGTAGAAAAAAATGTTTCATTAAATGCTGTTATGTCAAATAGTTTTGGTTTTGGTGGTACAAATTCAACATTAGTTTTTGAAAAATTAAATTAAAAAAAATGTCACTATTAAAAGGAAAAAAAGGACTAATAATGGGAGTGGCCAATGACAGATCTATTGCTTGGGGTATTGCTAAAAAATTAGCAGGGCATGGTGCAGAATTGGCTTTTACTTATTTGGGTGATACTTTGAAAAAAAGAGTGGTTCCTTTAGCCCAATCGCTAAAATCTAGTTTTACTCTAAACTGCGATGTAGAAAAAAAAGAAGATGTAGTAAGAACATTTGATGATATAAAAAATAAATGGGGAAATTTAGATTTTGTTGTTCATGCAATTGCTTTTTCTGATAGATCCGAGCTTTCAGGAGAATTTATTAATACATCAAGAGAGAATTTTTTAAAAAGTATGCTCATTTCCTGTTTTTCACTTACTGAAGTGGCGAAAGAAGCATCAAAAATCATGAGTAAAGGATCAAGTATGTTAACTTTAACTTATGAGTCCTCTAAAGTAATTCCAAATTATAATGTTATGGGAGTTTGCAAAGCAGCTTTAGAATCTAGTGTAAAATACCTTGCAAGAGATTTGGGTTCAAGAGGAATAAGAGTAAATGCAATTAGTGCTGGTCCAATTAAAACATTGGCAGCATCTGCAATAGGTGATGCAAAATTTTTATATAAATGGAATGAGAATCATTCTCTTTTAAAAAGAAATGTTGATATTAATGATATTGGTGGATCAGCCGTATATTTATTAAGTGACTTAGCTGCTGCTGTAACTGGAGAAATACATTACGTTGATGCTGGATATAATAAGGTAGGAATGCCCAATCCGAAAAATATCACTTAACTGGCTTCTTTTATCGAAAGCTTAACCTTGCCCCTATCAAAACCTATAACTTTAACAGAAACTTCATCGCCTTCCTTTACAACGTCAGAAACTTTAGCAACTCTTTTCCCAGCAAGTTGTGAAATGTGAACTAAACCATCTTGTTTGCCTAAAAAATTTACAAAAGCTCCAAACTCCATTATTTTAACCACTTTGCCTTTATAAATTTTTCCCATCTCAGGTTTTGCAATAATATTTTTTACCATTTCCATTGCTTTTTTTCTCGAATCTTCATCAGGAGCTGCAATGGTAACTTCTCCCGTATCTTTAACATCTACCTTAGCTCCAGATAATTCAACAATTTCTCTAATTGTAGCTCCACCTTTGCCTATAACTGCAGCTATATCTTTTTTATCGACTTTTATAGTTTCAATTTTAGGAGTGTATTTGGACACCTCTTTTCTTGACGATTTAATTGCCTTATTCATTTCAGCCAAAATATGTCCCCTTCCATCTTTAGCTTGATTTAATGCCTGCTCCATAATTTCAAAAGTTATTCCAGTAATTTTTATGTCCATTTGTAATGAAGTAATCCCATCTTTTGTACCTGCTACTTTAAAATCCATATCTCCTAAATGATCCTCGTCACCTAAAATATCAGATAAAACTGAAAATTCTTTTTTCTCTTTTATTAAACCCATTGCTATTCCGGCAACTGGCTCAGCTATTGGGACAGCTGCATCCATAAGTGCTAAAGATGCTCCACAAACGGTAGCCATTGATGAAGAGCCGTTGGACTCTGTTATCTCTGAAACAATTCTTAAAGTATAAGGAAATTTTTCTTTTTCAGGCAATGATGAATTTAAAGCTCGCCATGCTAACTTTCCATGGCCTACTTCTCTTCTGCCTGTACCTATTCTTCCTGTTTCACCAACTGAAAATGGAGGAAAGTTGTAATGTAACATAAATCTTACTCTTTTTTGTCCTTCCAAACTTTCAATTCGTTGTTCATCTTCTGTCGTTCCCAAAGTTGTAGTAACTAATGCTTGAGTTTCACCTCTGGTAAATAAAGCAGATCCATGAGTTCTGGGTAATACCCCAACTTCACACTTAATTGGTCTCACATCTGACAATCCTCTTCCATCAATTCTTTTTTTACTCTTAAGTATCTTTGTTCTTACTATATCTTTTTCTAAATTTTTTAATTGTAAGGATATTTCAAGCTCCGAATAAGTGTCATCTCCTTCGAATAAGGATTTACATTTTTCGGACGCTAAATTAACTAATTCCGATCTTTTCTTTTTGTCTTTTTCAGAAAAAGCTTTTTCTAAATCTTTTGTTAGTTCTTTTGAAATTTTATTTTTTAATTTGCTATGATCTTTTTCTTCTATCTTCCACGCTTCTTTTGAACTTTTTTTAGCTAGAGATTCTATTGCTTTTATTACTGGAATAAATTTTTCGTGTCCGAATTTAACTGCATCTAACATCTGTTTTTCGGTTAAACTTGATGCTTCAGATTCTACCATTAATACTGCATCTTTTGTGCCAGCAACAACTAAGTCTAATTTGGACTCTTTTAACTCTTCTTTAGATGGATTTAATACATAATTATTATTTATATAACCTACTCTTGAAGCAGCTATAGGTCCTTGAAAAGGTAAGCCCGAAATTGCTAAAGCAGCTGACGATGCTATAATTGCCAATATATCCGCCTCGTTCTCATTATCGTAAGAAAGTACTGTTGGTAAAATTTGTACTTCATTTCTAAAATTTTCTGGAAATAATGGACGAATCGGTCGATCAATTAATCTTGAAGTCAAAGTTTCAGATTCAGTTGGCCTTGCTTCTCTCTTAAAATAACCTCCTGGTATTTTGCCAGCCGCATAATATTTTTCTTGATAATTTACTTGTAGTGGAAAATAATCAGTTTCTGGATCAACTTTTTTTGACCCTACAACTGTTGAAATAACAACGGTTTCTCCACAAGTTGCAATTATGGCTCCATCTGCTTGTCGAGCTATTTTCCCCGTCTCTAAAGTTAATTTTTTTTCTCCTAATTGTATTTCTTCTTTAAATATTTTAAACATTTATTTTCTTAAATTTAATTTTGTTAATACGTTTTTATACGATTCTGCGTTATTGTTTTTAAGATATTCTAATAAACGCTTCCTTTGATTTACAGCTTTTAATAATCCTCTTGTAGAATGTTTATCTCCCTTATTTTGTTTAAAATGATCAGATAAATTATCTATTTTTTCACTTAATAAACCAATTTGAACTTCAGATGACCCGACATCCTTAGAACTAATTTTTAAGGAATCAACGCTTTTTTTTTTTTTTATTTTCATTTTTATTTATTTTTTTGTATTAGCTTTTCTATTTTTTCTGCATAATCAAACGATTTATCACTAACAAAAGAAACTTTTGGTAAAAATTTCATGTCAACTTTTTTTGATAAAGCTTTTCTAATTAAATGTGAAAATTCAGTTAGAATATCAACTGCTCTATCTGTATTTTTTCCACCCAATGGTATAACATATGCTCTGGCACTCTTGAGATCTGCACTCATCCTGACTTCGGTAACAGTAATATTTTTAGTTTCTAAAATTGGAACTTTTGCCTCATCTCTCAAAAAAATTTGTCCTAAGGACTGCTTTATTAATTCCCCTACTCTTAATTGTCTTTGAGAAAAAGGAATATTGTTATTCTGTTTAATCATTAGATTCTTCTTTCTGTTTCGATAATTTTGTAAACCTCGATTACATCTTTTTCTTTAAAATCTGCAAAATCTTTAAGGGTTATACCACACTCAAGACCCGCTGCGACTTGTTTGGCAGCATTTTTTTCCCTGAAAATACTACCTATTGATCCTGTATATAATACATTTCCATCTCTTATCAACCTAGCATTCAGATTGTTTACTATTTCTCCATTTATAACTTTTGATCCAGCCACACTGCCAATCTTTGAAACTTTAAAAATTGCCTGAACTTCTGCTGATCCTACAATTTCCTCTTTTACATCTGGTTTCAACAAGCCAGATAGTGAATTATTTATAAAATCTAATACTTCATATATTATGTTAAAAAATTTTACTGTTATTTTGTGATTCGCCGCTAATAGCTTAGCTTCTTTGTTGGGTCTTACATTAAAACCTATAAGTATTGCATTTGATGCTCTTGCGAGAGTTACATCTGTTTCTGTAATTACCCCAATATCCGATAAAATTATTTTTGGAGCAACTTCAGCATGTATAATTTTTTCAATTGCATTTTTTAGTGCTTCACTGGATCCATGAACATCAGATTTAATAATTATAGCCAATTCCTTTGGTTCTGAAGTATTGTCAAAAGCAGATTCTTTGTTTACCAAAATTGGTGATGTTTGTTTTGATTTGTTAGTTACGATTCTGTAATCATTTATCTCTTTAGCTTTTTCTTCAGAAACTACTACTACAAAATCATCACCGGCAAATGCTGATTTATTCATACCTAAAATTTCAACTGGAGTTGATGGCAATGCCAAATCTGTATTTTGGCTTTTATCATTTATCATTGCTCTTATTTTTCCCCAAGTATTTCCACATACAAAAAAATCTCCTTTTTTTAAACTTCCATTTGTTACTAATACAGTTGATACAGGTCCTTTACCTTTATCTATTCTAGATTCCAAAACAACTCCAACGGCAGATCCTTCAAAGTTTGCTTTTAAATCAAGAAGATCTGCTTGAAGAATAATATTTTCTTTTAACTTATCTAAATTTTTTTTTGTAGTAGCAGAAACTTCGGTAAATAAAGTATCTCCACTTAATTCTTCTGCTATTAGCTCATATTGCAAAAGATCATTTTTTATTTTTTGAGGGTTGGCTGAAGGAAGATCAGATTTATTAATTGCAACAATAATTGGAACTTTTGCGGCTTTAGCGTGTTTTATTGCTTCTATTGTTTGGGGTTTTACTCCATCATCAGCAGCCACAACAAGAACGACGATGTCTGTTACTTTTGATCCTCTAGCTCTCATTTCAGTAAAGGCAGCATGACCTGGCGTATCAATAAATGTTATATATTTACCTTTCTCTGTTTCTATTCTGTAAGCTCCTATGTGTTGCGTTATTCCTCCATATTCATCAGCAACAACATTTGTTTTTCTTAAAGCATCAAGTAATGAAGTTTTTCCGTGATCAACATGTCCCATAACGGTTACAATTGGAGGTCTTAATTTTAAATTTTTGCTGTCTTTTTTTTCTGGTTTTAAAATATTTAAATCTGGTTTTTTTTCTCTAATTGGGATATTGCCAAATTCTTTTACAAGATATTCCGTTGTATCAGCATCAATAGTATGATTGATAGTCGCAACAACTCCCATACCTAAAAGATGTTTGATTACATGGCTTGCTTGAATTGCCATTCTATTTGAAAGTTCTTGTATAGTAATTTTATCTGGAATATTCACTTCATGAACAATTTTTTTTATTTCGGGATGTTTCTTTTGTAAATCCTGGCTTTTCTTTTCTTTGAGTCTAGCTCTTTTTACTGATGCCAGACTTCTCATTCTTCCATCTAAAGCTTCGTCATCTAAAGCTTTTGATAAAGTAAGTTTGTATTCTCTTTTTGAGGCAAAGTTTTTGTCTTTACCCAGGCTACCTTTTTTTTGTTGTAAATTTTCTGTTTTTAAATTTTCAAATCTTTTTGTGGCTCTTTCTTCAGCCATTTTTCTAATATCAAAATTTCTGTTAATTGGTGTTTTTTTTGGAGAAAAGTTACCGGTTGATTTAGGTTTATTAAAATTAGCATCTCTTGATTGAAATTTTTTTTCACCCCATTTTCTTGGAGGTTTTTTTTCTATAACTACAGAAGTTTTTTGTTTATTTTTTACATAATGCTGAATATTATGAGTGGCTTTTGATGAAACACTTAAAGTAAGTTTTTTTTTCTTTTTTTCTATTTCCTTCATAAAAAAACATCTCCCTTATTTAAATACAATATTTCTAGCATTTATAATTAAATCATCGGCTTCTTTTTTGGTTAAAGCAAACTCTTCAAGGTATCCATCAATTTTAAATTTAACACCTTTTTTTTCATCATAACTGCCTATCAGTTCATCGGTTGAAAGTTCAGCAAAATCTTTTAAAGTTTTAATTTTTTTTACTCCCAATGTTAACAACATTCCTGGGGTAAGTCCTTTATGATTAATTAAATTTTCTTCAACACCAAGATCTTTTAATTTTTTTCCAATATTTTCTTTTTCTTTAACAAGATATTCTTCCGCTCTTTCTTTTAATTCTTTAGCTGTGTTTTCATCAATACCTTCAATTTTTGAAATCTCTTCTGGATTTGATTTATAAATTTCATCTATTGAAGAAAACCCTTCAGCAACCAGAAGTTGTCCCAGAGTTTCATCGACTTCTAAATTATTTACAAAAGTTTCAGTTTTTTCTTTAAACTCTAATTGTCTTTTTTCAGACTCTTCTTTTTCGGTCAATATATCTATTTCAAAATCAATTAATTTTGATGCTAATCTAACATTTTGTCCTCGTCTACCTATTGCTTTGCTTAAATTTTCTTCAGTTAAAATAACTTCTATTCTCCTACTTTGATCATCAATGATCACTTTTTGAATTTCTGCAGGTGATAAAGCGCTCACAACAAGAGCCGCAACATCTTCTGACCAATGAACTATATCTATTTTTTCTCCAGAAAGTTCATTTACTACAGACTGAACTCTACTTCCTCTCATGCCAACGCATGCTCCTACCGGATCAATAGAAGAATCTTTTGAATGAACACAAATTTTTGCTCTACTACCAGGATCTCTGGCAGATGATTTAATCTCAATAATTCCATCATAAATTTCCGGAACTTCTTGAAAAAATAATTTTTCCATAAATTTTGGATTTGCTCTGGACAAAAATATTTGTTGCCCCTTATTTTCTCTAATCACATCGTAGCAATAAGCCTTGATTCTATCTCCGGTTTTTAGAACTTCTCTTGGTATCAGCTCTTCTTTTCTTATAATAGATTCTGCTCTATTTAGATCTATAATTACATTCCCGTATTCTAATCTTTTTACAATACCACTTAAAATTTCACCTTTTTTATCAATAAAATCGTTATATTGTCTTTCTCTTTCTGCGGCTCGAACGCTTTGGGTTATTACTTGTCTAGCAGTTTGAGCGGCGATTCTTCCAAAATCCACGGGGGGCAATTCCTCAAATATTTCATCGCCTATTTTTACGTTTTCATTGTTTTCTATTTTTATGGCATGCTTTAATGAAATTTCGATATCTAGGTTTTCTGGTTTTTCTACAATTTTTAATACTTTGTGGAGAGTTATATTCCCACTTTCTCTGTCAATTTTTGCTCGTATATCATTTTCAGATCCAAAACGTGTTTTTGCAGCTTTTTGTATGGCAGTCTCCATTGAATTTAGAATAATTTCTTTATCAATAGATTTCTCTATAGCCACAGCTTCAGCTATTCTTAAAAGTTCAACTTTATCAGATCTTTGATTCAACATAGTTTTATATTTATTGCCCTCTAAAAAAAAATGGGCAAAAGCCCATTTTCATTTATCCAGGTAACTTAAAATATTATTTAATTTATATTTTAACTTTTTTCAAGTTCTACTTTTTAAAAACTGCAGTTTTATCTGTTTTTTCCCAAGAAAAAGAACCATTTGATCCTGGTTTTCTACCAAAATGGCCGTATGCGGCAGTACACTCATATATTGGATTATTTAAAGATAACATTTCTCTAATTCCTCTAGGAGACAGGTCAAAATTATCTTTTATTAATTTTTCTACATGTATTGACTTTTCACCATCACCATCAAAAAGATTAACATAGATTGACAAAGGTTTAGAAACACCAATGGCATAGGCAAGTTGAATTAAACATTTGTCGGCAATTTTTGAAGCAACAACATTCTTAGCTATATACCTTGCGACATAAGCAGCTGATCTATCCACTTTACTTGGATCTTTTCCAGAAAAAGCTCCTCCACCGTGTGGTGCAGCTCCACCATAAGTATCAACAATAATTTTTCTTCCAGTTAAACCTGTGTCACCTTCAGGCCCACCGATTATAAATTGTCCAGTTGGATTTACATAAAACTCTTCTTCTTTTAAACCTGACAATAATTCTTTAGAAATAGATTTTTCCAAGTAAGGTCTTACTATCTCTTTAACTTTGGCCTGATCTATCTCAGGTGAATGTTGAGTAGAAATTACAACGGAAGTTACTGTTGTTGGCTTTCCATTTTCATACATCATTGTAACTTGACTTTTTGAATCTGGTTCCAACTTACTTGCAATACCTTTTTTTCTATCGGCAGCCATTAGCTCTAAAATTTTATGTGAATAATAAATAGGTGCTGGCATTAAAACTTCGGTTTCATTACATGCGTAACCAAACATTATTCCTTGATCTCCAGCTCCTTCCTCTTTATTACCTTTTGCATCTACTCCCATGGCAATATCTGGCGACTGCGAATGCAAATGAACATCTATGTTACAATTTTTCCAGTGGAATCCTTTTTGTTCATATCCAATATCTTTAATACAATTACGAACTTTCTGAATTAGATTATCTTTTTTTATTTCGGGTCCTCTTGTTTCTCCAGCTAAAACAACTTTATTTGTCGTAGTTAAAGTTTCGCATGCTACTCTTGAAAAAGGTTCCTTTGCTATATAGGTATCGACAACCATGTCTGATATACGATCACAAACTTTATCTGGATGACCTTCTGAAACAGATTCGCTTGTAAACAAATATGATTTTTTATTCATTAGATTTTAAGTTTTTTAAAAATTAAAGTTAGCAATATATATAACAAAATTATTAGAAAAAATATTTTATTTCCGTAATTTGAAAATAAAGTGGGTTGATTAAAATAAGGAAAATTTAACTCAATACTACCAGACTCTCCTGTATTAAGCGATTTAAGCACCCTACCATTTGGATCGATAAAAGCAGAAATTCCCTTATTAGCCGATCTAGCAATAAAAATTCCCTCTTCAATCGATCGATAAATTGCTTTTGAGAAATGTTGATAGGGACCAATTGATTGCCCAAACCAAGCATCTTCTGAAATATTAATCACTAAGTCCGGAAATTGATTTTTTTTTTTTATTTTTCCAGAATAAATAATTTCATAACAAATCAAAGGAAGAACTAATTTTTCATCAAATTTACTTCCTAAATTTAATGTTGTTCTTATATCTCCAGCTGAAAATGAATTATATCCTGGAGTTATTTTTTTTAGACCAAATTTAGATAAAATTTTTTCAAAAGGTAAAAATTCTCCAAAAGGAACAAGATTAATTTTATTATATACAGATAATATTTCTAGTTTATTATTTAAAATTACTAAACTATTAAAATATTTTTGATTCTTTTGGTTTTTGAAATTAGCAAAATTATTTACACCTAAAATAATTAAATGATTTTCAGAAAATTTATCAACAAATAAATTTTGATATTGTTCAATATCTTGTAAATAAGATTCGTAAAAAATTCCTTCTGGCCAAATAAATAAGGTTTTTTTATTTTTCTCAGGATTGCTAATTTTTATTAATCTCTTCAATTTGAAAATTTCGCCTTGAGCATTATAATCTTTGAGCGAAAAATTAGGAGAAACTACCTTAACATTAATTCCTTTATCAAAATTATAAGCATCATTATCAATTTTATATAGTCCATATAAATAATTGCCAATAAAAATAATTAAAAAAATTAAAAAGAAAATAACATTTTTTTTAATAATTTTCTTTTGAAAAAAAAGAAAAGGAAGACAAAAAAAAGTTACAGAAATCAAACTTAATGCATATGTACCTATTAACGATAGTATTTGTATAGATTCAATTGACCAAGACCAAGTATAAGAAATTAAATTCCATGGAAAACCTGTTAATAAATTTCCTCTCAAAAATTCAAATATAGAAAAAATTAAAGAAAAAAATAAAATAAAAGATATATTTTTCTCGGAAAAAGGTGCCACTATTAAAATAGCTAATCCAAAAAATAATGATAAAAATAAAGGGATTAATATAATAGCAAAAGGTATTAAACCTTTGAACATTTCATCGTGGGTTAAAGATATAGAAATCCAATAGTTGCCTAATAAAAAAAAACCAAAGCCAAATGCACATCCTAAATAAAAAAAGTAACGATTAGATTTTTTTTTTCTATATTTAAATTGCGTTTTTTTTTTAATCACTAAAATTAAAAATAATAAAATTGAAAATGTAAAAAAATTTACAAATGTTATATTATATGGCGCAAAGCCAAGTGTTGTTATTGCGCCAAGTAAAAACGGAGCTAAAAATATAACAAATAATTTATTATTTAGTAAACCCGTCAAATGAAATTCCTTATTATTAATAAATTAAATTTAAAATTCTTTTCTCAATTCTATCCATTCTAAAATAATCTTTATTTCTAATATGGTTATAACCCACCAAGTGTAAAAGTCCATGAATCCAAACCTTGTCAAATTCTAAAAAGAAATTATTTTTTTTAGATCGAGAATCAATAATTTCATAAGATATAGCTATATCACCTATATAAAAATTTTTTTCTTTTATTGATTGCAGATTTTTTGATGAAAAAAAAGGAAATGATAAAACATCCGTAGAATTATTACGTTTTCTAAATTTTTTATTAAGTTTTTTCATGTTTCGAGAATTCGTTAACAAAATAGTAAAAATTATATTTTTCCCTTTAAAAAATCTAATAATTTTTGAAATTTTTTTTAATTTTTTACTGAAATATTTCTTTGGGTTGTTAATTTTTTTATGCCAAGATTTACTTTTTATCTCAACATTAACCTTTATCATTACTATTCTTTTGATAAGCTTCTACTATTTTTGTCACCAATGGATGTCTCATTACATCTTGATGATCAAAATTTATAACTGATATTTCTTTGACATCTTTTAATATAGCTTGTGATTTTATTAACCCTGATTGATTTTTATTTGGCAAATCTACTTGTGATGGATCTCCATTGACAACTAGCCTTGAATTTTCTCCAATTCTAGTTAAAAACATTTTAATTTGCGTTTCAGTTGCGTTTTGAGCTTCATCAAGAATTGCAAAAGAATTTTTTAAAGTACGTCCTCTCATAAAAGCGAGGGGTGCTATTTCAATAGAGCCAGACTCAATTTTTCTTTGAATTTTATCGTAGTCTAATAAATCATAAAGAGAATCATATAAAGGTCTTAGATAAGGATCTATTTTATCTTTCATGTCACCAGGTAAAAAACCTAATCTTTCTCCAGCTTCAACTGCTGGTCTTGATAGTATTATTCTTTCAACTTTTTTCTCCAAAAGCATTGACAAGGCCACAGCAACAGCTAAATAAGTTTTGCCCGTTCCAGCTGGCCCCAGAGACATCACTATTTGGTTCGTTTTGAGCGCTCTAACATATTCTTTCTGTTTTTTTGATCTAGAAATAACGGATCTTTTTGGAGTTTTAATTGCCTCCTCAAGAGACTGTATAGTTGATTGATTTTTTTTATCTTTTATCATGTCTTTATTTAACGATGTAATTATGTCATTTCCATCTATTTTTTTATCAGATCTAAAACGATCAATTAAATATTCAATTGCATCTTTAACTTTTTCATTCGCATATTTATCTCCCTTAATAGAGATTGAATTACCTCTGAAATAAATTTTTGAACCGCTAACTTTTTCTAATTCCTTAAGATTATTATCAAAGGATCCGGCCACCTCCATTAAAACTTCATTATTAAATATGTTAACATTTATTGAATTATCTTTTCCATATATTATAGAAAATTCCTTACCATTTTTATTTTGTTTACTTATTTTCACTATAGTTATGCTGCTTTCACGTTATTTATTTTATGAAAACCAAATAAATTATTATGATTAAAAGAAGTAACTTTCACATTTATTAATTCACCAAGTTTGCAATTATCTGACTCAAATATAATTGGGGTCATAAATTTAGTTCTTCCAAAATATTTTTCTTCGTCATTTAATTTATTTTCAACTAATACTTCACAATATTGATCGAGATGAATTTTATTGTTTTTGAGTTGAAAATTTTTTAAAATATCCTGTAATTTTTTTAATCTTTCTTTGCTTTCTTGTAAATCATTTAATTTTCTTTTTGCAGCAGGCGTTCCAGATCTTGAACTAAAAATAAATGAATAAGAGTTGATAAAACCTACTCTCTCAATAAGATCAACTGTATCTTTATAATCTTTTTCAGATTCTCCTGGATAGCCAATAATAAAATCACTTGAAAATTTAATATCCTTGTTAATACTTTTCAATTTTTCAATAATTCCTAAATAATATTTTTTATTATGTTTTCTATTCATTAAATTAAGAATTTTATCTGAGCCACTTTGAACAGGAAGATGTAAAAATGGCATAAGTTTTTTGCAGTCTCCATAACAACTAATTAAATCTTCTGTCATGTCTTTGGGGTGCGAGGTTGTAAATCTAATTCTCTTTAAATTTTTAATATTATTTAATTCTCTTATTAATGAGGAAAGTTTGTAATTTTTATTATTTTTTAAAAAATTATAAGCATTAACATTTTGTCCAAGTAAAGTAATTTCTTTAACACCATTACCAACTAAATTGTTGGCCTCATTAATAATCTGTTCAAAGGGTCTTGAATATTCTGGTCCTCTTGTATATGGAACCACACAAAAATGGCAAAATTTATCACAACCCTCTTGAATTGTTAAATATGAAGAAATTTTATTTTGAGAATTAGAAATTTTTTCTAATTCGTCAAATTTTTTTACAACATCAAATTCTGTTGCATTAATTTTTTCTTTTTTCCTTTGATATTTTAAAATCAAATCTCCAATTTTATGATAAGATTGAGGACCAATCACCATATCGATGTATGGTTCTCTTTCTAACATTTCTTGTGACTCTGCTTGGGCTACACAACCAGAAACAATAACTAAAGGTTTTTTTAAATTTTTAAAAACTTTTCTTATTCTTCCAATTTCGTGGTAAACTTTTTCTGTTGCTTTTTCTCTTATGTGGCAAGTATTTAATACAAAACAATCTGCTTCATTTTTTATATCAGTTTTGCTAAAACCTACTGTAGAAACTAAATCATAAATACGATTTGAATCGTATTCATTCATTTGACATCCAAATGTTTTAATAAATATTTTTTTAGACAATTTTCTTACTTTTTAATTTTTGAACCATACAATTCCAACCGATGATCAATAAGTTTATAACCAAGTTTTTCAGCTACCTTTTCTTGTAATCTCTCAATATCCTGATTAACAAATTCAGTAATTTCTCCTGTATTAATATCTATTAAGTGATCGTGATGTTCATGCGAAGCCTGTTCATATCTCGCTTTGGTACCCTTAAAATCATGCTTTGAGATAATTCCAGCTTCTTCAAATAACTTTACTGTTCTATAAACAGTTGCAATACTAATTTTAGAATCAAATTTGCTAACTCTTTTATGCAATTCATCAACATCTGGGTGATCATGTGATTCTGACATAATTTTAGCTACTAGTTTTCTTTGCTCGGTAAGTCTAACACCCTTTTCAATACATTTATTTTCTATATCACTTTTCATATTTCATATTTTATATTTTTATTCTACAGTCAAAACATATGTTTTCAAAAAGACTTTAACTCAAATATAATGGTTTAATCAAATCTTCATTTAATAAACCTTTTAATTTGAGAAATTCAAGCTCATTATGGTTCAAATCTACGATGTTTAGATTGTTAAGTTTTAATATTTTGTCACTAAAATATTTCATCATACTTTTTGGAATTACTTTAAATTTATTATCATATTTTTTTATTATTTCACTTTCAGAAACTTTTTCTACTTTTGAAATACTTTTAAGATTTTGATCAAATTTTTTAATAAAATATTTATCTCTGAATTCAATAAGGCTGTAAATAAAATCTTTTTTTTTAAAAAATTTCGTGCAAGACCATATAAATGTATTGTAACCAAATAAATTTAAATTTTTTGACAAACTTACTCCCTTAGCTATTGCCAAAGATCCTCTCAATCCTGAGAAATTTCCTGGTCCTTGATTCACGAAAATTTGGGATATTTCATCAAATTTAAGATTGTTTTCTTTAAAAAAATCTAAAATTTGTTTCATTAATAAATCATTATTTGATTTATCACTTTGCAAAACTTTATTAAATGTTTTATTTTCAATTTTTACAAATAATGAACCTATAGCTGTGCTACAATCTATTGATAAGAAATTCATAATATCTGTATTGATACTACTAATACTATCAATAAGTAAATCCTTTGGAATAGACATAAACAACCTAAATACAAAAGAAGGCATAATAACTTTGATGTATCATAGGTTTGAAGAAAATAAATATCCATCGACTAATATAAGAAATGAAATTTTTTTAGAACATTTAAAGGAAATAAATAACTTAGGAATTGAATTTATCACTTTTAAAAAATTTGAAAAAATTATTAAAACGAATATAGATAAAAACTATTTACTCCTAACAATTGATGATGCATTTGAGTCGTTTTACTTAAATGCTTGGCCAATACTTAAAAATAAAAGAATTCCATTTGTACTTTTTGTTAGCACAAGAGAAATCGGTAAGTATGGTTATATGACTTGGAGCAACATAAAAGAAGTTGCAGCAAGCAACCTTGTTACAATAGGAAATCATAGCCATACTCATGAATACCTGATTGATTGGGAAGATAACAAAATAAAATCTGATTTAGTAACTTCTATGCAAATTTTTAAAAAAGAACTTGGGTATTCACCCAAAATTTTTTCTTATCCCTTTGGAGAATATAGTACTAATTTAAAAAAAATTGTTTCTGATCTGAATTTTGAATTTGCATTTGGACAACATTCTGGCGTAATCGATCCCAGCAAAGATTTTCTAGAATTGCCAAGATTTCCCATAAATGAAAAGTACGGTGAGTTAAAAAGATTTAAGTCTATACTTCAAACTTTACCTTTTCCATACGAAAAAATCACACCTGAAAATAGATATCTTAAAAAAGATGAAAATCCACCAGATATTAAAATTAAATTTTTTGAAAACTTAATTAATATTCAAAATATAAACTGTTACTCTAACGAGGGTAATATTTGGAGAAAATCTGATATTCAATTCATAGGTAAAAATGAATTAATGATTTTACTAAAAGAAAAATTTAAAAGCGAGAGAGGAAGAATAAATTGTTCACTTTGGGAAGAGGATGGAAAATGGAGATGGTTAGGTATTCAATATGTTATTGCAGAATATTAATAATTAAATACTTATAAATCTAATCCTTTTTTAAATTTCGTAGGCAACAAGTTTGCTTTATCAAAATCTGTTAGGGAATTTTTTTCTATAATATCATCAAGAATAGCTACATATTTTTCGCCTATTGAGGCATAAGCTTTTAAATACTTTGTTAAATCTAATCCAATAATTTGTTTACCTTCTTGTCTTAGCTGTGCTCTCACTTCTCTGAACTCTTTATAAGCGTTGTGGGTATTTAGATTATTTTTATAGGCTCTGACTGAAGCTTTAAGAACTTGAAATTGTAAAATTTTATGACTTTGGTTAGGATCTTTATTTTTTGGAGAAATACCTTTTTTGCTCCAAGTCCATTGACCAAATAAAGCATTGCCTTCTAAGGCAAATCTAGACGTTCCCCATCCACTTTCATTTGCTGCTTGAGCTAATGCAATAGAAACAGGAATAATATCCAATCTCATCTTGAGTTTTGATAAATCTCCATCATCAATCTTATATTCCTTAAATCTTCTTTTAAGCCAGACTCTTTCACCAACCGTGTTAAAATTTTTACCTAATATTTTAAAAAGTTTTTTTCTATCTTTAATAATTTTATCATTTTCATCGAGTATCAAAGGTAAAATAATTTTAATAAATAATTCTCTTTTTAGTTTTGTATTACCTAAACTTTTAAGGTCTTTTGGAAGTTTGGTAAGATATATTGGTTTCACTTTTTGACCAGCTCTAACACTCTTAAGATCATAACCTAAATCATTAAAAAGATTTGAAGTAGTTTCTGCATTTAAACTTATCGTATTATCATGTTGCTCGGCAAACTCTTGCTCTTCGACTGTTTCGGTTTTTTTCTTTTTTGTTTTGAGTTTTTTACTGGGTTCTTTTATTTTATATTCTTCAGCAACATAAGTAAATTTAACTTCATTAACTACATTTTTTATGTATGGTCTTATTAGGATTAAACTGCCTATAAAAAAAATAACAAAGAATGATAAATAAATATTTGTTATGGTGTTTTGTTTTAATTCTTGTTTTGCAATCGCTTTATCACTAGACCGATTGATTGGTAATTTAATATGATTTTTGATTAACAATAACTCTAATTGAGAAATTGTAAGTCTTTTTGCACTTCTAGCATAACTTTTTACTTCAACTACACCATATAATTTTGCAAGATGCAGAAGTTGCTCTCGGTATGACTTAAAGAGTTTTTCTATTTTTGTTGACAATTTCTAAATAGCCTCCACACTTTTTACTTCGGGTATATAGTGGCATAAAAGATTTTGAACCCCCTGCTTAAGGGTCATAATAGAACTTGGACATCCTGAACAGCTACCTTTAAGTTCAACAGTAACTATTCCATTATTAAAGGATTTAAATTTTATATCTCCTCCATCTCTAGCAACCGCAGGTCTAATTTTTGAATCTAAAACTTCATTAATTTTATCAATTATTTCATTTGATTGAACCGGTTTAGAGTCTGAAGTTGAATTATTTAAAATCTTTGCCAATTCTAAATCTTTACCGACAACAACCTCATTTCCTTTAGAATAATAATCATTAATTTCGGAAATAATGCCGCGTTTTAGATCCTCCCAATTTAAGTCTTTTTCTTTTTTTACGGTAATAAAATCCTCTCCAAAAAATACCATTGTCGTTCCTTCTAAAGATAATATTTTATTCGCTAATGATACCTTGATATTTTTATCATTTTTTAAAAATTCGATTGGACCTACCTCAGAAACTTTTTTTCCAGGTAAAAATTTCAGTGTATTGGGATTTGGAGTATGCTCTGTCTCTACTATCATAATAAATACTTAATATTATACAAAAAATCGCTTATCAAGTGAACTTTGTGAGTCCTATTATCTCATATATTTCTTTAAGATTATTTTTGGCTATTATATCTGCTTTTTTTGAACCTTTCTCTAAAATTTTATTGAGGTAATTTTTATCTTTTAATAATTTTTTTATTTCGCTACCTATTGGACAAATTCGCTCAATAAGTGATTCGCTTAATTTACTCTTAAAAGTAGAAAAATTTTTACCACCAAATTCTTTTAAAACTTTGGCTACTTCAATTCCATTGATGCTTGCATAAATCGATATAAGATTTGTGGCTTCGTGTCTATTTTTTAATCCAATTATTTCTGATGGAATAGAATTATTATCAGTTTTAGCTTTTTTAATTTTTTGATCAATTAAATCTTTATCATCTTTTAAATTTATTCGGCTTTGGTCGGAATCTTCAGATTTGCTCATTTTTTTCATTCCATCTCTTAAACTCATTACCCTGGAAATTTCTTTAGGAATCAATGGTTCTACTATTGGAAAATAATTGTCACATTTAAAATCATTATTAAATTTTTTTGCAATATCTCTCGTTAACTCCAAATGTTGTTTTTGATCCTCGCCTACTGGAACATGGGTAGCTTTATATATAAGTATATCAGCTGCCATTAAATTAGGATAAACCAACAGACCTACACTGGCATTTTCTTTATTAGTACCTGCTTTTTCTTTAAATTGAGTCATTCGATTCATCCATCCAATTCTAGCAACGCAATTAAATATCCACGCCAATTCACTATGCGCAGCTACGCTAGCTTGGTTAAATATGATATTTTTTTCAGAACTTAAGCCCGATGCAATAAAGCTGGCGACAGTCTCTAAAATATTAGATTTTAATTCTTTTGGATCTTGATGGTTAGTAATTGCATGTAAGTCAACTATACAATAAACACATTCAAATTTATTTTGTAAATCAACAAAATTTTTTATTGCTCCCAAATAGTTTCCTAAATGTAAATTTCCTGTAGGCTGAACTCCCGAAAATACTCTTTTTTTATGCATATATAAAATTTTTTATTTTAATTTAATATCTTTAAATTTAAAAGCTCCCGAAAAATTTGAAATTAAAAAATAACTTATTAAACTAACTATCACTATAATAAATAAGTAAATAGATTTCCAACTTTCATTATAGTCAAATTTATCTGAAAAAAAGCCTAACAATAAATACAAAATTATTCCCATTACAACCACAGATAATATCATACGGGGAAATTTATAAATAAATTTACTATCAAAAATATGTAGGTCTCTTTTTTTTATAAAATAGTAATACATTAAAACGCTTATCCAGGAAGAAATTGAGGTTGCTATCGGTATTATAACAAAACCAAACCTGTTAAATAAAGATACGCTAATTATTATATTTAAAGTTACCGAGACAACTGATAGGTAAAATGGTGTCTTGGTATCGTTTCTGGCAAAAAAGAAATTTGAAAAGATTTTTAATATAGAAAATGCGGGAACACCAAATGCAAAAAAGGTAAGTGCAATAGCAGTATTAGTAACACTTAAATTATTGAATGAGCCATAACCAAATAATGATGTAATAACTTCCTCTGATGCTAAAACTAGAGCGGTTGCGGCTGGTACAGATAAAAATAAACAAAGTTCCAAAGCTCTATTCTGTAAATCAGTAATCTGTTCAGAGTTATTATTTTTGACATATTTTGATAATTCTGGAAGCATAACCGTACCAACTGCAATTCCAGCAACAGCAAGATTTATTTGATACACTCTGTCTGCATAATAAAGGTAGGAAACCGCGCCTGCTTGAAAAGAAGCAATTATAGTTCCAACCAAAATATTAATTTGTGTTACACCAGACGAAAAAATGCTCGGGAGTAATTTACGAAAAAAGAACTTTATTTTTTCATCTATTTTTATTTTTAAAGTTAAGATTGGTTTAAAATTTTTTCTAACAAAAAATAATAAAATTAATAACTGTAATAAACCTGCAAATGATACAGCATAGGATAATGTTGTGACATCGGATATATTTAGCCTCTGGGAAAGGAATAATGATCCAATTAATATCACGTTTAATATAATTGGAGCTGCTGCTGCAACAGCAAATTTATTATATGAATTAAGTATTGCCGCAAAAAAAGAAGCTAAACATACAAAAAATAAAAATGGGAAAGTTATTCTGCTTAAATCAACTGCAAGTTCTAATTTTTGGGGATCTTTATAAAATCCTGGAGCTATTAAATAAACCAGCTGTGGCATAAAAATTTCTGCCACCAAAACAAAAAATAATAAAATAATAAAAAGTAAATTGAATATATTCCTGGCAAAATGGTCTGCCTGTTCTTTATTTTGAGCTAACTCACTAGCATAACTAGGAATAAAAGCAGCATTGAATGTTCCTTCAGCAAATAATCTTCTAAAAGTGTTAGGCAGTCTAAAGGCTACGAAAAAAGCATCAGCAAAAAAACTCGTTCCTAAAAAAATTGCAATTAATATGTCTCTCACGTAGCCAAGTATTCTGCTTATTAGAGTAAAAAAACTAAATGTAGAGGTAGATGCTATTAAGTTCATCTTGACATGTAAGCCTTATTTTTGTGACAATTATAAGATACTTGTTTTTCAAATGAAGAAAAAGTCCAAAATAGAAAGATACACAGATCAAGAAGCTTTAGATTATCATAACAGTGGAAAATCAGGAAAAATAGAAATCAATTCCTCTAAACCAATGTCGACACAAAGAGATTTGGCGCTTGCTTATTCGCCTGGAGTGGCCGCTCCAGTCAAAGTAATAGCAAAAAATCCAGACGCAGCTTACGATTACACTACAAAAGGTAATCTGGTAGCAGTAATTAGTAATGGCTCAGCAATACTTGGTCTGGGTAACTTAGGTGCTTTAGCTTCAAAACCCGTTATGGAAGGTAAAGCAATATTATTTAAACGTTTTGCAGATATAAATGCCATTGATTTAGAAATTGATTCTTCCGATCCAAATGAAATTATAAATAGTATAACAAAGTTCGGAAAAAGTTTTGGAGGTATCAACCTAGAAGATATTGCGGCTCCTGATTGTTTTATTATAGAACAAAAACTAAAAGAAAAATTAGATATTCCAGTGTTTCATGATGATCAACATGGTACAGCTATAACAACTCTAGCAGGTTTAATTAATGCTTTAGAGATTGTTGGTAAATCAATTAAAAATATAAAAGTTGTTGTAACTGGAGCTGGAGCCTCCGCAATTGCTTGTACCAATCTATTTAAAGTCAGTGGTATTCCAAATGAAAATATAATTATGCTTGATAGCAAAGGGGTTTTATATAGGGGAAGAGATAACCTCGACCAATGGAAATCATCTCATGCCATAGATACAAAAATTAGAACACTTGAAGAAGCTATTGATGGAGCGGATGTATTTTTAGGATTATCTAAAAAAGATATTCTCACCAAAGATATGGTAAAAAAAATGGCGAAAAATCCAATAATTTTTGCCTGTGCAAATCCGGATCCAGAAATTAAACCTGAAGATGTTTATGAAGTAAGAGACGATGCTATTGTAGCTACAGGAAGATCTGATTATCCAAATCAAGTAAACAACGTAATAGGCTTCCCTTACATATTCAGAGGAGCTTTAGATGTAAGAGCAAAAACAATCAACGAAGAAATGAAAATAGCAGCTGCGCACGCAATTGCGTCGCTTGCTAGAGAAGATGTGCCTGATGAAGTTGCGGCTGCCATGGGTGGAGAAAGACCACGCTATGGAAAAGAATATATTATTCCTTCAACTTTTGACCCTAGGTTAATTAGTGTAATCCCAGTAGCTGTAGCAAAAGCTGCAATGAAAAGTGGAGTTGCAAGAAAAGAAATTAAAGATTTTGAAGTTTATAAAGATCAATTAAAACAAAGACTCGATCCTTCTGTAACTATCATGCAAGGTATTAATTCACACATTAAAAAAACTCAGAAAAGAGTTGTTTTTGCTGAAGGAGAGGATGAAAATACTTTAAAGGCGGCAATTGCTTTTAAAAATAGTGGATTAGGAACTCCAATTTTAGTGGCAAAAGATGAAAAAGTTAAAGAAAGATTAAGAGAAATAGGTCTCGACGAAAATTTTAAAATAGAAATAGTCAACTCAACAAATAAAGAAAAGAGAACAAAATATACTCAACTGCTTTATGAAAAATTACAACGAGAGGGACTGTTAGAAATAGATTGCGATAGATTAATTAGAAACGATCGAGTTATGTTTGGATCGTGTATGGTGGCTAGTGGTGATGCGGATGCCATGGTCACAGGCAATACTAGACGTTACTCTGCATCTTTAGATAAAATTAAACGTGTAATACCTCCTCGACCAGGTGAAATAATGTTTGCTCTAAGTATGGTGGTAAGTAAAGGTAAAACTATATTTATGGCAGATACACATGTTCATGAATATCCAAATGCACAACAGCTTGCTGATATAGCAACATCATGCGCAAGAGTTGTTAGATTGTTTGGTTTCGATCCCAAAATTGCTTTCTTATCTCATTCAACTTTTGGAATACCAATAACTCAGAGAACAAAACATATAAGAGATGCCGTTGAAATATTGAAAAATAAATCTGTTGATTTTAAATTTGATGGAGAAATGCAGCCAGATGTAGCTTTAGATGAAGAATATAAAGAACTTTATCCTTTCTCGAAAATTGTAGGAAACGCTAACGTATTAATTATGCCAGCACAACATAGTGCGGCGATCTCCTTAAAGATGATGAAAACTTTAGGTGGTGCAAAAATTATTGGACCATTTTTAGTTGGACTAGGACAGCCTATTGAAATTGCACCATTAAGGTCATCCACCGGGGATATATTAAATTTAGCATCAGTAGCGGCCTATTCTTCTGAGGTAATTGATTATAAAAAAAATTAATTTATTCTTTTTGCCTACTTAAATCAGAAACCATTAAAATACTAGACACAAGTTCCTCAAGATCTACTATTTGTTTTGCTTCTTGAATAATTTCTTTTTTTTCATCCTCGGTATGTGCGATTCCAAAAATATATGTTTTTTTATTAATTGTATCGATATTAAAATTGGCTGCTTTTATATTTTTATTTAAAATTAGTGCTGTTTTCAGTTGAGAGGTTATTAAAAAATCTATGGCTGAATTTTTAAAAGAAAATTTTTGTTTAATTGCAATATTATTTTTTACAGATCTCACGCCTTTAGTTTCCCATGCTATTTTTGTTATTTTCAATTTTTCTTCAGGTTCATCTACTTTTCCTCGTAAAAAAATTCTTCCATCTAAAACTTTTACAGATAGTTTGACTAGATATTTTTTCTCGTTTAGAGCTAGTCTCGCTATTAAATTTTTTTGCATAATTGAATCATCTATTTGAGTACCCAATGTTCTAGGATCCAAAGCTATACTTACTCCAGTACCAAACAAGCCGCTTGACGAAGAACCAACGCAAGAGTTTAATGATAATAAAAAAAATAATATTATAAAATTTTTTTTCATTTTATTTCTTTAACTTTAAACAAAAATTATAAATTAATTTTTTTGGTAAATTTTCTTTTTTTGAAATAAACTCAACTACGTCCTTATGACTATATTTCTTTAACATTTTTTTTATTTCAATTTTAACTGATTCGGTAACCTGTTTTTTAACATTTTTTTCACCCATTTTTTCAGATAAAATAACCGTTAATTCACCTTTTAAATTTTCGGATAAATCTTTAATTGATTTAATTTCACCTCTGATAAACTCTTCATGCATTTTTGTCATTTCTTTTGCTATTACTATTTTTCTATCAAAAAAATATTCTCTAAATTTTGAAATATAAAAGTTAATTTTTGAAGCAGGAACAAAAAAAACTACTGAATAGTTTAAATTACTTAAATTATTTAGCGCATTATTTATCTCATTTTCCTTCTTTGCTAGAAATCCATAAAATAAATATTTATCACAAAATCCTGAAACGCTAACCGCTGAAGTCACCGCAGAAGAACCCGGAATTGGATAAACAATTAAGTTTTCTTTTATACATTTGTTAACAAGTATCATGCCCGGATCAGAGATAGTTGGGGTTCCAGCGTCAGAAATCATTGAAATAACTTTATTTTTTTTTATCAATTCTACTATCTTATTACTAACTTTATTTTCATTAAATTTATGGTAGGGAAGAAGTTTATTTTTTATTTGAAAATAAGAAAGCAATTTCCCTGATCTCCTAGTATCTTCACATAAAATAATATCTGATATTTTTAGGACATTTATAGCTCTAAAGGTAATATCTTCCATATTACCGATTGGAGTAGACACTAAGTAAAGCCCAGGTTTAAAAATTTGTTGTTTATTTTTGTCCATTTGATGCCTAAATTACATTTTATCCTACTTGAATAATTCAGATTTATGAAAAAACTAATTATTTTTTTAATATTAACTTATTTATTATTTACAATAAATAGTACTGCTATTAATGAAAACTCTAATGAAAACAATTTAGAAAATGAAAAGGTTCTAAAAATAGGTGTTCTGCTTCCTTTATCAGGAGAATTCCAAGATATAGGTGAATCTTTTTTAAAAGCCATTCAGTTAGCCTTATATGATATATCAAATGAAAACATAAAAATTTTTCCTAAAGATAGTAAAGGAAATGCTTTAAATACATATGAATCGGCTAAAGAATTTGAAGAACGAGGTATTAATATTGTTATAGGTCCAATTTTTCATGAAAGTTTGGAAAGACTGGGTGAAATAAATAAAATTACTTTTATTTCATTAACTAATAAAACTGAAAAAATTCCAAAAAACGCGATTGCTTTTGGAATTAACATTGATTCACAAATCAATGCTTTAAAAAAATATTTTAATGAAATAAAAATTTCTAAAACATTGCTTTTATCACCAAAGTCAGAATTTATTTATCAGTCACAATCTGTTGCCAAAAAAGATATATTAAAATTTTACAGAACATATTCATATGACACCAATCCAAAAAAAATAACTGGGGAAATAGAAAAAATAACTAAATATAGAGAAAGAAAAAAAGATCTAGAAAGAAGAATTAAGATATTAGAAAAATCAGATTTACTTAAAGACAAAAATGAATTGAAAAAATTAGAGCAGATGCATACATTGGGTAAGATAAATTTTGATTCTGTTGTTGTTGTAGATTTTGGCGAAAGACTAAAAAGCGTTTTATCATCTTTTATGTTTTCTGATGTTACAAGCAATGAAGTAAACTTTTTTACTATTAATCAATGGTTTGATGAAACTTTTTTTAGTGAAAATGCCATGCAAAATTTACATTTTCCGTCAATCGATTTTGATAATTTAAAAAAATTTAACAAAAAATTTTCAAATAAATTTAATGAAAAGCCTCATAAAGTTTCTATACTCGCATATGATGCTTTGGGATTAATTTATTATTGTTGGTCCAATAATAATTTTCAGTTTAAACAAGAGCAATTATATAACAAAAAAGGATTTAAAGGTCTTCAAGGAGAATTTTATATAGAAGACAATCTGAGTAAACAAAAGTTAAAAATTTACAAAGTCTCAAAAGAAGAATTTATTAAAGTATATTAAGTAAAGAATTTCTTAATTTTTAGAAATGCATTATATCTATGATCAATAGACGTCTTTAGTTTAAATTTCATTTCGCCAAAAGTTTGGCTATATCCATTTGGGATAAAAATTGGATCATATCCAAATCCATTTTCCCCTTTTTTTAGGGTTGAAATTTTTCCTTTTACAGTTCCTTTGCCTAAATGGTTTTTTCCATCGGGCCAGAAAAGTGTCATACAACAAACAAATCTTGCTGTATTATCGTTTCGCCAGTTTGTTTTTATACTGTTCATTTTTACAAAAATTTTTTTTATCGCTAAATCAAAATTATTTTTTTCACCACTCCACCTTGAAGAATAAATTCCGGGTTCACCTTTTAAAAGATCTATTTCTAGTCCCGAATCATCAGATAGGCAAATCAAATTCATTTTTTTTGAAAAATATGAAGCTTTAATAAATGAATTTTCCTCAAAACTTTTTCCTGTTTCTTCTGGTGTCAAAATACCATATTCTTTTGGAAAGTACTTTTTTACATTCTTTGGCAGTAAATCACATATTTCCTTATATTTTCCTTCATTATTTGTTCCAATTATAATTTCTTCAATTTTATTCATTTTGCACTAGCAATTTTTTTTTAAGTGACCATATATCATACGAATGACAAAATCAGAAAAAAAAGAGCAAGAAAAAAAGCCCGCGCAAGATGAGAATATGATTGAAAAAAACGAACAAAAAGAAAAAAAAAATATTCCAGTAAAAGACGAAACTCCTGAAGAAAAGCTCAAAACTGTTCAAGAAAAACTGCTTAGAACAATGGCTGAAATGGAAAACCAAAGGAGAAGATTTGAAAAGGAAAAACAAGAAGCATTCGAATTTGGTGGCTTCAACTTTGCAGTAGAATCTTTATCTCTTATAGATAATATTGATCGTGCTGTTGTTTCATTTAAAAATGATGAAAGTTTAAAAAATAATAAAGATTTAAATAAAATTATTGATGGCATAGAAATTGTAAAAAAGGACTTAGTATCTATTTTTAAAAAAAATGGAGTCGAACCAATAGAATCTATTAATAAAAAATTTGATCCAAATTTTCATCAGGCGATGTTAGAAGTTGAAAATAATACGAAAGAATCTGGAATTGTCGTTCAAGAAATACAAAAAGGCTATATGATGAAAGGTCGTTTACTTAGACCTTCTCTAGTTGGAGTTGCTAAAAAGAGAGAGGAAAAAGAAAAAAAAGGTGAAAAAAAATGACTTTTTTAGCTTGTAGACTACAAAAAAGCACCCATATATCAACGAAAGGAAGCAAATTTTATGAGTAGAGTTATAGGAATTGATTTAGGAACAACAAATTCTTGTGTGGCCGTAATGGAAGGCTCACAAGCTAAAGTATTAGAAAATGCTGAGGGGGCAAGAACTACTCCTTCTGTTGTTGCGTTTGGTGAAAATAATGAAAAACTAGTAGGTCAATCGGCAAAAAGACAAGCTGTAACTAATCCAGAAAATACTTTATTTGCAGTAAAAAGATTAATTGGAAGAAATTTTGATGATAAAACTGTTAAAAAAGATGTTGCAAAAGCGCCGTATAAAATTATTAAATCTGACAATAACGATGCCTGGTTAGAAGCAAGAGGACAAAAATATTCTCCTTCACAAATATCTGCTTTTATTTTACAAAAAATGAAAGAAACGGCAGAAAAATATTTAGGACAAGAAGTTAAACAAGCTGTTATTACGGTACCTGCGTACTTTAATGACTCTCAAAGACAAGCAACAAAAGATGCAGGTAAAATTGCTGGTTTAGAAGTTCTTAGAATTATTAATGAACCTACCGCAGCCTCACTAGCTTATGGTCTAGATAAAAAGGGAGGAAAAAAAATAGCAGTATATGATTTGGGAGGTGGCACATTTGATGTTTCAATCCTTGAAATCGGTGATGGTGTATTTGAAGTTAAATCTACAAATGGAGACACTTTTTTAGGTGGAGAGGATTTTGATGATCAAATTGTCGACTATTTAGCTGATGAATTTAAAAAAGATAATGGGATAGATTTAAGAGCTGATAAATTAGCTCTTCAAAGACTTAAAGAAGCTGCTGAAAAAGCAAAAATAGAACTTTCCTCTGCAACGCAAACTGAAATTAATTTACCATTTATCACTGCTGATAAAACTGGTCCAAAACACATAAATATAAAATTAACTAGAGCAAAATTAGAAGCGCTTGTTGAAGATTTAGTTAAAAGAACACTTAAGCCGTGTGAAACAGCTTTGAAGGACTCTGGATTTAGTGCCGCGGAAATAAATGAAGTAGTTTTAGTTGGAGGAATGACAAGAATGCCAAAAATAGTCGAAACTGTTAAAACTTTTTTTGGCAAGGTTCCAAACAAAAGTGTTAATCCAGATGAAGTTGTGGCAATGGGAGCAGCTATTCAAGGTGGAGTTCTTCAAGGTGATGTAAAAGATGTACTTCTTTTAGATGTAACGCCTTTATCCTTAGGAATCGAAACATTAGGAGCAGTTTCTACAAAACTTATTGAAAAAAATACAACAATTCCTACAAAGAAAAGCCAAGTCTTTTCCACTGCTGAAGATAATCAACCCGCCGTTTCTATTAGGGTTTTACAAGGTGAAAGGGAAATGGCTGCTGATAACAAATTGTTAGGAAATTTTGAATTGGTTGGTATACCAAATGCACCAAGAGGAGTTCCACAAATTGAAGTAACTTTTGATATTGATGCAAATGGAATAGTAAGTGTTTCTGCAAAAGATAAAGGAACTGGAAAAGAACAAAAGATACAAATTCAAGCTTCTGGAGGTCTTAGTGAAGATGAAATTAAGAAAATGGTAAAAGATGCAGAAGCAAACAAAGAAGTAGATAAGAAAAAAAGAGAAACAGTAGATGCAAGAAATCAAGCTGACACGATTATTCATACAACAGAAAAAAACTTAAAAGAGTATGGAAGTAAAATTTCAGATGGTGATAAAAAAGCTATAGAAACTGGAATTTCTGATCTAAGAAATGCGCTTAAAGGCACTGATATAGAAGAAGTAAAGAAAAAAACACAGGCTTTAGTACAATCTTCGATGAAACTTGGAGAGGCCATATACAAAAGTCAACAAAAAGATGCTGGAAAAAAAGGTACAAAACAAAACCAAAGTTCAGAAAATAAAGAGCAGAGCAAAGAAAATGTCGTTGATGCAGATTTTGAAGAAGTAAAAGAAGATAAAAAAAAAGATAAAAGCGACAAAGACAAAGAAAAAAGAGCCTAAGACTAAAAACATAAAAATGTCGGTAAATATATGGCAAAAAGAGATTACTACGAGGTCTTGGGCGTTGTTAAATCTTCCTCCGTTGATGAGATCAAAAAAGCTTATAGAAAATTAGCTCTAAAATATCATCCAGATAGAAACAAAGGCGATAAAGCTGCGGAAGCAAAATTTAAAGAAGCTAGCGAAGCTTATCACATTCTTTCTGATAAAGAACGTAGAACTAACTACAATCAATTTGGTCATGCAGCTTTTGAAGGAGCGGGCGGAAGAGGAGATTTTTCAAATTTTGATTTTACAAATGCTTTTTCAGATATTTTTGGCTCAGACATTTTTGATGACTTTTTTGAAGGTTTTGGAGGAACAAGAGGAAGGAGACGAAGAAGATCTTCAGATTTTAGAGGTGGAGATTTAAGATATGATTTATCCATTTCTCTAGAAGATGCTTATAACGGTAAAAAACAAGAAATTAATTTTTCATCTTCAGATAAATGCGAAACTTGTGATGGATATGGAGCAGAACCAGGAACTAAACCCATTTCTTGTTCCGCGTGTGGAGGTCAAGGTCAAGTAAGATCAAGCCAGGGTTTTTTTACAATTCAACAAACTTGTCCAGAATGCGCTGGTTCTGGAGAGCAAATTTCTAGTCCATGCAAAGAGTGCAAAGGAATAGGTAAAAAACAAACTAAAAAAAAGATATTCACTAATGTTCCAAAAGGCGTTGATGATGGCACAAGAATTAGATTATCAGGCAAAGGAGAAGCAGGTATAAAGGGTGCAGGAAGCGGTGATTTGTATATTTTTGTATCAGTAGAACCCCATAGTATTTTTAAAAGATCAGAAGAAAATCTTTTTTTTGAATTTCCTATTTCATTAGCTGATGCAGCACTTGGAGCCATTGTTGAAGTACCAACTATTGATGGAGGAAAAGCAAAGGTAAAAATTCCAGCAGGAACGCAAAATGGGAAACAGTTTAGATTAAGAGAAAAAGGAATGCCGATGATGAGAAATAAAAATTATGGTGATTTATATATTCAAGCAGTAACCGAAGTTCCTGTTTCTTTAACCAAGGAACAAAAAAATCTATTAGAAAAATTTAAAAAACTAGAAGATACGAAAACAAATCCAATTATGAAAGATTTTTTTGAAAAAGCTAAAAAATTTTGGAGAAATTAAATGAAAAAAATTAATTTAGCAATTACAGGATGTCTTGGAAGAATGGGGCAACAACTTGTTAAATCATCTAAAAGTGCAAAAAATTTTAAACTAGTTTCAATTACAGAAAATAGAAAAATTGATAAAAAAGTATCTGGTTTGAAGCCTCAATTAAATTCAGAATCTGCATTTAAAAACGCAAATATAATTATAGATTTTACAATTCCAAAATGCACATTAGAAGTACTAAAAATTGCCTCTAAATTAAAAAAAAGAGTAGTTATTGGAACTACTGGTTTTTCTAAAAAAGAAGAAAATTTAATAAAAAAATATTCCAAAAAAATACCCATACTTAAAGCTGGTAATATGAGTTTAGGAATAAATTTATTGATGTATTTAACTGAAATAGCCTCTAAATCACTTGGAAATAATTTTTTAAGCAAAGTTTTTGAAGCACATCATAAACATAAAAAAGATTACCCATCAGGAACAGCCCTGATGCTTGGAAGGGGTATAGCAGTAGGAAAAAAGAAAGATTTTTATAAATTACTGGGAAAAAAATATTTAAATAAAAAGTCCTTTCCTTACAGCAAAAAAATCAATTTTGCTTCAATTAGAAAAGGTGAAATTGTGGGAAATCATAAAGTTCTCTTCTCAAGTGGAAAAGAAACTATTACTTTAGACCACGAGGCATTTGATAGAGCTCTGTATTCAGAAGGTGCATTCACTGCAGCTAAATGGTTAATGAGTAAAAAATCTGGTCTCTACTCAATGAGAAACGTTCTGAACTTTAAATGAAATCTAGAGAAATAAATTCTCTTTTTAAAAATCTAAGCAGAGTAATAAGAAATCCTAAAAGTGATCTTAAGTACAAAAGTAAATTTACTCTTTTAGTGTCGGTTGTTTTATCTGCCCAGTGTACTGACGTTAATGTTAATAATGTCACTAAAAAACTTTACAAGAAATATAACAAGCCCGAACATTTTGTAAAACTTGGTAGAAAAAGAATTGAAGTCCTAATAAAAAAAATTAATTTTTTTAGAAATAAAGCAAAAAGTGTTTATCTATTATCGAAACAGTTGATTGAAAGACACAATAGCCAGGTTCCAAAAAATTTTGAAAAATTGATTGCTCTACCAGGTGTTGGACGAAAAACTGCAAGTGTCTTATTGAATGAAGGATTTGGATTGCCCACTATTGCAGTTGATACGCACGTGTTTAGAGTTAGTAATAGAACGGGTTTAGCTAGTGGTAAAAATCCTGATGAAGTTCAACAAAATTTATATAAGGTAGTTCCTAAAAAATACTTAAAAAGAGCTGGTCATACCCTACTGCTTCATGGAAGATATACTTGCAAAGCAAGAACACCTTCGTGTAAGACATGTGTAATAATCAAATATTGTAAATACAATAACAAGGAACTCATATGAAAGTATTAGGAATTGGAAATGCTATAGTTGATGTAATTTGTAAAATAGAGGAAAGTTTTTTATCTGAAAATAATCTTACAAAAAGTACAATGAAACTTGTTGATGAAGTTGAATTTAGAAAACTATTATCAAATTTGAAAATTGAAGAAACAATAGCAGGAGGTTCGGTTGCAAATTCTATTGTTGGTTTATCACAATTAGGTAATACAGTTTCTTATATTGGAAAAGTAAATAATGATGAATTAGGTAACAAATATGAAAAAAGTTTAACAAATGAAAAGGTAAAATATTGTTATCAAAAAAAAAAAGAATCCATTCCAACAGGAACTTGTTTAATTCTAATTACCCCGGATTCTGAAAGAACAATGTGTACCTTTTTAGGTATCGCGGGGAAAATTAACGATAAAGATATTGATGAAAATGCAGTTAAAAATAGTGAATTAATTTTTTTAGAAGGTTATTTATGGGATGAAGGAGATCCTCAAAAAGCATTTAATAAAGCTATCAGTATATCCAAAAAAACATCGATGTCATTGTCAGACCAGTTTTGTGTAGATCGTCATAAAAAAAGTTTTTTTAATTTAGTAAAAAATAAATTAGATATTACTTTTGCCAACGAACAAGAAATTTTATCTTTAATTAACGCTAAAAGTTTTGATGAAGTTATTTCATTTGGCAAACAACTAGGAAAACTTCTTGTTATTACTCGAGGTGAAAAAGGAAGTATTGGAATACAAAAAAATGAAGTGGTTGAATGCAAAAGTAAAAAGAATTTAAAAATTGTTGATTTAACAGGTGCAGGGGATCTATTTGCTTCAGGTTTTTTACACGGATACATTAATAATTTATCTATAAAAGAAAGTTTAAAAAAAGGAACTGAAATGTCTTCAAAAATAATACAAAAAATTGGTGCTAGGTTAGAATAACTTTCTTTTTTCTTTTAAAACTTCCTTTGCCCTTTTTAGATTTAACAACTCGTTTCCTATATTTTGAAGAAAACAAATCTCTAGCAATAAAATTTCGTACTTTTCTTTTCAAATATAATACCCCATCTTATTATTTTTAATAAAATTATTATCACCAAATTTCTTTGAAATTTTTTTTCTAAGCCTGTGTATATGTGTTTCTACTGTATGTGTTTCAGTTTTTTCGGAATACTTCCAAACATTTTTTAAAACCAAATTTTTGTTTATTGGTTTTTTACTTGCGCTAAATAAAATAAGAAAATTAACTTCTTTTTCAGAAAGTTTAAGTTCTAAATTATTTCTTTTAATCTTACGCTCGTTTTTATCAATTATGTAACCACTTAAACGTATTAAAGAATTTTTTTTAAATTCATTTTTAGCAATAAGTGAAACAATTTTTTTTTTAAAATCTAGTATTGTAAATGGCATATTCAATTGCTCATTAAAATCACCAAACAATCTACTTATTGCTTTAGAGGGCTTGACAATTAAAATTGATGGAAAGTTATTTATTTTAATTTTATTCAACGGATTATTAAAAAAGACAACTAATTGATTTTCTTTTTCCGCTTCTTTTACACATAAATCTAAGTCCTCGTAATGTTTGATTTTAAATTGAGAAAACAACTTTATTTCCTTAATAATTTCAAAAAAGATTTTATTAGCAAAAATTGATATAGTGTAACTGTTCATTAATAATTATTTTTATGAATATTATAATAAAAAATCATTTTCTATTATACAAAGGTTATAAATTAAAATGTAGTATAGGTAAATCCGGCTTAACATGTTCCAAAAAAGAAGGAGATTTAGCGACACCCAAAGGACTTTTCAAACTTGGCTTACTTTACTACAGAAAAGATAGAATTAAATTGGGTAAATGTGTAATAAAAAAAAAAATTATAAAAAAGAGTATGGGATGGTGTAATGACATTAGAAGTAAAAAATATAATAAAGAAATATCTTTTCCATTTAAATATAGAGCCGAAAAGCTTTATCGAAAGGATAATATTTATAATATTTTTATTAATATAAAATATAATCATTCACCGGTTATAAAAGGAAAAGGAAGTGCTATTTTTTTACATATATGTAAAAAAAAATATAAAGCAACAAGTGCGTGCGTAGCTCTAGAAAAAAAAGATTTTTTAAAAATAATTCCCTTAATCAACAAAAGAACAAAAATTTCGATTATGTAAGATTTCTCTCTCCCAAGATCAAAGTTCCCAATCTCAAATATGTAGATCCATTTAATACGGCTTGTTCAAAATCTGAGCTCATGCCCATACTTAATTCACTTAAATTCAATTTTAAAGCAGTATCTTTTAATAATTTAAAATATTCGCCTGAATTGGAATCGATTGGAGGTAAACACATTAATCCGATAATATTCAAAGATAATTCTTTAGAACAATAATTATAAAAATGAGTAAGTTCGTCTAATTCAATACCTGCTTTGTGTTTTTCATTAGCTAAATTTACTTGGATAAATAATTTTACGTTTTTATTTAACTCCTTTTGATATTGAGATAATTTTAAAGCCAATTGATCATTGTCAAGTGAATGAATATAATCGAATAAAGAAACTGCTTTTTTAGCTTTATTAGTTTGGAGTTTGCCAACCATGTGTAGTAATAAATTTTTATAATGTTTCTTTGCATCTGACCATTTCTTTTCCGCTTCTTGAATTTTATTTTCAGCATAATGAAGGTGTCCATTTTCCAAAAGTGGTTTAATATTAATTAGAGGAAAAGTCTTTGTAACAACAATAATTTTTGGTTTAGTTTTCAGTTGTTTTTTATCAATTATATCTTTAACCTTATTTTGAATAAGATTTAACTTTTCTAAATTCGAATGCATAAAAGTTTACCAAAATTTTTTATTTTTTTAGACAAATACAATAGTGAAATATTTGAAAATAATAACATAAATATAGGTATTATTTATAGGAATTATAAAGATAGAAATAGAGAAAACCAATTAATAAAAATTGCTAAAGCCTGTAGAAAAAAAAGATATCAACTTTTTGTTTCAAATGACCTAAAACTAGCCTACAAAGTTAAGGCAGACGGTCTATATGTGCCTGCCTTCAATAAAACAAAAAAATTTTCAAATTTAGAGAAAAAAAATATAATAATAGTAGGATCCGCGCACAATCAAAAAGAAATTCATAAAAAAATGATACAAAATTGTAAGGCAATATTTCTTTCTCCTCTTTTTCAAGTTGAAAAGTCCAAGACCTTTTTAGGTTTACATAAATTTAATTATTTAACATACATGAACAAAGCAAATATCTTAGCGCTGGGTGGAATATCCGAAAATAATATCTGCAAACTTAAATTGCTATGCGTTAAAGGCTTTGGTGGAATTCGAATGTTCAAAAAAAAACCGGCCTTTAAAAGGCCGGTTTTTATAAAAAATAATTTTTTTTAGTTGTTAGAACGCTAATCCTAGTGAAACTACTGTGGCACTTACGTCGCCCGAAGCTGCACTATTGAATAAAGCATTATCAGCTTTAACATCAGCAACTCTTAATGACGCTCCGCCCATTGTGTAAGCGATTTGCCATGAGTCTACTGTGACTCTACGGCTAGCCTCTGTACCTTGCACATTAGAATTGTTGTACGCTGCTTTACGACTTTCCCACTTACCATAACTCACTGACAGGTCGTCATTTACATTAAATGCGACACCATAAGCACTAGCTTTGTAAGTGTTATAAGCGGTAGCACTGCTTTCCTCACCTGAGTATTCAGCAGATGCTTGTACACCAAGAGAAAGTGGACCTATATCATAAGTCACACCAGCAACACCTTGGTATGCATCCGTGTCAAGAGTAGCACCATCATAGATTGTCTCATTGTGTGCACCAGCGAAAATATTCAGGCCTGATAAAATCTCAGTACCTAATGAAGGATTCATATTAATTGTAATATCAATACCTCCGTTATTATCCGCCGCCGCAGGAACACCACCACCAGTTTTGTCAGCAGTATCCGTTGTTCCCATAACAGGAGCATAAGCAACCTTAAGTGTAGTACCCACAACTGTAGGGAAAGTATACTGAACGTTCATGTTTGGACCAACACCTGATACTAGACCTCTCATACCTGTTGCGAGACCTGCACCCCATGGTTCCTCCCATGCCGTAGGCATTTTATCATCATATGCCTGTATACCGTTTCCGCTATCACCTGAGTTGAAGTTTAAGCTTCCAAGACCACCCATGTTCAAATCAATTACTGAAGACGAATACGCATTTGCATTCGTATTTGCAATTGTAAGAGCAAAGGTCCAACCGTTATCAAGTTCTCCACTACCTTTTAAAGAATAGTTAGAACCCATACCAATTGGGTTACCTGTCGTATCTGCGCCTAACGAAATATACGTTAAGTCAGCACCACCAGTTACTGTAAGATCACCTGCGTTAGCAGCTGAAATTGCAGCTAGAGATCCGCAAAGAGCTGAACAACCAACTTTAGTTAATTTATTCATAATTTACCTTTTGCCTTTCTCTAAGTTAAAACGCTAAGCCCAAAGATATAACTGTTGCATCTAGCTGTGAAGTAGCTGCAGTAGAATATGATTGGTTTGATACATCAATTTCAGCAATGCTAAACGTTGCACCACCCATTGTGTAAGATGCTTGTAAAGAATCAGCTTCTGCTGTGTTTGAGTTTTCTTTTGTTGACTCAACATGCCCATAACCGATTGACAAATCATCATTAACGTTAAATGTAACGCTGTACGCTGTATTGTCATACTCTCCGTTTGTAGCAAGACCCGTATCATCACGACTTTGTTGGAAACCAACTGTAAATCCACCTGAAGCGTATTTAATACCAACTACTCTTTCAGACGAATCACCACTGATTGTTGTCGCGTTTTGGAATTGGTTAACTTCTGACATACCACCGTAGATAGTTAAACCACCTACACCGTGTAAGTCCTCACTAGCTTCTACAGCTAAATCCCAACCTGAGTCTAATGTACCACCACCTGTACCTGCAGCTTTATCACTTGCTGGTTCGTCATCCGCATTAGGAGAGAACGCAATATATGCTGTAAGTCCATCTGGAGTAGCTTCTGGTTTCAACTCAATTGTTGCACCACCTGAAGTACCAGCTATTGTAGTAATTCCAGCGCTTAGTCCAGCTCCATCAGCTTCTTCCCAAACTGTTGGCGTGTTATCGTCGTAACGATCGATACCTGTTCCAGATCCACCTTGGTTAACTAAGATAGCTCCGACACCGGGTACTGTTACTGTAACGCTTGTATTTGAATAAGCGTTAGCATTAGTCATCGCAATGGATAAATCAACTGTCCAACCGTTTTCAAGTTCTCCTGAGCCAGCAAGGCCAAAGTTAGAACCCATACCGATTGGGTTACCAGTGACTTGGTCAGATAATGATATCCATGTCAAATCTGCTCCACCACTTACTGTAAGATCACCTGCGTTAGCAGCTGAAAATGCAGCCAGAGATCCGCACAATGCAGATGCTCCGATTTTGTTTAATTTATTCATAATTAACTCCTTCTTGTTGTTATTTGTATTCATATGAATTGTGCCAAAATAACACTGTAATAAGCGAAAAAAAATTGAAATAGATTAGCAATATCAATATTTTTTAAATATGTTGTATATTTGCAACAATAATCCTTATTGATAAATTAGCGGCTAATTTATTGATCTTTTGTGGTTTTTAATAGTCATTTTCAAATGAAAATTAATGTAATAAACATAGATCAATGAGTATTTTAAATTATATGCCAAAAAAGCTCTTATTGTTGATAACTGGGTTAATTATTTTCTCTTTTTTGAATTCTTGTGGAATTTATAATCCTTCAGATGCCAGGAAAGTTTCACCCAATTCAAAAGAAAGAGTAAAAAAAAATTTAGAAGAAGGTAAAGGATTCTCCATTGCAAAAACACTTGGAGGATCTGAAGGAACTAATTATCAGTTCGCCAGTTCTAATCCTATGTGGAGAGCAACATTGGAAATACTTGATTTTTTACCTTTAGCAAATGTCGATTATTCAGGAGGAATTATAACAACCGATTGGTATAACGAAGGAACCTCGCTGGATGAATCTATTAAAATTACAGTAAGATTTTTAACTAATGAAATAAGATCAGATGGACTTAAGATAATTGTACATAAAAAACGTTGTAGTTCTCTACAAACATGTCAGGTAGTAAAAATTAGCTCAGCACTAGAGCATGAACTTCAAGTAGCTATTCTTAAAAAGGCAATTCTTTTTGACAAAGAATTCAGCAAAAAATATGGAAAAAAGTACAAAAGAGCTGAAATAAAATAACTTATTTTGTAAAATTTATTCTCTAATCATGGAAAGATACAATATCAAAATTGTTGAAAAAAAATGGCAAGATATTTGGTCTAAAAATAAAACTCATGCCGCTATATTAGATAAAAACAAAAAAAAATTCTATTGTCTTGAAATGTTTCCATATCCATCTGGAAAAATTCATATGGGACACGTTCGTAATTATACAATTGGAGATGTTTTGGCCCGCTATAAAAAACTTCGTGGTTATAATGTTTTACATCCAATGGGTTGGGATTCGTTTGGACTCCCTGCAGAAAATGCTGCTCGTGAAAATAAACTACATCCTAGAGAGTGGACAAAAAAAAATATAGGAACCATGAAAAAACAATTAAAGCTTTTAGGTCTTTCATTAGATTGGGATCGTGAAATATCTACTTGTGACCCAGAATATTACAAACATCAACAAGAATTTTTTTTAGAATTATTTAAAAAAAAATTAGTTTATAAAAAAGATACTTATGTAAATTGGGATCCCGCTGAACATACAGTTTTAGCAAATGAACAAGTTATTGATGGTAAAGGGTGGCGCTCAGGTGTAGCTGTAGAAAGAAAGAAACTTTCACAATGGTTTTTTAAC
>CACLKR010000010.1 GCA_902607625.1 uncultured Pelagibacteraceae bacterium
TTCCTACAAGAAGTCATACGGCAGCCGCTCAAGGTGGAATTTCAGCAGCTTTAGGTAATGCCGGTGAAGATGACTGGCGTTGGCATATGTATGATACGGTAAAAGGATCAGACTGGCTTGGAGATCAAGATTGCATCGAATATCTATGTAAAGAAGCACCAAAAGCCGTTATTGAACTCGAACATTATGGTGTTCCATTTAGCAGAACTAAAGATGGCAAAATATATCAAAGAGCTTTTGGTGGTATGACAAAAAATTATGGTAATGAACCAATTAAAAGAACTTGCGCAGCTGCTGATAGAACTGGTCATGCCATATTACATACTTTGTATGGACAAGCTCTTAAACACAAGACAGAGTTTTTCATTGAGTATTTTGCTTTAGATTTATTAATGAAAAATGGCGAATGCAAGGGTGTGCTCGCATGGAATTTAAACGATGGAACCATTCATAGATTTCGATCGCATATAACAATTTTAGCTACAGGTGGATATGGTAAAATTTATTATTCAGCTACAGCAGCTCATACATGTACCGGCGATGGAAATGGTATGGCTTTAAGAGCAGGATTACCATTGCAAGATATGGAATTTGTTCAGTTTCATCCAACAGGACTTTATGGAATTGGTTGCTTAATTTCTGAAGCTGTTAGAGGAGAAGGTGGCTTCTTGCAAAATTCTAAAGGTGAGCATTTTATGGAAAAATATGCTCCTACTGCTAAAGATCTTGCATCAAGAGATGTTGTAAGCAGATCTATAGCAATTGAAATAAATGAAGGAAGGGGTATAGGAAAAAACAAAGATTATGTGCATTTACATATTGAACATATAGATCCTAAAATCATAGAAGCTAGATTGCCCGGAATATCAGAGTCCGTAGCAACTTTTGTAAATCGTGATGTAACTAAAGAACCAATACCAGTTGTTCCAACTGTACATTATAATATGGGAGGGATACCGACAAACTACAAAGCAGAAGTTTTAACTTCAAATGGTAGTGATAAAACAATATCAGGATTAATGGCCATAGGTGAAGCTGCGTGTGTATCTGTTCATGGAGCTAATAGATTAGGTTCAAATTCATTGATTGATCTTGTGGTTTTTGGGAAAGCGGCAGCTAAGAGAGCTGTAGAATTAATAAAACCAAATTCTCCTCACGAAGAGATTTTCAAAAACGAAATAGACAAATCTCTTGATAGATTCGATAAATTGAGAAATGGAAATGGTTCAAATAAAACTTCTGAACTTCGATTATCGATGCAAAAAACGATGCAATCAAAGTGTGCGGTTTTTAGAACTGAAAAAACACTAAAGGAAGGTGTTAATGAAATTAAAAAACCGTATGAAGGTATGCAATCTATATTAGTCAAAGATAAATCTTTAATTTTTAATACAGATTTAATGGAAACGCTTGAGTTTGATAATCTTATCCGACAAGCTATTACAACTATGGAGTCAGCTTATCAAAGAAAAGAAAGTCGTGGAGCGCATGCTAGAGAAGATTATCCTAAAAGAGATGATGAAAATTATATGAAGCACACTTTGAGTTGGCATAATGGAAAAGAAGTTAAAATTGATTATCGACCGGTAAATTTATCGACATTAACCAGCGATGTTCAAACTTTTCCACCAAAAGAAAGAGTTTATTAATGGTGCAATTCAATCTTCCAAAAAATTCTAAAATTTTAAAAGGACAATATTTTAAAGACAAAACAGGTTCTTCAAATCTAAAAATAGTCCATGTTTATAGATGGGATCCAGAAAAAAATGAAAATCCAAGAGAGGATACTTTTGAAGTTAATCTAGATACGTGCGGGAATAAAGTTTTAGATATTTTAAATAAAATTAAAAACGAAATAGACTCATCTCTTACTTTTAGGAGATCGTGTGCCCATGGTGTATGCGGATCATGTGCAATGAATATTGATGGTATAAATACCCTATCTTGCATGAAATCTTATAAAGATATCAAGGGTGATATTCGTATTTTTCCTTTACCTCATCTAAAGGTAGTTAAAGATTTGGTAGCGGATTTAAGCACGTTGTATAGACAATATGCATCAATTGAACCTTGGTTAAAAACAAAAGAATCTAAATCACAAAAAAATGAAATTAATCAATCCAAGGAAAATAGAGAAAAACTTGACGGATTGTACGAGTGCATTATGTGTGCTTGTTGCTCAACCTCTTGCCCAAGTTATTGGTGGAACGGAGAAAGTTATTTGGGTCCGGCAGTTTTATTACAGGCTTATCGCTGGATATCAGATAGTCGAGATGAGGAGAAAAAAGAAAGACTAAAAATGGTAGCTGATAAACTTAAATTATACAGGTGCCATACTATAATGAATTGCACAAGTTCTTGCCCAAAAGGCCTAAATCCAGCAAAGGCCATTGGTTCAATCAAAAAAATGCTTGCAACAAGCTAGAAGCTTAATTAAATCATTTTAGGCAGAAATGAATTCAATTGAACATTTTATAAACGGAAAAATAACTAAAGGATTTTCAAAGAAAACATCTAAAATTTTTAATCCAGCAACTGGTGAACAAACAGCTGAGGTAAATTTAGCTTCAAAAAATGATGTAGATCTAGCAGTGGAAAAAGCAAAGCACGCATTTACTGATTGGAGCAGAAAACCACCAGCTCAAAGAGCAAGAGTAATATTTAAATTTAAGGAATTAATAGAAAAAAACTCAGATGAAATAACCAAGCTTATAGTTTCTGAGCACGGAAAAGTTTATGAAGATGCTAAAGGTTCATTAACCAGAGGATTAGAAGTTGTTGAATTTGCATGTGGTATACCACATCTTCTTAAAGGTGAATTTTCCGAGAATGTGGGAACTGATGTTGATAGCTGGTCAATTAGACAGCCATTAGGAGTTTGTGCAGGCATTACTCCATTTAATTTTCCTGCAATGGTTCCAATGTGGATGTTTCCAATGGCTATAGCATGTGGTAATACATTCATACTAAAACCTTCCGAAAAAGATCCCTCTTGTTCAATTAAACTAGCGCAGCTATTTAAAGAAGCTGGATTGCCCGATGGAGTTTTTAATGTAGTTAATGGAGATAAAGAAACCGTCGACGCATTGTTAACCAATAAAGATGTAGTTGCTATAAGCTTTGTTGGATCTACACCAATTGCAAAATATATATATGAAAAAGCTGCAAAAAATGAAAAACGTGTTCAAGCTTTAGGCGGAGCCAAAAATCATTGCGTTATTATGCCTGACTGCGACCTTGATCAAGCAGTAAATGGCCTGATGGGAGCAGCTTATGGATCAGCTGGTGAAAGATGTATGGCTCAATCTGTTGCAGTCGCTGTAGGCAAAATTGGAAATCAGCTAGTAAATAAGCTTGCCAAAAAAGTTGAATCTTTAAAAGTTGGTCCAGGATTAGATAAAAATTCAGAAATGGGACCACTTGTCACCAAGCAACACTTAGAAAAAGTTGAAGGTTATGTTGATCTTGGAGTTCAAGAAGGAGCAAAACTAGTTGTAGATGGCAGAAATATAAAACTACAGGGTTATGAAAAAGGTTTTTACATAGGTGGTTGTCTTTTTGATAATGTAGATAAAAAAATGAGAATTTATAAAGAAGAAATTTTTGGTCCAGTTCTATCGGTAGTTAGAGTAAGAGATTTTGAAACAGCGGTAAATTTAGTGAACGAGCATGAATTTGGAAACGGAACAAGTATATATACTCGTGACGGTGATGTTGGAAGAACTTTTGCTACCAAAATTAAAATTGGAATGGTTGGTATTAATATACCAATACCGGTGCCTGTTGCTTATCATTCATTTGGAGGTTGGAAGAGATCATTATTTGGCGATCAACATATGCATGGTCCAGAGGGAGTTAGATTTTACACGAAACTAAAAACTATAACTTCAAAATGGCCTAAGGGAATAGCATCAGATCCCGAATTTGTTATGCCAATACTTAATTAAATTTTATGAAAAAGAAAATTTCTTTAATAGGAGCAGGAATGATTGGTGGCACGCTAGCTCACCTCATAAGCATCAAAGAACTTGCAGATGTTGTGCTTTTTGATGTAGCTGAAGGCTTAGCCAAAGGCAAAGCTTTGGATATAGCTCAATCAACATCAATTAGTGGTTCTAATATTAATCTTACAGGCACGAATAACTACGAAGATACTAAAAATTCAGATGTGATTATTATTACAGCAGGAATCCCAAGAAAACCAGGTATGTCCAGAGATGATTTGCTAGAAACGAATTTAAAAATAATAAAACAAGTAGCCGAAGGGATAAAAAAAACCTCTCCCAATGCATTTGTAATTTGTATTACAAATCCTTTAGATGTTATTGTTATGGCATTGCAAAAATACTCTGGTTTACCAACTAATATGGTTGTAGGAATGGCTGGTATATTAGATTCCTCAAGATTTAAATATTTTCTTTCCCGAGAACTTCAAGTACCAGTTAAAAATATTGAATCATTGGTTTTGGGAGGACATGGAGATACTATGGTACCAATGCCTAATCAAACCAAAATAAATGGCAAGTCTTTAAATCAAGTTATTAAAAAAGAAAAACTAGATCCAATAATTGAGAGAACACGTAAAGGAGGAGCTGAAATAGGAAAGTTATTACAAAAAGCATCAGCATTTTATGCGCCTGCAGCTTCAGGAATTGAGATGGCGGAATCTTATATCAAAGATTTAAAAAAAACTTTACCATGTGCGGCTTATTTAAGCGGTGAATATGGTGTAAATAATATATATGCGGGTGTTCCAGTTGTAATAGGTAATAATGGCATAGAAAAAATAGTTGAACTATCGCTAAGTAAAGAAGAAAAGGTAAATTTTAATTTGTCTATTAAAGCTGTAAGAGAACTTTTTGAGGTGGCTGTAAAAATAGATAAAGATTTAGGAAGTTAATTTTTTATTTCTTTATAATAAATAAAGTTTTACTTAATATATTTTTTTAATGAAAAATAATATTTTATTTAATAAAAAAATTTTTTTTGTTGTCTTTCTTTTCCTATTTTCGTTATTAATCAACCAATATTATGGGAATAAAGGAATTTTTCCCGTTGATAGCTTTGCTCACTTTGATACAGGTTTCAGAATTTTATTGGGAGAATATCCCTTTAAGGATTATTGGGTCGTTTCAGGACCTTTAATTGATTATCTTCAATCTATTTTATTTTATTTTTTTGGTGTTAATTGGCAGAGTTATGTATTGCATGCATCATTAATGAATGCAGTTCTAACTCTTGCAACTTTTTTTGTTTTAAGAAATTTTAATCTCAACATTTATTATAGTTTTGTATATTCAATATTTTTTTCTATTCTTGCTTATCCTACAAGTGGCACACCGTTTGTTGATCATCACTCAGCTTTTTTCTCTTTACTGGGAATTTATAGTTTAATTTTGGGTATAAAAACTGAAAAAAAAATATACTGGATTTTACTGCCGGTACTTTTTGTATTTGGATTTTTGTCAAAACAAGTACCCTCGTCTTATATAATTTTATCAGCAACTTTAGTTTTAATCTTTTTCTCATTAGTTAATAAAAAATATTATTGGATAAAATATTCTCTTGTAAGTTTTATTTTAATAATTTTAATATTATTAATTTTCGGAAAAGTTCAGGGAATAAGCTTATCTTCTTTTTTAAATCAATACTTTTTTTATCCCCAAAGCATTGGAACAAAAAGAATAGATAATTTAGTTTTTACTTTTGGGGGAATAGTAGATCATTTTAAATTTATTTATATTGCGCTTATACCTCTATTCTTTATAAATTTAAAAAAAGTTTTTTTTGAAGCAAAATATTTAAAACATAAAGATTTTTATTACTTTTTGACTTTAATTTTATTTACATTTGCTTTGATTTTGCACCAAATATTAACAAGAAATCAAACGTTTATATTTTTTTTAATTCCAATTTTATTCGCATTTTCTCATATTTACCTAAACCTATCCAAATCTAACTTAAATAAAATTTTACCTGTAATTTTAATTTTAATTTGTTTATTTGCTGCGCTTAAATATCATATAAGATTTAATGAAAATAGAAAATTTCATGAATTAAATTATGTAAATTTTGAACTACATGCAAATGGTAAAGAAATTGATAAAAAATTTACAGGTTTAAAATGGATTACCCCTGAATATAAAAATAGATCTAATGAAGAAATTGATTTAATCAATAAAGTAAAATTTCATTTATTAAATGATACTAGAACTAAAATGGTAATAACTAATTATTCTTTTTTTTCAAGCGTTTTAAACGAAAAACTTTATTCACCGAGCAGATGGTACATATTAGATGGAACAGATTATCCTATGAAAAATAATAAATATTTTATTGATTACAAAAATTTATTAATAAATATTATTAAAAAGAATAATATTCTTGTTATTTATATGGTCCATCCTCAACCAAGTTCAATTTTATATCAATATATTGACAGAAGTTGTTTTACTGAAATAAAAATATCTAACGTTTTAAATAGTTATGAATTAAAAAATTGCTATGAAATTAATGGATAAAATTTTTTTCAATAAATATAAATAAATGAATATTCACGAACATCAAGCAAAAGAAATTCTAAAAAAATTTGATATTAGCGTTCCCAACGGCGCTGTACTATTTTCATTAGAAGAAATAGATCAAAATTTTAAAAAATTAAAAACAGGTAAAATTGTTCTAAAAGCACAGATTCATGCTGGAGGGAGAGGGAAAGCCGGTGGTATAAAAATAGTAAATGGTATTGAAGAATTAAAGAAAGAAGCAAAAAATTTATTTGGAAAAAAATTAATTACACAACAAACTGGACCACAAGGAAAAGAAATCAAGAGGTTATATATTGAGGAGACTTGTGATATAGCGAAAGAATTTTATTTATCTTGTTTGATTGACAGATCAAGTTCAAAAATTGCTTTTATTTCTAGTGCTGCTGGAGGCGTTAATATAGAAGAGGTTGCAAAAAACAATCCTGAAAAAATTGTTACTGTAAAAATGAATTTATCAGGATTAGTTAATAAAAAAGATATCGAAAAAATAGTTCGACCATTTGTTTTGTCCGAAAAATCACAGAAACAGGCTTTTAGTCTTATCCAATCTATTTATGAAGTTTTAATCAAAAAAGATGCAAATCTAATAGAAATTAATCCACTAATCTTAACTAAAGATGACAACTTGCTGTGTCTTGATGCAAAAATTAATTTTGATGATAATGCATTATACCGACACCCAGATATTTTATCTCTGAAAGATTTTAATGAAGAGGATCCAATTGAAACAGAGGCTGGTAAGCATGGTTTGGCTTATATTAAATTGGATGGAAAAATTGGCTGCATGGTTAATGGTGCGGGTCTAGCAATGGCAACTATGGATATAATTAAATTATATGGATCTGAGCCAGCTAATTTTCTTGATGTTGGAGGTGGTGCTTCAAAGGAAAAGGTGTCAGCTGGTTTCAAAATTATACTTTCAGATAAAAGTGTTAAAGGAATTTTAATTAATATTTTTGGAGGAATAATGAAATGTGATGTGTTAGCCCAAGGAGTTGTTGATGCCGCAAAAGATATTAATTTATCAATACCCTTGGTGGTTAGATTAGCTGGTACTAATGTAGAATTAGGAAAAGAAATTTTAAAAAAATCAAAATTAAAAATTATATCTGCTGATAATTTGGCAGATGCAGCAAAAAAAATTGTTGAGGGCACAAAATAATAATGTCTATTTTGGTAAATAAAAACACAAGATTAATTTGTCAAGGTTTCACAGGAGCTCATGGTACATTTCATTCGGAACAGGCCATTGCTTATGGCACGAATTTAGTAGGTGGAGTTACTCCAAAAAAGGGAGGACAAATTCATTTAGAAAAACCAGTTTTTAATACAGTTAGCGAAGCTGTCGAAAAAACGCAAGCAAACGCGACTATGATTTATGTTCCCGCAAAATTTGCAACTTCAGCAATTATTGAGGCTATAGAAAATGAAATTCCATTAATTGTTTGTATTACCGAAGGTATTCCAGTTTTAGATATGATTAAAGTAAAAGAAAAACTTGCTAAATCAAAGTCACGTCTAATTGGACCAAACTGTCCTGGAATTATAACTCCCGAAGAATGTAAAATCGGTATTATGCCAGGAAATATTCATAAAAAAGGTTCATGTGGAATTGTTTCAAGGTCAGGTACACTTACATATGAAGCTGTAGCTCAAACAACTGAATGTGAGATAGGTCAATCGACAGTAATTGGAATAGGTGGAGATCCAATTAATGGAACAAGTTTTATTGATTGTTTAGAACTTTTTTTAAAAGATGAGCAGACCAAATCAATCTTAATGATTGGAGAGATAGGTGGTTCTGCAGAGGAAGAGGCTTCAGAATTTATTAAATCTTCTAAGATTAAAAAACCTATTGTTGGATTTGTAGCTGGTGTAACAGCGCCGCCTGGAAAACGAATGGGCCATGCAGGAGCAATTATATCGGGGGGAAAAGGAAATGCAGGAGACAAAATAGAAAAAATGAAATCATGCGGCATTATAATAGCAGAGTCACCTGCACAAATTGGTCAAACCTTGTATAACAAACTTGCAAGATAGTTTTATCAATTTTATAATAAGATAAAATTTATTTTTACTATCAATGACATCAAACAAAGATAATACAATTTTTGAAAAAACCTCATTTTTACAAGGAAGCAATAGTGCTTTTATTAAGGAACTTTATTTAAAATATTTAAAAAATCCAGAATCCGTTCCTCCAAGTTGGGTAGAATTTTTTGATGGCCTCAACGAAGATCAGGATATCATAAAAAAAGAAATATTAGGACCAAGTTGGTCCCCTGAAAAAAAATAATAATTTAAAAATTAATCCTTTAGAAAAAGATTTTGTCGTAGACAAACAACCATCTATTAATGATACATTAATTACAGAAAAAAAATTACGAAAAGGAAAAAGAACAATCTGTTAAAGCCATTGCTCTGATTAGAGCATATAGAATTAGAGGACATCTTATAGCAAATCTTGATCCATTAGACATTATGGAGAGAAAATACCTTCATGAACTTCATCCAGCTGACCATGGTTTTAAAAAAGAAGATTATAATAAAAAGATTTATTTGCATGAATATATGGATCGTGGTTATGCAACTATTAACGAACTACTTCCATTTCTTAAAAAAACTTATTGTTCAACGATAGGAGTGGAATATATGCACATTTCAGATCCTACTGAAAAAAAATGGTTCAGAGAAAGAATGGAAAAAAAGGAAAACCAATTAAATTTTACAGATACTGGTAAAAAATTTATTTTAAATAAACTAATTCAGGCAGAAGGATTTGAAAAATTTTTAGCCGTTAAATTTGTTGGTACCAAAAGGTTTGGCATAGATGGTGGAGAATCATTAATTCCAGCTCTAGAGCAAATAATAAAACGAGGTGGTCAGTTAGGTGTTAAAGAAATTAAAATTGGCATGCCACACAGAGGCCGACTAAATGTATTAGCAAACTTGTTACAAAAATCATACAAAAGAATGTTTAATGAGTTTGCTGGCGAGTTTGGTTCTTCGGCAGTAGAATCAGCAGGAGATGTAAAATACCATTTAGGTGCTTCTTCTAATAGAGAATTTGATGGTAATTTAGTTCACGTAAGCGTGTCAGACAATCCTTCGCATCTTGAGGCTGTTGATCCTGTTGTATTGGGACAAACTCGTGCTAAACAATTTTTTCACAAAGATATTAAAAGACAAAAAGTAGTTCCAGTTTTAATTCATGGAGATGCTGCCTTTGCAGGCCAAGGTGTTGTTGCTGAGTGTTTTGCCATGTCGGGAGTAAGGGGACACAGTACCGGTGGAACTCTACATTTTGTAATTAACAACCAGATAGGTTTTACTACAAACCCAAGATTTGCTAGATCTTCACCTTATCCGTCGGACATAGCAAAAATGGTTGAAGCACCAATTTTACATTGTAATGGTGATGATCCGGAAGCTGTAGTTCATTGCGCAAGAATGGCAATAGAATTCAGACATCAATTTAATAGGGATGTAGTGATTGATATGATTTGTTATCGAAGATTTGGTCATAATGAGGGAGATGAACCCTCATTTACACAGCCGATGATGTATAAAAAAATTAGACAACACCCAACAACACTTAATGTTTATGGAGAAAAGCTTATTAAGGAAGGAACAATTACTGTTGAAGAATTTAATAAAAATAAAAAGGAATTTAGGAATCTTTTGGATGAACAATTAAAAACTGCTAAAGAATACAAACCAAAACTTGAATGGTTCGAAGGAGTTTGGTCGCGGTATAAACCTTCACGCGGTCAAGATAAAAGAGGAGTAACCGGCGTAACTCTAGACACAATTGAGAGAATTGGAAAAAGAATCACCCATATTCCTGAGGATTTTAATGTTCATCCAACTATAAGAAAAATTTTTGACAATAAGAAGAAAATGTTTGAAAACGGAACAGGATTTGATTGGGCAACAGCTGAACAGCTAGCATTTGCAACGCTATTGGAAGAGGGAACTCCAGTAAGACTTTCAGGTCAAGATTCTGGTAGAGGAACATTTAGTCAAAGACATTCAGTGCTGCGCGATCAAAAAGATAATAGCTACTACACTCCTTTAAATAATATTTCTAAAAAGCAAAAGAGGTTTGAGGTAATCGATAGCGTACTTTCAGAGTTTGCTGTACTAGGTTTTGAACATGGTTATACTCTTTCCGAACCAACAACTTTAGTAGTGTGGGAGGCTCAATTTGGTGACTTTGCGAATGGTGCACAAGTTATAATAGATCAGTTTATTGCAACAGGTGAAAGAAAGTGGTCAAAAGCAAGCGGTTTGGTGATGCTCTTACCTCACGGTTATGAGGGGCAAGGTCCTGAACATTCTTCAGCAAGATTAGAAAGGTTTTTACAATTATGTGCTAAAGAAAACATTCAAGTTATGAATTGCACTACACCTGCTAATTACTTTCATGCTTTACGAAGACAAATACATAGAGATTTTAGGAAACCTTTAATAATAATGACACCTAAATCTTTACTAAGAAACAAAAGATGTGTTTCAAACATAGAAGATTTTACCAAAAAAAATTCATTTCATAGAGTTCTGCAAGATCATGCAGAGCTGAAAGAATATGGTCTAATTAAACTTAATAGTGATAAAGAAATTAAAAAAGTGGTTTTATGTTCAGGAAAAGTCTATTTTGATCTCTTAGAAGCTAGAGAAAAAATAAGAAATAATCGGGTGTTCTTTATTCGGATAGAACAACTATATCCATTTCCGGTAAAAACTTTAGCAAAAGATTTAAAAAGATTCAAAAAAAATGCTAAGTTTTATTGGTGTCAAGAAGAACCTCAAAATATGGGAGCTTGGAACACTGCTAGAAATTACATTGAATGGACTTTGGATCATATAAAAGCTAAAAATAGGCAAGTTGGCTATATTGGTAGAGAACCTGCCGCGTCTCCTGCTTCAGGATATTTAAAAAAACACCTTGCGCAGCAAAAAGAAATAATAGAAAAGGTACTTAGCTAGGTATGTCGAATCAAATTTTAGTACCGTCTTTAGGTGAATCAGTTACAGAAGCAACTGTATCCAAGTGGCTTAAACAGGTTGGCGAAGAAGTTGCCTCAGATGAACCTCTAGTGGAACTAGAAACCGATAAAGTTAATGTTGAAGTGCCATCTCCTTTAACTGGGACATTGTCATCAATCAAAGTAAAAGAAGGTGATACGGTAGAGGTAGGAACTTTATTAGGTGAAGTCAATGAAGGAAAATCAGATTCAATTAAAACTGTTAAAATAGAACCGATAGACGAAGATGCACAATCCTACATACCACCCGAAATATCTAAGAAAAAAAATATTACCAAAGAGACTATAAAAAAAAATAAAAAAAAAGCTTCCAAGAAACAAGAAACTTTAACTCTTGTTGACGAGGCAAAAGAAGAAAATTCTAACGATGCTTTAATTCTGGATACTCTGGCTGAGGAAGATATTAATAAAATAAAAGAAGAAAAATATATACCTCCTAAAACTAGAAAAAATTTATCTCCCGCGGTAAGAAAAATTGTTGAAGAACATAATATTGATATATTAAGCGTTGAAGGAACAGGTAAATCTGGAAGAATTTCAAAAGGAGATTTAATTAATTTGATGGGTAATATACCTCAACCATCAAAAAGAAAAGTTACGTATGGTCCAGAAGAGCGTGTCAAGATGACAAGATTGAGGGTAACCATTGCTAGACGTTTAAAAGAAGCTCAAAATAATGCAGCGATGTTAACTACTTTTAATGAAGTAGATATGAATAATATTATTGAAATGAAGCAAAACTACCAAGAAGATTTTCAAAGAAAATATTCTGCTAAATTAGGCTTCATGTCATTTTTTGTTAAAGCATCTGTTGTTGCTTTAAAAAATTTTCCAGCAGTAAATGCCGAAATAGAAGACGATCATATTACTTATAAAAATTATTATAATATTTCGATTGCTATAGGAACTGATCGAGGATTAGTTGTACCTGTTCTCAAAAAGGCTGATGAATTATCTTTTGCAGATATAGAAAGAAATATTTTATTGCTTTCCGAAAAAGCTAGGCAAGGGAAAATTACAATTAATGATCTCCAAGGCGGAACGTTTACCATTAGCAATGGTGGAATTTATGGCTCAATGCTTTCTACTCCGATTCTAAATCCACCACAAACTGGCATTTTAGGTATGCACAATATTGTAGAAAGACCAGTAGTAAAGAATGACAATATTGTTATACGATCCATTATGTATTTGGCTTTATCTTATGATCATAGAATAATTGATGGCAAGGAAGCTGTCTCATTTTTAAAAACTATTAAAGAATGCCTTGAAGAACCACGTAGATTATTTTTAGATCTTTAATAATGAATAATAATTTTGATGTGATTGTAATCGGATCGGGCCCCGGTGGGTATGTTTGTGCTATAAGATCTGCTCAATTAGGATTTAAAACAGCATGTGTGGAGTCACAAAAAACTTTAGGTGGCACATGTTTAAATGTTGGCTGCATACCTTCAAAAAGCTTATTGAATTCATCCGAAATGTACCGTAAAGCAAAAAATGAATTTAATAATTTAGGTATTGAAGCTAAAAATATCAAACTGAATTTATCTAAGATGATGAACAATAAAAACAAATCAATACTAACTCTTAATAGGGGAGTAGAATTTTTATTTAAAAAAAATAAAATTATTCATTTAAAAGGCAAAGGTTTAATTTCTGATAAGAATATTGTGACGGTTATCAGCGATTCAGGAAAAAAAGTAAACTATAAAGCAAAAAATATTGTAATAAGCACGGGTTCTGTACCGACATCTTTATCAGGGATAAAAATTGATGAAAAAACTATTGTTTCCTCAACAGGAGCTTTATCTTTTGATAAAATTCCAAAAAAATTAATAGTTATAGGAGGAGGTTATATTGGTTTAGAACTTTCAAGTGTTTGGAGAAGATTGGGTTCAGACGTCACAGTTATTGAATTTTTAGACCATATTATTCCTGGGATGGACAGAGATATTTCAAATGAATTTTTAAAAATTCTAAATAAACAAGGAATTAATTTTAAGTTAGACACAAAGGTTACAAGTGTTAGTCTTATTAAAAATAAAGCAATTGTAGATTTTACAAACAATAAAAGCGCAATAAGAGAAAGATTAGAATGTAACAAAGTATTAGTTGCAGTGGGAAGAAAATCTAATATTGGCGCAGATATATCTAAATTAGGTATTAAATTAGACAATCAAGAAAAAATTCAAGTTAACAAAAAATTTGAAACATCTATCAAAAATATTTATGCCATTGGAGACGTAATAAATAAAGGTCCAATGTTGGCGCACAAAGCAGAAGATGAAGGAATAGCTGTAGCAGAAATAATTGCTGGCCAAGCAGGACATGTTAACTATGATGTCATACCTACTGTTATTTATACTTCACCAGAAGTAGCTACAGTTGGTAAAACTGAAAAACAACTTAAAAAAGAAAATATTAAATATAAGGTTGGAAAATTTCCATTTATAGCAAATTCACGAGCTAAAATTAATTCAGAAGCAGAAGGTTTTGTTAAAATAATAGCAGATCAAAAAACAGATAAAGTTTTGGGAGTCTCAATAATTAGCACTGTAGCTGGAACTATGATCGCTGAATTAGCTCTTGCGCTGGAATTTGGTGCAAGCGCAGAAGATATAGCTAGAACATGTCACGCTCATCCAACTCACAATGAGGCAGTAAAAGAGGCTGCGTTGGCAGTTGATAAAAGAACAATTCATTTTTAATAATTGTTAAAAAAAGCATGATTAAAAAAGCAATGATTCTTGCGGCCGGTTTTGGCAAACGAATTAATCCTTTAACTCTAAAGAGTCCAAAGCCTCTGTTAAAAATTGGTAATGAAACATTATTATCTAATACTTTAAAATTTCTTGAGTTATTTGGAATCAAGCAGGTAGTAGTTAATGTTCATTATTTAGGAGAGCAGATCGTTGATTATGTTAATAAAAATAAATTTAAGTTAAATATTAACATAGTTAAAGAGAAAGATAAAATTTTAGATACAGGTGGCGGCGTACTAAATGCGATTCAATATTTTTCAAATGAACCTTTTTTAATTATTAATCCTGATACAATATGGAATTCATATTACTTAAAAGAGTTAAACTTAATGGAAAAATCATTTTTTGAAAAAAAAAATAAATGTTTACTTCTTGTTGTAAACAAGAAAAAAAGTTTTGATAAATCTATCAACGGCGACTTTAATTTAAAAAATAACTTCATTAGTAGAAAAAATGAAAAAGATTTAAGTTACATTTATACGGGTTTACAAATTATTAAACCTGAAGTTTTTTCCAGTTTAGATGTGAAAGCTTTTTCAATAAACAGAATTTGGAACAAACTAATTAAAAGTAATGAACTATATGGATTAGAAAGCGATATTGATTTTTTCCATGTAAGTACGTTAAATATTTATAAGAATTTATTGAAAAAAAACTTTAAACGTTAAATATTATTTTTTTAGATCTTTTAATATCGAGATATTTGTAATCTTGCACTTTTAAATTTTCTTCAAATCTAATTAAAAGTGGATTACCTGTGGGGATTTCCAACTGAATAATTTTTTCATCAGAAATATTAAAAATTTTTTTTAATAATGATCTACAACTGTTGCCGTGGAACACAATTAAAATATTTTTTTTTGAAAGTATGAGTGGTTCTATTTTTTTCTTGTAATATGGCATTACGCGTTCGAATGTATCTTTTAGCGATTCAGTTCTAATGTTTGAATTAATTTTTTTTTTATAGGGATGTTGATCGTCCATAGGAGGTGGAGGAATGTCAAAACTTCTTCTCCAGATTTGTACTTGTTTTTTACCATACTTTTTTACGGTACTATCTTTATTGAGAGATGTTAAACTTCCGTAGTGTCGTTCATTTAATTCAAAAGCTTTAAAAACTTCAACTTTTTGTTTATTTAAAATTTTTAGGATTATTTCTAAACTGTTTATCGCTCTTTTTAGTTTAGAAGTGAAATATGCATGAAATTCAATATTTAATTTCTTGATTAATTGTCCAGCAAGCTCAGCTTCTTCTTTCCCCCCTTCAGTTAAACCGATATCAGCCCAACCTGTAAATCTTTTTTCTTTATTCCAAAAGCTTTGCCCGTGCCGGACTAAAATTAGATTATGCATTTTCTAAAAAATATTATACGACTCATTATAACCATTATATATTAGTAAAGTGAATAAATTTTTAAAATCTATTTTTTATATTTCAGTATTATTTTTAATAATTATTTCGCTTTATCCAGGTAGCTTGCTTGGATATTTATTTTATGGCGATTTGGAACTTCAACCTAATTTAATTGAAAATCCTTTTGGAACAGCCATTAATCATTTTATTTGTTATACCTATGTTTCTTTGCTGGGATTTTTTCTTTATTCAAGCAGTCAAAACTTTAAAAAATTAGTTTATGGCCTGTTTTTTTTGTCAATAATTCTTGAAGTTTTTCACTTTATAGTGCCGAATCGATCTTTTGAAATCGAAGATTTATTTGGGAATATTTTAGGTGTAGTAGTTGCTTATTCTATCGTAAAGATTTATCTATTCTTTAACAAACCATGAATAAATTTGATGACAGAGGAAAGAGCTTTGAAAAAAAATTTCAAATGGATCAAGAGCTTCAATTTAAAGTAGAAGCACGTAGTAATAAATATTTAGCAGAATTTGTAAGTTTGAAGTTGGGAAAAACAGAGGAAGAAAAAAAAAACTACATTCAAGAAATAATCAAAGCTGATATGGAAGAAGCTGGACAAGAAGATGTATTTCGTAAAATAAAACAAGATTTTCAAACAGCTTCAATTAGTATAGAAGATGCGGAAATCAGAGATCAAATGAAGAGGGCTTTATTACGTGCAAAAGAAGATTTTAAATAAAAATTTAATTTTTTTAATTATTTTTTTCTTAATAGCTTCTTGCAGTTCAGTACCTAAATATCCCCAAAATGCTTGTAAAATCTTTGGGGAAAAATATTTTTATTTAAAGTATACAAGAGCAGCTTCCAAAAAATGGGGGGCACCCATTTCAAGTATCTTAGCCGTAATTAACAAAGAGAGTGGTTTTAGAAGATTTGCGAAGCCAAAAAGAACAAAACTCTTTAAAATAATTCCTTATCGGCGTCCCAGTTCAAGCCTAGGGTTCAGCCAAGCTGTTGTAAAAACTTTTGATCTTTATAAAAAAGAAAACAATAAACCATTAGCGTTACGTATAAGTTTTCGGAATAGCTCCGATTTTATAGGTTGGTATTTTTGGAAAACAAATAAAATTAATAAAGTTTCTTTTAATGATACCAGAAATATGTACCTAAATTATTATCTGGGATGGCAAGCGTATAAAAACAAAGCTTACCAAACTAATAAGAAGGCAATAATATTTGCAAAGAGTGTGGAAAAACAGGCAAAAATTTACAAAAGTCAATTACAGGAATGTAAATCCGTGTTGAACAAAAGTTATATTATCTTTTAAGCTCTTTACTTAATTGAATGTCAATTGCATCAATTCGTTTAGTATTTTTTGTAAGAAGAACATACATTGCGGGAGTTACATACAGTGTAAAGAAAGTAGATATAAGCATCCCTCCAAATATAGTAGCGCCAACAGCTAAACGGCTACCTTCGCCAGCACCCGGTCCTATGTTGCCAATTAACAACGGGACCATTGCAATCATAGTCGAAAGTGATGTCATAATGATTGCGCGGAATCTTCTTCTACATGCTTCTAAAGCAGCACTTTGAATATTTTTTCCAGCCCTTCTTAATTGATTTGCCCAATCTACAATTAAAATTGAATTTTTTGTAGAAATTCCAATTAAGATCACCAGGGCAATTTGTGAAAAAATATTTATGCTTGAATTAAAAAGCAAAATAAAAATAATTCCTCCAAACACACTTAATGGAACTGTTAGCATAATCACCAAGGGATGAATAAAACTATTAAAGTTTGCCGCCATTACTAAAAAAGCTGTTAATAATGCTAACACAAATATAATAAATAATTCATTGCTGATTTCTTTAAGCTCTTCTGATTTACCTTTCCATTCAATTCGTGCATCTGGTACTTTTTTATTTACTGTTTTTTCAAGATAACCTAAAGCTTCAGAAAGCGTATAGTCTCCTACCAATCTAGCACTAATCGTAACAGCACGCTGTCTATCATAACGTGCTAAAATTTTAGCTGAACCTACTTCTTTAAATTCAACAAGGTTAGCTAGTGATATTAACTTTCCTGTAGTTTCTGAACGTACAAAAATTTTACTTAAACTTTCACTCCTTTTTCTATTTTCTATGTCAGCCTGGAGAATAATTGGATATTCTTTTCCTTGCCTATTAAACTTTGTGACAGTTTTTCCAGAAAAAAGAGTGTTGATCGTTGATCCAATGGATTGAATTGAAACTCCTAAATCTTGGGCTTTTTTTCTATTTATTACTAATTTTATTTCAGGTTTATTTTTAGAATAATCAGATTCAATTGCAGCTAAATTTTTATTTTTTCTTAATTCCATCATTATTGATTTTTGCCATTTTTCAAGTTGATCGTAACTGTTTCCTAACAAAACCATTTGAACTGGTTTGTTATAACTACTAACTCGAATACTTTGTGGAGATATGGGAAAAGCTAATGCTTGTGGCACTGTTACAATTTTCCCTATAGCTTTTCTCATAATTTTGACAGCACTTTCATCTCTATTTTTCCAATCATCTAGCAGCGCTATGATAATGAAACTATTGTAAGATTTACTTGCTCGTCCAAATCCCGGCACCCTCATAATTATCCTTTTATAAGATTCTCCATCTTTTTTTATTAAAGGGATTAATCGTCTTTCTATTTCCTCTGCTTTATCAGCGGTATATTGAAATGAACTTCCCTCATCAGTTTTACCTATAACTAAATAGACTCCCCTATCTTCTTGTGGAAGTAATTCTTTGGGAGAAAAATTGAAAAGTAATACAGAAGCTATTACCACAAAAAACATAAATGTAATTATGAGTTTTTGTTTATTTATCCAATAATTTAATGTTTCTGAATAAAATTCTAAAAAGGATTTATAATATTTTTCAAATTTTAAAATGATCTTTGATTTCTTTGTATTTTTATTAAGAAATTTGCTTCCTAGCATTGGAGATAGAGTTAAAGCCACGAAAGAAGATACAACAATTGCAAAAGTTAAAGAGATGGCGGTTTCTCTAAAGAGTGTACCCGATATTCCTTCTATAAATATTAAAGGTAAGAAAACTGCCACTAGAACTAAAGTAGTTGAAATAATAGCAAAAGTTACACTCTTAGATCCATTGACTGATGCTACTAAAGGAGTTTCTCCATTTTCTACTCTATTGTAAATTGCATCTGTCATTATTATAGAGTCGTCCACCACTATTCCTATTGCCAATATTGCTGCTAAAAGTACAAAAATGTTTATGGATAATCCAAAGAACCACAAACCTAAAGCAGCTGAAATTAGACTAACTGGTAGTGCTATTGCAGGAACAATCACAGCTTTAAGATTTCCTAAAAATAGGTAAATAATTATTACGACCAATACGAAGGCTATTGCTAATGTTTTATATACTTCATTTATGGCTGCATTAATGTAAGTAGCCCTATCAAAAGATACCCCTAATTTTAATCCATCAGGTAAAGTTTTACTGACTTTTTTAATACGCTCTCTTATTTTTTTTGATAATTCAACTGTAGAGGCGCCGCTTTTTGCATAAATTCCTATTCCAACAACTTTTTCATTGGGTTCACCATCTTTACTTTGTGCCTTAAAAAGTGTTTTTTCAGATACAGGTCCATATTTCACATCAGCAATATTTTCTATACGAATAACGCTATTTTTTATTTTTTTAATAGGTAATTGTTTTATAGAAGACAAATCTTTGTAAGCTTTATCAAGATTGATTGTTAAATCGATATTAGTCGCTTCTAAAGTTCCCGCTGGAAGACTGATATTTTCTTTTCTTAATGCCTGTTCAACCTCTTGTATAGTTATGTCATTAGCAGCTAGTTTTGTTGGAGAAATATATATTCTTACACTTAATTCACGAAGCCCACCAACCAAAATTCTTCCTACACCCTTAACATTTGAAAAGTTGTCCACCAGATACCTTCGTGTGTAGTCTCCAATTTCTAAATCACTCCAAGTTGTTGAGGAAACAGAAAGCCACATTGAGGTAGTAAAGCCAGCACTTTGTTTAAGTATTTCTGGAGCATCAGAATCTTCTGGAAGGTTGTCTGTAACTCTACTTACTCTATCTCTTATATCATTGGTTGCAGCATCAAGATCAATAGAAGTATCAAATTCAATTTTTATTGTAGCTCTACCATTTTCGGAAGTTGAATCTATATTTTTTATTCCTTCTGCCCCACCAATCACATCTTCTATTATTTCAACGATTTCACTTGAAATAATTTCAGCAGAAGCACCCTGATAATCAACTTGAACCTGGACCACAGGTGGTTGTAAACCCGCAGGCAATTCTCTTACAGGCAATTTCCAAAATACGAACAATCCAAAAACTACTAGTATCATGGAAAAAACCGCTGAAACGACTGGTCTACGAATGGAAAGATCGGTAATAAACATGAGTAATTTTTTATTGAGAATTAATAATTGGTTTTACTTTCATGCCAGGTCTAACTTTTGTTAACCCCTCTGCAATTATTTGGTCACCTTCATTTAAGCCACTAAGGACCTCAAGATTTCCCGAATTACGGATTCCTGTTTCAACCTCAGTCTTTTTAATCATATTATTTGCAATTATTTTATAGATAAATTTTTTACTTCCCTCATACATAATGCTTGTATCAGGAACACTTAAAGCATTTTTTTCGTTGTATAATATTTTAATCTCTAAAAGTGAACCAGGAATTATTTCAGAATTTTCATTATTAATTTTTGCTCTTGCTAATATGCTCCTAGTTTGAGGATCTACACGTGATGCCACTGATTCAATTTTTCCTTCATAAGTTTTATCTTTATAAGCTGAAAATGTTGCTCTCAGTTTTAAATCTTTTTTCAAAATTGCAGCATAAACTTCGGGTATTTTTAGGTCACATAATATATTTCTGGAGTCATCCAAAGTTAATATGATTGTATTTTCAGAGCCTAAGCTACTTCCACTAATTCCTCTTTTGCCAATTATACCTGAAAAAGGAGCTGTAATAGTTTTAGATGATAATTTAGCTATTATATCTCCCTTATTAACTTTTTTGTTAAAGTTTATTTGTTCTAATAATTCGTCCTTTTTAATTTTGAAGGAAGTGGTCTTACTACTTAAGGAAGTGCAGTAGCTTTCTAGAGATTGACTAAAACTTTTATTTGTAATTACTTCAACGATTACGCCTGGGGGTGGTCGCTTAGAAAACTTTTTTTTAAAGTAGAGACCTATAGCATACCGGCCAGCAATAATTACAACAATGATGAGGAAAAATATTATTATTGCGGTTGTTATTTTTTTTGTTCTTTTCATCTAATTTTACCGTATTCGCTCCATGAACCCATATAAATAATTGGCATATACTTATTATTTATCAAAGAATAAGCAACCCCTAATACTGATGCGGTTACAGAAGAGCCGCAGGCAAAAACAACATTATTATCAACCACATTTAGTGATTTGAATTTTTCATCTAAAATTTTTTTATTTAAAAACGAATTATCTTTAGGATTTATACATTCGGAGTAGGGCAAACATATTGAACCTTCAATTGATCCGCTTCTGACGCCGGGTCTTGGTTCTTTAACTTTACCATTGAAGCGTTCTTTGCTTCTAGCGTCTAAAAGTTTAAATTCATCTTTTTTAATATTTTCTTCAATTTGTAATTTATTTTTAATCATATGAGTATTTTCTTTAGCAAAATATTTTGATGGTTTAATTTTTGTTTCTTTATTAGTAATTTTTCTATTTTCCAATTTCCATTTTTTTAGACCACCATCTAAAATAAAAATTAAATCGGATCTATGTCCAAAATACAAAAACTGAAACCAACAACGGCAGCTAGTAATTAAATCACTATTGTCATAAATAACAACTTTGTCATCATTTGAAATTCCCATTTCTGAAAGTGTTTTTTCCCAATCACTTTTTTTGGGAAGAAAATGATTATGAGGTAAATTTTTTTGTTGATTAGAATGTTTTTCTAAATCAAAAAAAATTGCATTTTCTATATGTTCTTTTTGATACTCTTTGAATCCGTCTCTATTGGATAAAAAATGCCAAGAGGCATCAATTAATTTAACATTACTTGACAAGCCATTATCAAGCTCTTGAGTTGAGACAAGAATCATTTTTTTGTTTTTTTTTGAAAATATTTTTGATGATATTCTTCTGCTTTACAATAGTTTTTTTCTTTTGATATTTTTGTAACCACTTTTCCATCTAGTTTTTTGTTCATTTCGTTTAAAATTTTTTCAGCAATCTCTTTTTCCTCATTAGTATTGTAAAATATTTCTGAACTATACTGATATCCGATATTTGGTCCTTGACGGTTTGGTGTAGTTGGATCATGAAATCTAAAAAACAATCTAGCCATCTCTTCGTAAGAAATTATTTTTGGATCAAATTCAACTTTTACAACTTCTATATGTTCCGTATTTCCACCACAAACTTGTTCATAATTTACTGTTGAACTTTTACCTCCACAATATCCGCATTCAGTAGAGATAACTCCAGGAATCCCCTCGTATTTTGTCTCATCCCAAAAACAACCAATTCCCCCTATAAATTTTTGCATAATATTTTTAAATTTAATGATAAATATAAATCAAAATATCCGAATGATCAAAAATCAAAATCATCTAGGCGGTATATGCATGATATTAAGCGTTCTGTTTTTTTCACTTATGGATGTTTTGATAAAAATAACTAACGAATATGATGTGGGTCAAGTTATGTTTTCAAGAGCCCTGTTTGGTCTTATTCCAATATTTTTTTTAATACCTAAAAAAAAACTCAAATATTTTTATAAAACAAAACGTGTAAAGTTACATTGCTTAAGAGCAGGTGTCGGAACTATTGGAATGTGGGCCATTTTTGTAGGGCTTCGAAATTTAGAACTTGCAGAAGTAACTTCTATTGCATTCTCAGGACCAATTTGGGTGGTTATATTTTCAATTCTATTTTTGAGTGAGAAAATTAAAGCTAAACGTTGGACAGCGGTAGGACTTGGTTTTATTGGAGTTGTCATTATTTCAAAACCAGGATTTGATAATTTAAACTATTATTATATTTACCCAGTAATATTCACGCTCGCTTTTGCTGGTGTATCTATCTTCATTCGTAAGTTAACACTTGTCGGTGAACCTGTTTATTTAATTGCTTTTTATTTTTCTGTTTGCTCAGGAATTTTTGGCCTTTGCACTTTACCATTTGGCGGGTGGTTGATGCCTTCAAGTTATGATTTAGGTTTATTAATTTTAATAGGGCTTTTTGGAAGTATTGCAAATTTACTTCTTACAAAATCATACCAGTTGGCGGAAGTTTCACTGACAACACCTTTAAAATATTTATCACTTGTTTTTGCAATTATTTTTGGATTTTATTTTTTTAATGAAGTTCCTACTATTTATACTTTATCTGGAGCTGGCTTAATTGTCATTTCTTCTGCTATAATATTTGTTAGAGAACACCAGTTAAAAAAACCTATTACTTTGCCTAGACAACAATGAAACATCCTCCGGCTTACTGGCATAAAGCAAAAAAAGTATTATCAAAAAGAGATCCAGTATTAAGAAAAATAATTAAAAAATATAACAAGGGTTTTTTAACTACCAAAAATAAACCTTTTTTTTCTTTATGCCGTACAATTGTAGGTCAACAAATAAGTACTAAAGCTGCAGATTCAATTTGGTTAAAATTTGAGGCAAAGTGTAAAAAGAAAATAAATCCAAAAACTGTATTAAATCTGCCTACTCGTACTTTAAAAAGTTCAGGTCTATCACGTCAAAAAGTTTCTTACTTAAAAAATGTTGCAAAAAATTTTAACAATAAATCTTTCGACATTAAAAAACTTAAAAAAATGAATGATAACGATGCCATAAATTATATAACACGTCTAAAAGGTTTAGGGGTATGGAGTGCTCAAATGTTTTTAATGTTTAATTTAAATAGATCAGATATGTATCCTACGGGCGATATTGGATTTCTAAGAGCTTTATCATTAAATTATAAAACATCATATCCACCAAGTAAAAGATTTTTAGATAAAATTTCTAATCTTCATTTAGGTTATAGAACTGTTTTAACTTGGTATATGTGGAGATCAATTGATCCAACCGATGTTGAATATTAAAGACCTTTATTATTTAGTTCTTTTAAGCGTAAACTAGCAATTTGCTTTACTTGTTTAGTAGCTTGATCAAATTCTATTGTTGGATCAAAAGAAATTCTTTTTTTAAAGTTATCTAAAATTTCATTTTTATTTTTTCCTTTTACAGCTAGAATAAAAGGGAAACCAAACTTTTTCTTATACTGTTCATTTAAATGCTTAAATTCATCGAACTCTTCTTCGGTACAATGATTTAATCCTGCGCTAGCTTGTTCTTTCAAAGAGTCCGGAGTTAATGAGCTTATTTTTGTTTTATTTGCTAGATCTGGATGAGCATTAAGAATTTTTAATTGTTTTTCCTTTGTAGCGGTTTCAAAAATACTAAGTATTTTTAAAGACAATTCTTCAAAGCTATTGAAAGGTTTTTGATTGTATAGTTCTTCTGCAATCCATCTTGCATTTTCGAATATATTAGCGAAAACTTTGATAAATTCACTTTGAGACAATTTATTAATTTTATTGATCATACTTATTTAGTTTATATAATATCTTATGACAAAATTAACCACTCATTGCCTTGATACTTTTTCTGGAAAACCTGCGAAAGGTGTTAAAGTGGATATCTATTTTGTTTCAGGCAACAGAGAAAAACTTAACTCTACGACATTAAATAATAATGGACGATCAGATAAGCCTTTAATTGAAGGTGCTAATTTTAAAGAGGGTGAGTATGAACTAGTTTTTTTTATAGGTGACTATTTCAAAAAGATAACCGATTTACCTAAAACACCATTTTTAAATGAAGTGGTAATTAGGTTTGGGATATCTAATCCCAACGAACATTATCATGTACCCTTACTTGTCAGCCCCTGGAGTTATTCGACTTATCGAGGTAGTTAATGACCTCAAATATTATTAAGTTTATTCACGAAGATCGAATTATAGAAGTTAGAAATCCAGATCCAAGTGAAACTTTATTAAATTTCGTCAGAACAGAGTTAAGAAAAACTGGCACCAAAGAAGGCTGTGCCGAAGGAGGTTGTGGCGCGTGTACAGTTGTACTAGGTGAATTAAAAAATAATCAAATAAATTATATTGCAGTAAATTCTTGCATTATGTTTTTGCCTGCTTTGCAAGGTAAACAACTTATACTTGTTGAGGATTTAATTTCTGAAAATGGCTCATTACATCCTGTGCAACAGGCAATGGTTAATTATCATGGTTCACAATGTGGGTTTTGTACACCTGGTTTTGTTATGTCATTATTTTCAATGTTCAAAAATCACGGTAGATTTAAAGATGAAGTAATTAAAGATTCTATTGCCGGGAATCTTTGTCGTTGTACTGGTTACCAACCCATAATTAAAGCTGCAAGAAGTTTAAATAATAGAAATAAAATTGATCACTTTACCAGAAATAAACAAAGCATAATTGCTTTATTAAAAAAAATAAATAATAAAAGTATAGCTATTTATAAAAAAGATAAAAAATATTTTGCACCAAGGTATATCCAAGAACTAAAAAAAATTCTTAAAAAAAATATCGATTCGCATTTGCTTAGTGGTGGAACGGATTTATCATTGATTGTAACTAAAGAAAGAAAGGATATTAATTCTGTTATTTATATGAACTCAATTGAGGAATTGAACTATATAAAAAATAACGGCGAATATATTGAGGTAGGATCCACAACTCCATTAATTAAATTTGAAAATTATATACAAAAATATTATCCAGATTTTACTGCTGTTCTCAAAAGGTATGGATCTCAACAAATAAGAAATGTTTGCACTATTGCGGGCAATATTGCTACTGCATCACCAATAGGAGATACCTTACCTATATTATTGTCACTCGATGCAAAAGTAGTTTTAAAGAGTATAAAGAAAACGAAGATAATATCTTTAAACGACTTTTTTATCGATTATCGTAAAACTAAATTAAAAAAAGGCCAATTTATTGATTCAGTAAGAATTCCTCTGTTCCCAAAAAATATTTTTAAAGCTTACAAGATTAGCAAAAGATTTGATGATGACATTTCATCTGTTTGTGCTTCATTTAATCTTGAAATAATAAATGAGAAGGTCAAAAATATAAAAATTGCATATGGAGGTATGGCATCGATTCCTAAAAGGGCAAAATATTGTGAAAAAATACTCTTAAACTCCTCAATAACAGAGCCAATTATTAATAAAGCTAAAGAAGCTTTAGAAAAAGATTTTAAACCTATTAGCGATATGAGAGCTAGCAGAAAATATCGTATGGAGGTGGCTAAAAATTTGCTTCGCAAATGTTTCTTAGAAATTACACAAAAAAAATTAATAAGGGTGATGGATTAAAATGATTAAAGAAATTTTTATTCAAGATAAAAGACCTCATGAAAGTGGAGCAAAGCATGTGAGTGGCTACGCCAATTACACAGATGATATTTCTGAACCAGAGGGAACTTTATATGGGGCTATTGGATGGGCAAAAAAATCTCATGCGATTATTAAAAAAATTGATCTTAAAAACGTCATAAAAAGCGAAGGTGTTGTTGCTGTTGTTACAAGTAAAGATATTCCAGGTAGAAATGATGTAGGACCAGTTTATGATGGTGATCCAATTTTTCCGAAAAAAAAGGTTGAATATTTTGGTCAACCATTATTTGCTGTCGCGGCCAAATCGACAGAGCTTGCGAGAAAAGCCGTATTAAAAGCGAAAATTAGTTACAAAACCCTAAAACCAATTATTAAAATTAAAGACGCATTAAAGAAAAAATCATTTGTTCTAAAAGCTCAAACAATTAAAAAAGGAGATCCTGTAAAGGGAATTCGTGAAGCAGTAAATAGTTTGAAAGGTGAATTCACCACGGGTAGCCAAGAACATTTTGCTCTTGAAGGACAAGTTGCATTTGTAATACCTCAAGAAGATAATGATTTTAAAGTATATTCTAGTACTCAGCATCCTAGTGAAACCCAACAAATAATAGCAAAAATGTTAGGCCAAAAAAGTAATACCATTACGGTACTCGTTAGAAGAATTGGCGGTGGTTTTGGAGGAAAAGAAACACAGTCATTTATTTTTGCTGCTGTCTGCACACTTTTAGCAAAAAAAACTAAATTTCCTGTAAAACTTAGAATGGATAGAGATGATGATATAATTATTACTGGCAAAAGACATGATTTTTACTCAGAATATGAAGTAGGTTACGATGAGCTTGGTGTTATTGAAGGTTTAAAAATAAAACTTGCATCAAGGTGTGGAATTTCACCAGACTTATCCGGCGCAATTAATGCTAGAGCCTTGCTGCACATTGATAATGCATACTTTTTAGCAAATGTGTCAGTAGAGAATTATCTTTGCAAAACAAATACATCTTCATCAACGGCGTTTAGGGGTTTTGGCGGAAACCAAGGGATGATGGTTATAGAAAACATTATCGATAACATAGCTAGGTCACTAAAAAAAGATCCTTCAGAAATAAGAAGAAGGAATTTTTACCAAAAAGAAAAAAAAAATATTACCCATTATGGCATGAAAATTGAAGATAATATTATTCATGAAATTTTTGATAGTTTAATAAGCTCTTCAAATTACAAAAGTCGGCAACTAAATATAAAAAAGTTTAATTTAGAAAATAAATATTTAAAAAAAGGAATTGCTATAACTCCAGTTAAATTTGGTATTAGTTTTACAACTTTGCATCTAAATCAAGCAGGGGCTTTGGTGCATATTTATTATAATGATGGAAGTGTTCACGTAAATACAGGTGCAGTAGAAATGGGTCAAGGTACATATACTAAAATTGCACAGCTTGCCGCAAATGAATTGGGACTACCTTTCAATAAAATTAAAGTTTCAGCTACACGCACTGATAAAGTGCCTAATACATCAGCTTCTGCAGCTAGTTCTACCACTGATCTTAACGGAGCAGCAGCGCTTAACGCTATACATAAAATAAAAAAAAATTTAGCTTCATTTGTGCAACGTAAATATAAAATGAAAAATGGCGAAGCTATTTATGAAAAAGGTTTAGTTAAATTTAAAGGAAAATCATTTAGATTCAGTTCTCTGATTAAAGAAGCATATCTTAATAGAGTTTCATTATCTTCTTCAGGTTTTTATACAACTCCAAAAATACATTTTAATAAAAAAAAATTTTTAGGAAGACCATTTCTTTATTTTTGTTATGGAGCAGCAGTTTCAGAAGTGTTGATTGACACTTTAACTGGTGAAAATAAAATTTTGCGTGTTGATATAATACATGATGCCGGTCGAGCTATTAATCCAGCAATTGAACTTGGTCAAATAGAAGGTGGCTTTGTTCAAGGAGCTGGATGGTTAACTATGGAGGAAGTTAATTGGAAATCAAATGGGCAACTTATTACTCATTCTCCTTCAACTTACAAAATTCCTGCTGTTAATGATATGCCAGAAAAATTTAACGTAGAAATTTATAAATACGGAAAAAATAAAGAAAATGTAGTAAATAAATCAAAAACAACTGGAGAACCACCATTAATGAACGCAATGTCAGTATTTTTTGCAATTAAGGACGCTATTGCTTCTGTGGATGATTACAACACAACACCAATTATTAGCGCACCAGCAACACCCGAAAAAATTCTAATGAGTATAAAAAAATTGGAGAGAAATCATGAAAAATAAATTTATGACACGCGCCATAGAACTTTCAAGAGAAAGCGTTAATTCGGGGGGCGGTCCTTTTGGGAGTATTATTACGAAAAATGATAAAGTTATTGCTGAGGGCTCAAATAAAGTTACTTTAAATAATGATCCAACGGCACATGGAGAAATTGTAGCAATCCGCAAAGCTTGTAAAAGTTTAAATAATTTCAACCTTAGTGGTTGCGAATTGTATTCGACTTGCGAACCGTGCCCTATGTGTTTATCTGCAATTTATTGGGCTCATATTGATAAAGTATATTATGCTAATACAAGAAATGATGCTCAAAAGATTGATTTTGACGATTCATTAATTTATTCAGAACTTCTAACAAATGTTAAAAAAAGAAAAATTCAAATGGTTCCAATGATGAGAGATGAAGCCTTAAAAGTTTTTGAATTATGGGATAAAAAAACAGATAAAATTAAATATTAAATGGAATTATTACCTTATACTTTTAAATGGATTGAAGTTTTATTACGCTGGAGTCACGTTTTATTTGCCATCCTGTGGGTTGGAAATAGTTTTTTATTTAATTATTTAGATAACAAGTTAGAAAAGAATACAACTAGCAAAGAAGTGGATGCAGAAGGAATCTTGCAACACAGCGGTTGGTTTTATCGCGTGGAAAGACTTAATACTGTACCTGAAAAATTTTCTAAAAATTTAATTATATTTAAATGGCAAAGCTATCTAACGTTTATTACTGGAATGTTATTATTAATAATTATTTATTACGCTAATTCAAAAATTTTAATGATCGATAAGAGAGTAAATGAAAATATTACACCTTTAATGGGAATAGGAATTTCAATTTTCTCTATAGTAGGATCTTGGTTAATTTACGATCTTATCTGTAAGTCTAAGTTGATAAATAAGAAAATAATTTTCCCAGTAGTGTTGCTTATTATTGGAGCTGTTATTTCATTTTCTTTGACAAAAATTTTTGGATCAAGATTCGCATTTTTGTCTGTTGGTGTTATTTTAGGTTGTATAATGTTTTTTAATGTATTTTTCGTTATAATACCTAACGGTAAAAACATTACTTCTTCAGCTTTAAACAAAGAAAAGTTTGATTTAAATTTATCAATTAGCGCTAAAACGCGTAGCGTACATAATAATGTCATCACATTTTTGGTTCTTTTTGTTATGTTGAGTGGACATGCTTCCTTTATTTGGATTAACCAGTACAATTGGATTATATTAACGTTCTTAGCTATTACTTTAGGTCTTCTTCGTCACTATTTTAACTTAAGAGCAAAAAAAAAGATCTAAACACCTTCTACGATTTGTAAATTTCTGTCGGTTGAACTTTTAGCTAAACTCCAAGCTTCCTGATATTCCTTAGAATTATAGCATTTTTCTGCCTCTTCATAGGTTGGAAATTCCCAAATTACAGTTCTTGGAAAATCATTACCTTCAAGACATTTATATTTTCCTCCTCTAACAAGTGGATTTCCACCATAACTTTTTATCGTCTTGGTTGCTTTTGCAGCATAGTTTCCAAGATTATCTTTACTTTCTATTTTTTTATAAGTTGCTAACCAATATCCTTTTGGCATAAATTTTCTCCTTTTTTATTAAGTTTTTTTTAACTATGATAGCAGAATTAGTATGTCAGAAAAATTAATTGTTAGTTGGGAAGAATACACAAATACTGTAGAAAAACTAGCAGTTCAAATTGATAACAGCGGTTATAAGCCCACTATTTTAATTGGAATTATGAGAGGAGCAGGACTTTGTATCGATCTTCTTTCGCGAATATGGAAAATGAAAACTGGATATATTTCAGTTCAAAGCTATTCGGGAAAAGGGGTAGAAGACACACAGGGATCTATAATGTTTTCAAGACAAATAAGTTCTATTGCGGAAAGTAATGATTTTGAAAAAATATTACTAATAGATGATTTAAGTGATACAGGTTTAACACTTAATAAAAGCATAGAATGGTTAAAAAATCACGATCCAATTAAAGATTTTATCAAAGAGATTAAAACAGGTTGTTTATGGAGAAAAAAGAAATCAACCTTTACTCCAGACTTTTGTGCTGTAAATTTACCCAATTCGCCTTGGATCGTGCAACCTTTTGAAAAACATGAAGAAATTAGAATTGAAGACCTGAAGAAGAAGTATTCCAAATAAAAAAGGGCCAGAATAAATCCGGCCCTTTCTATAAAAAATTTAAATTTTTAAGCTACAACGAAACTTATTACGCTCGCTGCTGCTATTACCCAAATAGCTGGGCTAACATTTGTTTTTCCTGTACAGATTTTAATAGCTGCGTAAGAAATAAATGCTAATGCAATTCCATGTGAAATTGAATAAGTAAATGGCATTGCTATCATAGCAAGGACCGCAGGTCCTGCTTCAGCTATATCATCCCATTCAATATCTACGATGTTACGAACGAAAAGAGTTGCAATATAAATTAATGCAGCTCCGTCTATTTCTTTCGGTAGACTAGTTGCTAATGGAGCAAGGAATATACAAGACAAGAATAAAAGTCCTATTACAAGTGAAGTCATTCCTGTTCTTCCACCAGCTTTTACACCAGCAGCAGATTCTACGTATGTAGTAACTGTGCTTGTACCCATTAAGGCACCGGCAACAGTAGATGCACTGTCTGAAAGCATAGCTTTATCGATGTCTTGGATTTTTCCATCTTTTCCAATTTTTCCTGAAACATTTGCAACACTAGTTAAAGTTCCTGCAGTATCAAAAAAGTCAATGAAGAACAGAGTAAAAATTACTGTTACCATTGAAGCTGAAAGTGCAGCACCTAAATCAAATGCAAATAAGTGAGTCATTGGAGGTGGAGCAGAAACTACACCATTAAACTGACCGAAGCCTGTGATCCAAGCGATAATACTAAAAGCAATGATTCCAATGATAATGTTTCCTTTAATCTTCATTTTTTCCATTACGATCATTGATATAAATGCACCAGCACCCAAAAGTGTTAGTGGGTTGCTAAGATTACCAAGCGTTACAAGTGTAACTGGATGATCAGAAGTTAAGCCCATAATCTCAAAACCAATAATTGCTAAGAACAGACCTATTCCTGCACCAATTCCAAGTTTTAAACTTTTTGGAATTGAGTTGATTAGCCAAGCTCTTATTGGAGTTAGTGAAATTATTAAGAAGACCACGCCGGCAACAAGTACAGCTCCAAGTGCTTCTGCTGGGGTATAATTCATACCTAAACAAACACCATAAGCGACGAATGCGTTAATTCCCATTCCAGGTGCTAGTCCAACGGGCCAAGTCTTGGCGTAAAATGCAGCTATAAAACAAGCTAAGGCTGTCGCCAAAACTGTAGCTGTGAAAACACCGCCAAAGTCAAATCCGCCATCAGCGAGAATGACTGGATTAAGAAACATAATATAAGCCATAGTTAAGAACGTCGAAACGCCGGCTATTACTTCTGTTTTAAAATCCGTTTTGTGTTTTCTATAGTCGAAATATTTATCCATCATGATATATTTTCTCCTAAAGTATTAATTAATGAAGAAACTTTAATAGACCTTTTGA
>CACLKR010000011.1 GCA_902607625.1 uncultured Pelagibacteraceae bacterium
CTAGGATCTAAAATTCTAGAAGTAGAATCCAAAGGATCAACTGCAGGATATATGCCTAACTCTGCTATTTGTCTTGATAAAACTGTAGTAGCATCTAAATGCGCGAATGAGGTAGCTGGGGCAGGGTCAGTTAAATCATCCGCTGGAACGTAAATAGCTTGGACAGAAGTAATTGAGCCTTTATCTGTAGTTGTGATTCTTTCTTGTAAATTTCCCATATCGGTAGCTAAGGTTGGTTGATAACCTACAGCCGATGGCATTCTTCCTAGTAGGGCTGACACTTCTGATCCTGCTTGAGTAAATCTAAATATATTATCAATAAAAAATAAAACATCCTGACCTTCTTTATCTCTAAAATATTCAGCAACTGTTAAACCGCTCAATCCAACTCTTGCACGAGCCCCTGGTGGCTCATTCATTTGTCCATAAACCAAAGCTGCTTTCGAGCCTTTTCCATTTAGTTTAATAACACCAGACTCGATCATTTCGTGATATAAATCATTCCCTTCTCTAGTTCTTTCCCCAACACCTGCAAATACTGAAAAACCACCATGTGCTTTTGCGATATTATTAATTAATTCCATAATAATTACTGTTTTACCAACGCCAGCTCCTCCAAAAAGACCTATTTTTCCTCCTTTAGCGTAAGGAGCCAGTAGATCGACAACCTTTATTCCTGTTACTAAAATTTCTGTTTCTGTAGATTGTTCAGTAAATTTTGGAGCTGGTCTATGTATAGGCCACCTTTCTTTTGTAGACACTTTTCCTTTTTGATCAATAGGCTCACCAATAACATTTATTATTCTGCCTAATGTTTCTGGCCCAACCGGTACTTTAATCGGAGAACCAGTATCGGTTATCTTATCTCCTCTCTTAAGACCTTCGGTGCTATCCATTGCAATAGTTCTAACAGTTGCTTCTCCTAAATGTTGTGCTACTTCCAACACAAGTCTATTTCCAGAATTATCACATTCCAATGCAGTTAATATTTCAGGTAATTGACCTTCGAATTTAACATCGACTACCGCTCCAATTACTTGTGTAATTTTTCCAAATTTATTACTCATTTTTATAAACTTTCAGCTCCCGATATTATTTCAATAAGTTCTTTTGTAATGGCCGCTTGTCTACTTCTATTATAAGTTATTGTTAATTTGCCCACCAAATCACCTGCATTTCTCGTAGCGTTATCCATAGCAGTCATTCTCGAACCTTGTTCACTAGCAGCATTTTCGAGAAAAGCTTTGAAAATTTGGGTAGAAATATTGCGTGGAAGCAAATCATCTAATATTTCATTTTCTTCCGGTTCGAATTCATAAAAATTGTCCAACTTTTTTTCTTCTTTATTTTTTGAATTTTCTATTGGTATAATTTGCTGTTCTTGAGGTGTTTGTGTAATCACATTTTTAAATTTATTATAAAATATTTTACATACATCAAACTGTTTTTCATTAAATAATTTAATAATTTTTTTTCCAATTTCTTCCGCCTCTATATATGTGATTTTTTTAAATCCTTTAAAACTTGTCTTTTCTATTATATATCCTCCATATATTCTCTTTAATTGATCGTGTCCTTTAGACCCAACTGTAAAAATCTTTAGCGTTTTTCCTTCTTTTAAAATTCTTTCAAAATAATTCTTGGCTTTTCTACATATGTTAGTATTAAATCCACCACAAAGACCTCTGTCTGCTGTAATTACAACACATAGATGAATATTATCTTTTCCAGTACCAACTAAAAATTTAGAAGCATTGTCTTTATCTGTGATTGAATTGCTTAAATTAAGAATTATATCGTTCATTTTTTCTGAAAAAGGTCTTCCTTTTTCAGCATTTTCTTGGGCGCGCCTAAGCTTGGCCGCTGCCACCATTTTCATAGCTTTGGTAATTTTTTGAGTAGATTTTACGCTTGTAATTCTTTTTTTCAAATCATCTAAACTTGGCATAAAATACTATTTGTTGCCTTTTTTTTGAAATTGCTCGATGATTGATATTAATTTTTTTTCTATTTCTTCATCCAATTCACCAGTATTATTAATGTTATCAATAATTTCTGGACTTGAAGATTTGATCTCTTCATAAACTTGTTTTTCGAGATTTTTAATTTTGCTTAACTCCACTTTATCTAAAAAGCCTCTAACTCCAGAAAAAACTGCTATTACTTGCTGCGCAACTGTCATTGGAGAATATTGATCTTGTTTTAAGAGCTCCGTTAATTTTGATCCTCTGTTTAATAGTTTTTGCGTTGCAGCATCTAGATCTGAACCGAACTGTGCAAATGCCGCCATTTCTCTATACTGCGCTAATTCCAATTTTATTGAGCCAGCTACTTTCTTCATAGCTTTGGTTTGTGCTGCTGATCCCACCCTCGAAACCGATAATCCAACATTAACAGCTGGTCGTACGCCTTGATTAAATAATTCAGTTTCTAAAAAAATTTGTCCATCAGTGATTGAAATTACGTTAGTTGGAATATAGGCAGCAACATCACCTGCTTGCGTTTCAATTATTGGTAATGCTGTAAGAGATCCTCCACCTTTGTCATCGTTGAGCTTTGCAGCTCTCTCAAGCAATCTACTATGTAAATAAAAGACATCACCAGGATAAGCTTCTCTTCCCGGAGGTCTTCTCAATAAAAGTGACATCTGCCTGTAAGCTACAGCATGTTTGGATAGATCATCATAAATAATTAATGCATGCATACCTTTGTCTCTAAAGTATTCGCCCATGGTACAACCGGTATAGGGAGCTAAAAATTGAAGCGGAGCAGGATCAGATGCTGTCGCAGAAACGATAGTTGTATACTCCATGGCACCCGCGTCTTCTAATGTCTTAACTATCTGAGCAACAGTTGACCGTTTTTGTCCAATAGCAACATAAATACAATAAAGCTTATTTTTTTCCTCACCAGATTTATTTATTTCTTTCTGGTTAATAATCGTATCAATGGCTATGGCTGTCTTTCCTGTTTGTCTATCACCAATAATTAACTCTCTCTGTCCTCGTCCAATCGGAATTAAAGTATCTAAAGCTTTAAGTCCTGTTTGCATCGGCTGATTGACAGATTGTCTTGAAATTATTCCTGGAGCTTTTACTTCAACTCTTCTTCTGTCTAATTTTTTATCAAGTTCCTTTTTTCCATCTATAGGATTTCCTAAAGCATCAACAACTCTACCCAATAATTTTTTTCCAGTAGGCACGTCTACGATAGCTTCTGTTCTTTTAACAACGTCACCTTCTTTAATTGAACTGTCATCTCCAAAAATAACAACGCCAACATTGTCACTTTCTAAGTTTAGAGCCATACCTTTTAATCCAGCAGAAAATTCAACCATTTCCCCAGCTTGAACATTGTCCAAACCATAAACTCTAGCAATACCATCTCCTACTGAAAGCACCTGGCCAACCTCAGAAATCTCTGCTTTTTCTCCAAACTTTTTAATTTGTTCTTTTAAAATTTTTGTTACTTCTGATGGATTAATTTGCATATTATGCCTCGATCATACTTTTTTGTAATTGTTTTAACTTACTTTTTATCGAAGTATCAACCATTACACTTCCAACCTGGATAACTAGTCCACCTATCAATTCTGGATCATGTTTATAATCTATTTTAATTGGAGATTGAAAATCTCTAGATAATTCATCACGAATATTTTCTAGTTCCGCTTTTGACAGCTCTTTTGAAGATAAAAGCTTTGCTTTTAATTCCCCCTTACTACTTGACATAAAATTTAGAAAACTATCAATAATTTGATTTAAAAAAAACAATCTATTTTTGTTAGTTAAAAAATTCAGAAATTTTTTTAGAGTTTGACAAAAACTATATTTATCAGCCATTTTAATAATTACTTTATTTTTTTCTTCTTTCGTTACTGTGGGATTTAAAATCATTTCTTTAAAATTAGAACTTTCATTTAATAATTCCTTAAGGCCATTCATTCCATCTTCAACTTTATTTAATTCAGATTTTTCTTTTGCAAGTTCATAAAGAGCTAACGCATAACTTTTTGATGTAGAATTTGAAAATGTTGATTTTGAACTCAATGTTTGCTCCTAAAAGACTTGTTTTGTATGAGATTATTTGAATAAATTCAACATCTTCTATTGTATCTTTTTGTCTTTTTAAGACAAATAAATCCTCTGTTTAACTGAAATTAATTGGATCTACATCAACCTCTAGTTTTATTCCAGGTGTTATTTTCATTTTATTCAGTGATTGCGATAAATATTTCTGTATAAATAAATTTTTTGGGCATCTTATTAAAATCCTACATCTATATTTTTTTCTTAATTTAGTAATTGGCGCAAGAACAGGACCTAAAACATTAACTTCGTCCATTTTAGGAAGTTTAGATTTAATGTATGTAGCAAAGTTCATAATTAAGAGCTCGTTTTTTCCAGAAATAATTAAAGATATAAGTCGATAAAATGGTGGCAATTTTTTTTCTTTTCTCAATAAAAGTTCCTTTTGAAGGAAAGCATGCGGATCATTTTTAGATATGTTCAAAAGAATTTCATCATCAGGAGTGTAAGTTTGAAAATAGACAGTTGATGTACTTCCTTCTCTTCCTGCTCTTCCTGTTAATTGATGATATAATTGAATATTCTTTTCTGCAGATCTTAGATCATATCCATGAGAAGAAAAATCACTATCAACAACTACAATACAATTCAACTTTGGAAAATGAAAACCTTTTGATAATAGTTGAGTTCCTATCAAAATATCAATTTTCTTTTTCTCGGCTTTTTTAAGAAGTTTGTTAGTAAATTTATTTTTTTTTAAAGTATCGCTGGAAAATACCTCTATCTTTTTATCAGGATATATTTTTTTTAATTCAGAAAAAATCCTTTCTACACCAGGACCACAAAATAACAAATCACATTTTTTTTTATCTTTGCAAAGTCTTGATAATGAGGATTTGTGACCACAATAATGGCAAAGTAGTTTATTTAATTTCTTATGAAAATTTAAGTTTATTGTACAATTTGGACACTCAAACTTATATCCACACTTTTTACAGATTACAAAAGGCGCATAACCTCTGCGATTTAAAAAAAATAATACTTGGTCTCCTTTCTCTAAATACTGGTTAACTTTACTTATAGTCTTGCTTGCTATCCAAGTCTCTTTACGTAAAGCCGCAGAATGTAAATTTATAATTTCAATATTTGGTAAAGATGCTTTCTTATATCTTTTCTCTAATTTAGTTACATTATATTTTTTGTTAACAATATTATTATAAGTTTCAATTGAAGGAATCGAAGTTACTAAATTTATAGGAATATTTTCTAGTGAAGCCCTTGTAATAGCCATATCTCTTGCGTTGTAAGAAACTCCTTCGTTTTGTTTGTAGGATATGTCATGTTCTTCGTCTACAATAATGATTCCTAAATTTTTAAATGGTAAAAAAAGAGATGACCTTGCGCCAATAACTATTTTAATTTTTCCATTAGTAATACCTTTCCAAATTATTGATTTATTTTTTTTTTTAGTTCCTGAGTGCCAAATTGCCGGCTCCGCGCCAAAAAATTCTTGGAAACGTCTACTAAATTGACTAGTTAGAGCAATCTCAGGAAGTAGTATTAATACTTGAAGTCCCTTTTCAATGAGATCAATAATTCTTTCAAAATAAACTAGAGTTTTTCCTGATCCTGTAACTCCTTCGAGTACGGTGACATTAAAATTATTTCCAATTTTTCTCATAAAATTTAATGATTTTTTTTGTTCTATATTTAGGTGAAATTTGTTTTTGATTTTTTTAACTTTGAATTTATCAAATTCTTTATTAAAATCTTTCTCAACTACATCTTTATTTAATAAACACATTTTAAGAGACATGCCTAAAGGCACTAAATTATATTTTGAAAACCAAGATATAAATTGAATCATTGAAGAATTTAAATTTTTTACATTTATTTTTTTAGAAATTTTTTTTATTTTAAATTTTTTTTTAGTTTTTTGCTCATATGGCCAAACCACTCCAGTAATTTCACTAGAACCGAATGGAGCTTTTACAAAATCACCTGAATTTAAAGATTCGGAGATTTCACTTTTGTAAGTAAATGGATAATCAAAAATTTTTGGGAAAAGAACTGGAATTTTCATCTATGTATAATTTTTTTTCTAAATTTTTTAGGAATATTATTATCAAGAATTTTTTTTAATTCCAAAAAAATTTCTGGATCCATCCTCATTTCTAATAATTGCCAGGTATAAGGTATCAATTTTAAATATTGTTTTTTTTTGTCCCTTTTAAAAAGTCTTGAAAAAATACCTATTATTTTCAAACTTCTCTGCATTGAAAGTATATTGAAATCTTCTAAAAATTTTTGTGAATTAATTTTGAAATTTTTTGAAGTTTTTTTCATATAATAACTGTAAATTTGATTTTTTAGTTTTATAGAAGTTTTTATTCTTACATCATCAATCAATGAAACCAAATCATAAGAAGGATTTCCAATTAAAGCATCTTGGCTATCAATTACTCCTATTTTTTTACCAACCCTCATTAAATTTTGAACGTGATAATCTCTATGCACAAAACAAGAATTAGAAAAATTCAACTTGTTATAAAGTCTTGATAAAATCTTTTTTGACTTTATTTTAATATTTAAAGCTTTTTTTTTACTTAAAAACAAAGGTAAATACCAATCAAAAAATAAATCGGATTCTTTAAATAAATATTTATTAGAATATTTATTAATTATATGTGATTTATTATTAGTATTTTTTATTTTTAATTTTGGTTTTATTTTTTGAATCTTTAAAAGTAAATCTACAAGTTTTTTGTAAACTACAAACTTGTTTTTTCTATTTAGAAGAATCTTATAGAAAGACGAATCTCCAAAATCTTCAATAACAATTATACCTTTAGGATAATTATGTGCATAAAGTTTAGGAGCCAATATTTTATTAGCTCTTAGAAATTTATTTATTGCTGAGTATGCTATTAAATTTTGATATTTTTCTTTTTTTGCAAAAACTACTATTTTTCTATCTTTGTTTAAGATAAGCCTATAAAATGTTCTAAATGAAGCATCTCCTGCAATTGGCAGTATTTTAGATTTCATTAAATTTATAGTCTTTCCATTTTCCAAAACCATTAATTTTAACTTCTCTAGAATCAATCAATTTTGAATATTGAAATAGAATATCAATTCTATCCTTTGGTTTTGTCTCAATTAGTTCAGGCCACTCTACGACTTTAATACAATTTTCTGAAGTTTCAAACATACCTAATTGAGAAATATCTTTATAATTTTTTAATCTATATAGATCATAATGTAGAATTTTTATATCACCAACATCATAATCATAAACTATGTTAAATGTTGGACTTAATACTTCACTATTTTTAATTCCATTTTTGCTTTCTAATAAATTAATAAGAAACCGCACAAACGTAGTTTTTCCAACTCCAATTTCTCCATAAAGAAAAATTATGTCACCTTCTCTTATTATTTTAGAAATATTTCTTGAAAAATTTTGCGTATCTTCTAGAGATTTTAATTGCATCTACTACTAACTAGTAGCGATAGCTATCAGATTTAAAAGGACCTTTAACATCAACGCTAATATAATCAGCTTGATCCTTCGAAAGTTTTGTTAGTTTGGCTCCAACTTTGTTTAAATGAAGCATCGCTACTTTTTCATCCAAATGTTTAGGTAAAACATAAACCTTTTTTTCATATTTTTCAGAATTTTTCCATAGTTCTATCTGTGCTATTACTTGATTAGTAAATGAGGCGCTCATAACAAAACTTGGATGACCTGTTGCGCATCCTAAATTAACCAACCTTCCTTCAGCTAAAAGTAATATTCTTTTTTTGTCCGGAAATTCTATTTCATGAACTTGAGGTTTGATTTCGGTCCATTTATAATTTTTTAGAGCTTCGATCTGAATTTCATTATCAAAATGGCCGATATTACAAAGTATAGAACGATCTTTCATTTTTCTCATATGGTCAGCAGTAACAATATCCTTATTACCTGTTGCGGTTACAACTATATCAGCATCACCTATTGCTTCATCCATTAAAACGACCTTATAACCTTCCATAGCGGCCTGCAGAGCACAAATTGGATCCGCTTCAGTCACCATTACCCTGGCTCCATTTTGCCTTAGTGAAGCAGCGCTTCCTTTGCCCACGTCACCAAATCCAGCTACTATAGCCGTTTTGCCTGACATCATAACATCTGTAGCTCTTTTGATTCCATCAACTAGACTTTCCCTACATCCATACAAGTTATCAAATTTAGATTTGGTTACAGAGTCATTCACATTTATTGCGGGAACTAAAAGTTTTTTTTCTGCTTCCATCTTTTTTAAAGCTTTAATTCCCGTGGTAGTTTCTTCTGAAAGTCCTTTTACTGATTTAAGAAGATCTTTATAATCTTTATGCATTAGTGCTGTGAGATCACCTCCATCGTCTAATAACATAGTTGGTTTCCAATCTTTTTTTCCTTCTATGGTTTGCTTTATACACCACAAATATTCCTCAGCGGTTTCTCCTTTCCAAGCATAAACTGGAATTCCTCTTTTGGCGATTGCTGCAGCTGCATGATCTTGAGTTGAAAAAATATTACATGAAGACCACCTAACATCAGCTCCTAATTCAATTAGTGTCTCAATTAAAACCGCAGTTTGTATTGTCATATGCAAACATCCTAAAATTCTGGCTCCTTTAAGAGGTTTCTTACCTTTAAATTCATTACGCAACGCCATTAAGCCAGGCATTTCACTTTCGGCTATTGAAATTTCTTTTCGTCCAAAATCTGCTTGATTAATATCTTTTACCTTAAAATCTTCCGACATAATTTGCATCTATTTAACAAGTTAATATAAAATTATCAACTTATTGCTCGATTTTAATTATTTATAAATTGGCAAGAGTACTTCAATTTTTGCACCTTTTTTATTAGCAGATTGATTGGAGGCTAAAATTGAACCTCCATGGAGCTCTATAATATTTTTTACAATATTTAATCCTAAACCAGAATGCTCACCAAAATTTTCAGGTCTGTTGCTATAAAATCTATTAAAAACTTTATTAATGTTTTTTTCATTAAAACCAGGACCTTCATCTTCAATAATTAATTGCGCATTCTTTTTTTTAATATCGCAAATTACTGATATTTTGCTATTGGACGGACTAAAGGAAACTGCATTATCCAAAAGATTTGCTACAATTTGTTCAAGTTTACTCTCCACTCCTAAAACATTTAGCTTAGATCCATTTAAATTAGAATTATTTATATTTATTTTAATATTTTTACTTGAATTTAATAAATCACTATTAAAATCTTCAACCACGGAATTAACTACATTTGATAAATCAATTTTTGTCATCTTAGCTCTGGACAAAGATGCTTCATCTTTTAACATTTGAGAATAGTCAGTAATTAACCTTTCAATTCTTTCTACATCATGACTTATTACCTTTATTAATTTTTTTCTTTTTTCACTATCGGAAGTATTCTCTAAAACCTCAGAAGCACCCTTCAAAGATGTTAGGGGATTTCTTATTTCATGTGCTAAATCTGAGGAAAATGTCTCAGCTATATCTATCCTTTTATATAGATCTTCTGTCATTTCATTTAAAGATCTAGATAGTTGACCCACTTCATCTTTTCTAAGTAAATATTTTTCGTGCTTATCTATTTTTTCATCTTTTTCTTTAATCGCTTTTGTGTAAAGAACTAAAGCTCTTATGGGTTTCAATACATATTTATTTAGGAAAACTGAAAAAATAAAAATAACAAGAGCTACCAAAAGAACTGTTCTTATTATAAAATTTTTTCTTTCTTCAACTGCAACTAATATATCGTTCGCAATTTCTGAAACAATAATATAGCCTTTACTTTCTCCATCTGCTTTGACCGAATCCACAGTCATGACATAAAAATTATTGTTAATTGTCTCGCTAATCACTAATTTGTCGTTAATATTTTTTTGTTCAGAATATCCTTTTACATAAATTTCAGTATTAAAAGTTGCTGCTTGAGCAACCTTTGGACTTTCACTAACACTTATATTTACATCAGATTTATCAATTGATGTTTCTTGGACATCTTGACTTATAACAAAAATATCTTGAGCTAAATCTAAAGTATCTGTATCAGCTAATAATTTAGAATTTAAATCATACAATTGAACACGATCTAGATTCTGAAATAAATATCTTTCATCTAATAAAAATTTAGTAACACTTTCTTTAGTAAATTCAATATTTAATCTATTAATATGATCAGATGTATTATTTATAATTTTTGAATGATGGTTAGATCTATTTTTAACCAAATTAGGCTTTATTGCGTTAAGATACAAAAAGGTAAAAATACCTAGAACTAAAAAAATAATTAAATTAAAAACTAAAAATTTTTTTAGAATTGAGCTTGAACTAAAAAAATTAGATTGCATTAACTAACATTCCATCTATATCCGCTGCCATATCTTGTTTCAATTGCAGAAAAATTTTCATCAACTTTTTTAAATTTTTTTCTAATTCTTTTAACATGACTATCTATGGTTCTATCTTCTATATCATTATTATCTTTATATGCTATATCCATGAGTTGTGCCCTTTCCTTAATTATTCCTGGTCTTTTTGCCAGCTCCTTAACAATTAAAAATTCTGTTGTTGTAAGCTTTTCTGGAAGAGACCTTCCATTCCATTCACATTCAAGTTGTGAGGGATCTAGTATAAGTTTTCCATGTTTAATTAGATTTTTTGAATCATCTATATTGTTTGTTTTTTTTCTTAACTGAACTCTTATTCTTTCAATGAGTACTTTAATTGAGAAACCTCCTGATTTTTTTATAAAATCATCTGCTCCAAGTTTTAATCCAAGTAACTCATCAACCTCTTCATCTTTTGAAGTCAGAAATAATATTGGAATTGCAGTTTTTTTCCTCAGTCTTTTAAGTAATTCTTCTCCATCCATTCTGGGCATTTTAATATCTATAACTGCCAAATCCGGGGGATTTCTACTAATACCAACCAAAGCACTTTCAGCATCAATATAAGTTTGAACCTTAAACCCCTCGTTCTCCAATGCCATGCTTATGCTGGTAAGTATGTTTCTATCATCATCTACCAATGCAATTGTGTGACTCATATCTAAAAATATACCCTATTTAGAAATACTAAATTGTCATAAATTGGGCAAGTGTTAGGAATATTAATGCGCTTCACCCCAATTATATCCTGAGTTTACATTAACTTCTAATGGAATTGAAAACATATGATGCTCAGATTTTGAAATTGATACCATTGCTTCTTTAATAGTTTTTTTTACATATTCTTCATCTTTTGCTAAACATTCAAATATCAACTCATCATGTATTTGTAACAACATCTTTGTTTGTAATTTTTTATCTTCTTCAATTAGTCGATTTATTTTTATCATAGCTAGTCTAATAATATCTGCTGCTGAACCTTGTATTGGAGCGTTAATTGCTGCTCGTTCTTGAAAGCTTCTAATGCTGAAATTTTTATCATTGATACCTTTAAGATGAATTCTTCTACCAAAAATATTACTTACGTATCCTTGTTTTCTACATGTGCTTATTGTTGAGTTCATATAGTCTTTTATTTGAGGAAATTTTTTAAAATAAGCATTTATAAAATCTAAGGCTTCTTGATTAGATACTGAAATTTGTTTGGCCAATCCATATTGAGTAATTCCATAAATGATACCAAAATTAATTGTTTTAGCTTTTCTTCTAAGATCTTCATTAACTTCATTAATTGGTACATTAAAAACCTGACTTGCAGTTAAACTATGAATATCTTCATTATTTTTAAAAGCTTTTTTTAATTCTTTTACATCAGCCATATCAGCTAAGATTCTCATTTCTATTTGATTATAATCGGCAGAAATCAAAACATTTTTTTTATCGGCAATAAAGGCTTTTCTAATTTCTTTTCCTTCCTCAGATTTAATTGGAATATTTTGTAAATTTGGATCGCTGGAAGCTAATCTACCAGTATTTGTAGCTGCTAATAAGAAAGATGTATGCACTCTTTTTGTTTTCTTGCTTATATGATTTTGTAATGCATCTGAATAGGTATTTTTAAGTTTTGAAATTTGTCTCCATTTTAACACTAAATTAGGAAATTTATGTCCTACAAGAGCAAGATCTTCAAGAATATTTGCACTGGTTGCTAAACTTCCCTTTTTTGTTTTCTTTAATTTAGCAATTTTAAGTTCAATGTAAATTATTTCGCCAAGTTGTTTTGGAGAAGCAATGTTAAATTCTTTGCCCGCTATTGAGTATATTTCTTTTTCTATCTTTTTTAATTTATCTTCAAAATTTTTAGAAAGTTTTTTAAGATATACATCATCAACCTTGATACCATTAAACTCTAGTTTAGATAGTAATTTTACCATAGGCTTTTCAAAATCCTCGTAGATTTTATTTAATTTTTCCTCATCAAGCCTTGCTTTAAGATGATTATAAAGTCTTAACGTTACATCAGCATCCTCGGCGGCATATTCAGTGGCTTTGTCCAATGTAATATCAGAAAAATTCAATTTATTTTTTCCAGTGCCAACCAATTCTTTATAAGAAATAGTTTTGTGATTTAAGTGAATTTCAGAGAGTGTATCTAAATTATGTCTATTGGTTCCAGCATCTAATGTATATGAAATTAACATTGTGTCTTCTAGAGAAGTTATTTCAATATTATTTTGGCTAAGAATAAGAAAATCAAATTTAATGTTTTGACCAACTTTTTTTATACTTGAATCTTCCAAGATTGGTTTAATTTTTTTTAATACTACCTCTTTTTTCAAACCTTTAATATTTTTATGAGCCAGTGGTATGTAACAAGCTTTATTCGGCGCATAACTGAATGAAATACCAACGAGATCAGCTTCTAAAGGATTGAGTGAAGATGTCTCTGTATCAACGGCTATAACTGACTGTTCGTTTAAAATCTTTAACCATTTATCTAGCGCTTTCTCATTGGTAATACTTTCGTAGCCTTTAACATTAATTGTATCTAACTGCATTTTGGGATTAACTGATTTAATTTTTTTATTTCCTGTTTCGCCATAAAAACCTATTGCTCTACTTAATAATTTATTAAACTCCATTTCTCTTAAAAAATCATAAAGTTTTTCATTTTGAACATCTTTCAAAATAAAACTATTAAGGTCATCTTTAACTGGAACATCATCTTTAAGAGTAACTAACTTTCTGCTTAAAAGAGCTTTATCTTTATTTGCCAACAATGTTTCTCTTCTTTTGTTTTGTGGAATCTCTTCGGCTTTCTTTAAAAGAATATCTAATGTTTTATATTTGTTTATAAGTTCAGATGCTGTCTTTATACCTATGCCAGGAACGCCTGGAACATTATCTGAAGAATCTCCGGCCAATGACTGCACATCAACAACTTGGTTGGGCTTAACTCCAAATTTTTCAATAACTTCTTTTTCGCCCAAGACCTTACTTTTCATTGGATCGTATAATCTAATATTGTCAGAAACCAGCTGCATTAAATCTTTATCTGACGAAATTACTGTTACTTTAGCCCCAGCTTCAATTATTTTTTTTGCATAGGTCGCTATTAAATCATCAGCCTCATAATTAGTTAGCTCTATGGATGGTAAATTAAATGCTTTAACAGATTTTCTTATATATTCAAATTGAGGAACTAAATCTTCAGGAGCTTCAGTTCGATTAGCTTTATATTCACTATAAATATCATTTCTAAAATTTTTTCTTGCAGAATCAAATATAACTGCAAAATGAGTTGGTTTGTTATCTGAGTCATCACTTCTAGATTCTTCTAATAATTTAAACAACATAGAGCAAAATCCACTAACTGCCCCTGTAGGTAATCCATCACTTTTTCTGGAAAGAGGAGGTAGTGCATAATATGCTCTAAAAATATAACCCGAGCCATCAATGAGGTAGAAATGGTCAGTTTTTTTTATGGAATTCATAGATTAATATTAACCTATTTTAATTAGTGTTATGGATATATAAAAGCCAAATTATCATGAATAAAAAAAATGCATTAAAGGTAGAAAAATTAACAAAAATTTACTCCAAAAAATCTTCAAATGAGATCATAGCATTAAATGATTTAAACTTAGAAGTGAAAGAAGGTGAAATCTTTGGATTACTTGGACCAAATGGTGCTGGAAAAACTACCTTTCTTAATATTCTTGCAGGCACTGTAATAAAAAATTCTGGAAGTGTTAATGTTTGGGGATATGATTTAGATAAGAATGCAAGACAAGTTAGAGCTTCTATTGGAATTGTACCTCAAGAAGTAAATTTAGATCCATTTTTTAGTCCCAAAAATCTCTTAGAACTACAAGCTGGATTATATGGAATACCAAAAAAAGATAGAATAACAGATACAATATTAAAATTAGTTTCTCTTAAAAAACAAGCTAACTCTTACGCAAGAAGTTTGTCAGGTGGTATGAAAAGAAGATTATTAATTGCAAAAGCAATGGTTCACAGACCTCCTATTTTAGTTCTAGATGAACCGACTGCTGGAGTTGATGTCCAATTACGTCAAAACTTGTGGAACAACGTAAAAACTCTTAACGGACAGGGAGTTACCATAATTTTAACCACTCACTTAATGTACGAAGCACAAGAAATGTGCCATAGAATAGCAATTCTAAATAAAGGAAATTTAATTGCATTAGATACGACGAATAATCTATTAGATAGTATAAAAACTAAAAAAATTATTTTTAAAGTAAAAAAAATAAACAAAATTAATCCAGAAGATTTAAATGGAATAAAATTTTCTTATGGCTCAAACAATGAAATAACAGTCTTATATGAAAGAAAAAAACATAAAATAGATCAAATAATAGACAAGGTTAAAAATTCGGGAATGGAAATCTATGATATTTCAACTGATGAAGGTAATTTGGAAGACGTATTTATTGACCTTACAAAAAACTAGATTTCATTAAAAAAAGTTGTATTGTATTTAACATGGAAGCAATTAAAAAAATTGAATTAAATAAAATTGCCAAAGTTATATTAATAGCAATATTAGGAACTTTGCTTCTAACAATTTCTGCAAAAATCAAAATTCCTTTTTATCCCGTTCCGATGACGATGCAAACTTTTATAGTTTTGCTTCTAGGAATAACATTAGGGCCAAAAATTGGTTTACTTACAGTGAGTTTATATTTATTTGAAGGAATTTTTGGTTTACCTGTATTTGCTGGAACACCAGAAAAAGGAATTGGTTTAGTATATTTTACTGGTCCAACCATGGGTTATCTTATTGGTTTTTTAGTTGCAGTATACCTTGCTGGTTCATTCAAATATGACAAAGGAATAATAAATACTTTTTCAAAGTTAATATTTTCGGTAAGTTTTATTTATATTCTCGGTTTAATTTGGTTGGGAACATTAATTGGATGGGATAAACCAATATTTAAATTAGGTGCACAACCATTTCTATTAGCAGAACTATTTAAATTATTGCTACTGGTGTTTTTAACTCCCACTTTGTTAAAAGTAAAAAAATTAACAAAAATTACCTAGGGGATCTTTTAGAAAGAATTCTTTGTAAAGTTCTACGGTGCATTTTTAATCTCCGTGCTGTTTCTGAAACATTTCTATTACATAATTCAAAAACTCTATGAATATGTTCCCATTTAACTCTATCAGCAGACATAGGATTTTCAGGTGGAATAGCCTTAGATTCTGGTGATGCTAAAAGAGCATTCTCTACATCATCAGCATCGGCAGGTTTTGGTATGTAATCAATAGCTCCAGCTTTAACTGCCGCTACAGCTGTTGGTATATTTCCATATCCAGTAAGCATAACAACTTTACTATCTTTTTTATTCTTTCGTATCTCTTTAACTACCTCTAATCCACTTCCATCGCTTAAACGTAGATCAACAACAGCAAACGCTGGGGGCGAATTTTTGGCGCCATTTATCCCCTTTTCCACGCTTTCAGCCTGGGTTACTTGAAAGCCTTTTTTTTCCATAGCTCGAGCCAATCTATCTCTTAAAGGACTATCGTCATCAACAATAAGTAGCGATTTATCAGCAAAATCGCTGATTTTTTGAAGATTTTTTTTTTCCTGTTCTGTTCTCATTTTTTTTATTTTTTAAAGTTACTCTATCACATATATAACTTCGAAAAATGATTTTTCAAGAGAGCAAATTAATGCTTTACATTACTTCTCATTTCTATAAATACGAATCCTAAGGAGTTTTTTTACAAATTTTTTTTATTTTTTGTGTAACAAAAAAAGGGGATGCATGAGATGCAAAAACTTAATTCGGTTGACGAGTTAGTTAACATTATTCGGCCAGTAGACCCAATTTATTGCTTAAGACCAGATTCTATAAAATCAGCGTGTAGTTGGTTTAAGAGTAACTTTCCAGGAAAAATTCTTTATGCTGTAAAGACTAACCCAAATGAAAAAGTAATTAAGTATATCAACGAAAGCGGTATCGTTAGATTCGATGTTGCTTCAATTAATGAAATTAAATTAATTAAAAAAATATTGCCTAAAGCGCATGCTTACTACATGAATAGTGTAAAAAGTCGCGAGCACATAAAAGAAGCTTATTTTAATTACAAAATTAAAGATTTTGCTTTAGATACAAAAGAAGAGCTTCAAAAAATTATTGAAGCAACTAATAATGCCAAAGATTTAACCCTTTATGTTAGAGTTTCCATTTCAAACGAGCATGCAGAAATCGATTTATCTCAAAAATTTGGGGCACTTCCTAGTGAAGCATTAGGTTTGCTAAGACTTGCTAAAGCGCATGCCAAAAAAGTTGGTTTAAGTTTTCATGTGGGTTCACAATGTATGCATCCAATTTCTTATGCTAAAGGAATTCGAGATTTAGGAAATATAATTAAAAAAACAAAAATAATTCCAGATATTATTAATGTTGGAGGAGGATTTCCATCTATTTATCCAGATTTGATTCCTCAATCTCTTCAAAGTTATATAGATGAAATAAAAAAAGCTTTCGATAATTTAAAATTAGAAAATAAACCTGAATTATTATGTGAGCCTGGTAGAGCGCTTGTTGCGGAAAGTGGATCTTCTATAGTCAGAGTAGTTCTTAGAAAAAAACAAAAACTTTATATTAATGATGGAACCTATGGTAGTCTATTTGATGCAGGTGTTCCAAACTTTGTTCTCCCTACAAGAATGATACCCAATGGAAGAATGACTTCTAAAAAATTGACTTCCTATAGTTTATATGGCCCAACATGTGATAGTATAGACTATATGAAAGGTCCATTTGTTTTACCAAATAATTTAAAAGAAGGCGATTATATAGAAGTAGGTCAACTTGGAGCATATTCCTTAACCTTTAGAACTAAATTTAATGGTTTTTACTCTGATCAAATTTTTGAAGTACAAGATAAACCTATAATGTCTATGTACGAAAAGGATACTTCTTCCCGTTATCTCGTTGCTTAAATGAATAACCCAAAAAACCCGAAGTTAGGTCACAATAAAAAGACCTTTCTAGAAAAACCAATTGAACATATTGATATAACATCTTTTGACTCAAGAAAAATTATAGAGTCTATGGATAAAATGTCCTTTACTTCAAGAGACACAGCTAAAGCATCCGGTATTTTTAATGAAATGTTATCAGACAAAAATTGCACAATTTTTTTAACTTTGGCTGGTTCTACATCAGCAGCAGGTTGCATGAAAATATATTCTGATATGCTTAAATATAATATGGTTGATGCTGTAGTTGCTACTGGCGCTTCAATTATTGATATGGATTTTTTTGAAGCTCTAGGATTTAAGCACTACCAAGGATCACAATTTCAAGATGATGCTCAGCTAAGAGAAAATTATATCGATCGAATTTATGATACCTACATAGATGAAGAGCAGCTTCAAGTATGTGATAAAATTATTTGCGATATAGCGGACAGTTTGAAACCAAAACCTTATACCTCAAGAGAATTTATAAATGAAATTGGAAAATATTTAAAAGCTAACTCAAAAAAAAAGGGCTCTTTAATTGAGACAGCTTATGATAATAACGTCCCAATATTTTGCCCTGCCTTTACTGATTCAAGCGCAGGTTTTGGTCTGGTAATGCACCAAGAAAAAAATTCTAAAAAATGTGTAACAATTGACTCCATTAGGGAATTCAGAGAATTGACAGAAATAAAAATAAAATCAAAATCCTCTGGACTTTTCATGGTCGGTGGTGGAGTTCCAAAAAACTTCGTACAAGACACCGTTGTATGTGCCGAACTTTTAGGTAAAAAAGTAGATATGCATAAATATGCAATACAAATTACCGTAGCAGATACCAGGGACGGTGCCTGTAGTAGCTCTACACTTAAAGAGGCAAGTTCTTGGGGGAAGGTTGATGTTTCAAAAGAACAAATGGTTTTTGCTGAAGCAACTAGCGTTCTTCCTCTTATAGCTAGCGACGCCTACCATCGTAAGCATTGGAAACAGAGACAACGCAAAAATTTTTCAAACATATTTGGTTAAAAGTTGAAATATCTTTCAAATAAAAAAGGATTCCTTGGAACTGATAATACAATCGGTAGAGAAGAAAAAGTTGTCGTCATTCCGTTTGGCCTAGAAAAAACAGTTAGTTATGGTGGTGGTACAAGTAAAGGTCCAAATGAAATAATTAAAGCCTCTCATCAAGTTGAGCTTTTTGATGAAGATTTAAATAAGGAACCATACAAACACATTGGTATAAAAACTTTAAAACCATTTCCTATTAAAAAAAATATGATTGATGCACTCAAGCAAATTGAAAATATTAACAAAATTTTATTAGATAAAAAAAAATTTCCTCTTACATTAGGTGGTGAACATTCTTTAACACCAGGTGCAATTAGACCATTTGTAAAAAAATTTGGAAAAATATGCTTATTACACTTTGATGCGCATGCTGATTTAAGAAATAGCTATAATGGAAATAAATTTTCACATGCGTCTGCAATCAGAAGATGTTTGGACAATTCAAACGTTAGTTTAATATCATTTGGGATCAGAAATATTTCCTCAAGTGAAATTCTATTTATGAAAAAAAATAAAAAAAGGATAAAAGTTTACTGGGCAAAAGATAAATCAAAATGGAATCTTGGTGAATTTAAAAAAATTATAAAAAATAAAAAAGTATATTTAACTTTTGATGTTGACGGATTAGATCTAAGTATAATGCCTGCTACAGGTACGCCAGAACCTGGTGGCTTATTTTGGGATGAAACAATGAATATTATAAAAATCGCTGCTCAATCCTCGCATATTGTAGGAGCTGATATTAATGAACTTTCACCCATAAAGGGTTTTAATTCATATAATTTCTTAGCAGCAAAACTGGCGTATAAAATAATTTCTTATTCTTTCGAATTTAAAAAACTAGATAGCAAGTAAATCTTTTGTTTGCCATTTGATAACAACCATAGCTCCATTTGTTTTAGGACATTTGTCAAATTTTACATTCGCCTTCATTCTCTCTAAAAGAGTTTTTCCAATAAAAGTTCCTAGCCCTAATCCAGATTTTGAACTAATTATTTTATTCTTAGAACGTATATAAGGTTCGCCTAATACATTTAAAATATCTTCAGAAAATCCTGGTCCATCATCACATACTTTTACTTCTGTGATTTTATTATTGCTTTCTAAACTTATGTCTACAAATGAATTGCTATATTTAACAGCATTACCTATAAAATTTCTCAATCCATAAGTAATTTCTAATGTTCTGTCGATTTGAGGGTTAAGTTCATTTTTTTCTACAAGTAATGATAATTTTTTTTCAGAAATTTCAGCATAAGATCTTACAATTTCATTGAGTAATTCTTTAATTTTTATATTAGATAAAAAACTATCTTCCTTAAATTGATCCTTAGAAAGATTCTGTAAAATATCTGAGCATCTTTTTGTTTGTGATAAAAGCAAATCAATATCTTTTGCATATTTAGGATTGTTTCCAATTTCTTTTTCTAATTCTCGAGCTACAACGGTTATAGTCGATAAGGGCGTACCTAATGAATGAGCTGCAGCGGCAGCTTGTAAACCAATAGATTCCAACTCATGTTCCTTGGCTAAGATTAACTCCAATTTATTCAGCGCTTCTGTTCGTTTTCTAGATTCAATACCAAACCTAATTCCAAAGTAAGTTAAAAAAATTAACGTTATTATTATAGCTGTCGGCAAAGCGAACAAATACGTGTCTGGTACATGAAAATGTAATTCACCATAGTGAGGCAAAGGTAAATTATGAATTGTTAAAACTATTAAAATCATCACTGTGGTAATGGATAAATTTATTGTACTTCTTAAAGTTAAAAAAGTTGAAGATACAATAGCTGGAACGATTAATAAAATTGTGAAAGGATTTGTTATACCGCCTGTTAGATATAATAATAAAGATAATTGAATAAGATCATAAAATAAACAAGAAGTTGCAGCAAAATTATTTAACTGATTTTTTTTAAATTTAAATTGCAAGTAGAGGTTAGTTGCAACACCAATAAAAATAATCAGAGAACAGTAAAAAAAGGGAAGTTCAAACTTAAAAATAAAAAAAACAATACTTATTGTTAAGTACTGTCCTACTAAAGCTATCCATCTTAAAATGACTAAAGTTTTTTTGTCTAGCTGTATATTATCTTTTGATGTAAAAAACTCAGAAAATTTCATTTAGAAATTATATATCCAAATTTGAAACTTCTAAAGCTCGACTAATTATAAAATTTTTTCTTGGTGCAACTTCGTCACCCATAAGTATTTGGATTAAATCTTGATCTTTTTTCGATTTAGCTTTTGTTTTATTTGAATACTTTACTTGTAATAATATACGTTTTTCAGGATTCAAAGTTGTCTGCCAGAGCTCCCCAGGGTTCATTTCGCCTAAACCTTTAAATCTTTGAATATTAACTTTGCTTTTTTCCTCTTCAATAAATTTATTAAATTCTTTGCTATTTTTTTTGATTGGTTTCTTATTTTTTCCTGAAGATTTAATTAAAAAGTTTTCTAACTCGCCGTCATCTTTTATATAATAATGATTTAGACCTTTAGTAATTTTATAGAGTGGGGGTTGAGCTAAATAAATATGATTTTTTTCTATAAGTTCATTAAAAGGATGGTTATTAAACAAAGTCAATAAAAGAGTTCTAATATGAGATCCATCAACATCGGCATCTGTCATTATAATAATTTTTTCGTATCTTAGATTTTCTATATTAAAATCCTTAGATCCTGTACCTAAAGCATTAATTAAAGTAACTATTTCATTAGAAGACATCATTTTTGAAAAAGCTTTAGTTTGTAAATCTTGGCCATTACCATTTTTGGCTTTAGAACCATTATTATCAATATAGGTATTAAGTATTTTTCCTCTCAAAGGAAGCACAGCTTGAAACTCCCTATTTCTTCCTTGTTTAGCTGATCCACCGGCTGAATCTCCCTCAACAATAAACAATTCAGTTCCTTCTGCTTTACCAATCTGACAATCTGCAAGTTTTCCTGGAAGACCTGATAGCTCTAAAGATCCTTTTCTTCTAACGCCTTCTCGTGCTTTTCGAGCAACATCTCTTGCGACAGCAGCCTGAACTATTTTTAATAATACTACTTTTTTAATTCCAGGATTTTGATCAAACCAAGTTGATAATTTATCGTTTATTATAGATTCAACAATAAATCTTACCTCGGATGAAACAAGTTTATCCTTCGTTTGTGATGAAAATTTAGGATCAGGTATTTTTATTGACAAAACGCCTGTTAGACCTTCTCTAGTATCATCGCCTGAAAGTGAAATTTTATTCTTTTTTAAAAGATTGCCATCTATAGCATACTTGTTAATCACTCTTGTAAGCGCACTTCTAAAACCTAATAAGTGTGTTCCTCCATCTTTTTGATGAATATTATTTGCAAATGGCAACATCTCTTCAGAGTAACCTGCGTTCCATTT
>CACLKR010000012.1 GCA_902607625.1 uncultured Pelagibacteraceae bacterium
AGAAAGCATAAACTATTTTTTATCAGGAGAAATAAAATGGTACTATTTAGAAAAGATATTTTATCCAACAAATATCTTGCATTACATATTAAATGATAAACTATTCTATTTTACTAATGACATATTAAAAAAATTATTTTCTTATTTTTCCTTTTATCTCCTTGCAAAATCTTTGTGTATTTCGAGATTTAATAGTGCCCTGGGAGGAATTTTGTATTCAACTCTTGTTGCTCATCTTGTAAATTCAACAGGTGTAGGGATGGCTTTTTTTCCTTACATTTTATATTTATTATTAAACAAAGATACATTAAACAAAAAACATTATTTTTTTTTATTTCTTATTGGCTTAAATAGTTCAGCCGGCATTCATTTTTTTGGTTTTTTATTTTTGATACCCTTGTCATTTCTCCTAAAGAATAAGAACAAAAATTTAAATATATATCTACAAGTTTTCTCGGTAATTTTATTTTCATTAATATTATCTAATATGCATTTGGTAATTGGAGCGATTTTAGGAGATCCAGTGCATAGGGAAATTATGAATATTAAAGAAAGTGATATAATTATATCTTTTCTAAGAACATTTAAATCTTTTTTTATATCTTCTAGTTTTAATCACCCTTTATTTATTTTTCATATACCTTTGGCTTGCCTGTCTATATTTTTGCTATTTTTATCTCCATTTTCAAAACAGAAAAATATTAAATTATTAATTTTTTTTATTATTTTTATCTTAATTTTAAAATCAATATTAGGATATAGTCTTATAGATAAAATTTTTATAGGCATGTTTGATATATTGAAGGGATATCAATTTCAAAGAATAGATAAAATAATACCCTTGGCGTATACACTTTTATTTATTTTATATGTAGCGGATTTAAAAAATAAAAATCTAAAAAATTTTTTATATTTTGTTTCTTTCGTTTCGATACTTTCATTGCAATTAAAAACACCTATACCGGTAATAAGTCAATATTTTTTAAAAGAAAATATGTATATAGAAAAATTTGAAAAAACAAAAAAGAATGTTTTAGAAAAAAACTATATTCAAGCAATTAAAATTATCATTGATAAAAAAAATTATACCAGTAACAAAACAGATTCTAATAATTCAATCTATCAAACTTTTGATAATTATTATAAATTTAAAGACTATGCTTTTATAAAAAATATTGTAAAAAACGCAAGAATAATGTCGATAGGTTTGGATCCAATGATAGCTGTTATGAACGATATTAAAGTAATTGACGGTTACCATAACATTTACCCACTGCACTACAAAATTAAATTTAGAAAAATAATTGAGAAAGAGTTAGAAAAAAATATTATATTAAAAAATTATTATGATAATTGGGGAAACAGAGTTTATGCATTTTATAATGATAAAAATAATATTATGCTTAATTTTCAGTCTGCAAAAAAACTTAATGCAGAATATGTAATTTCAGGATTTCCTATAATAAATAAGGAACTAAAAATGATTTGCTCCAAGTGCAATAATTCAAATCATATTTTCTTATATAAAATATTATAATTATTAGACAGTTTTTCTAACTAGATATACAAATATTAATGAAGTTGCGAACATTATTAAACTATAAGTGGCTGCGGGTATAACGTATATCCCTCCCCCAAAAATTGAGGTTCCTACAAATATAGCAAGTGTTCCATTTTGCAAACCACACTCGATAGTAATGCATTTTTTTTGTTCTTTTCCTGAAACAAATAACTGAGCAATAAAATATGCTACAACCATCATAACCACATTAAGTACCAAAGTTATTAGACCTGCTTGAGCAAAATAAGAAATGACATTTTCTCTTTCTGCTGCAATTGCACCCAATAGAACAAGTACAAAAAGAATAGTGGATATTTTTTTTGCTATTGGCTCAAATTTCAATACTACTCCTGAAATAAATTTTCTGAATAACATCCCTAATATTACTGGCACAGTAACAATTAAAAACATATCTCGTCCCATGCTAAGCAAAGAAATATCTTGGGCTATATTTGAACCGTTTAATAATCCTACAGAAGTTAAAACAACAAATGGAATTGTAATAACACATAGTAAACTAATTATCGCTGTAAGTGATATTGAAAGGGCCACATCGCCTTTCGCAAAAGAAGTTAATAAATTAGATGTAACACCACCTGGCGCAGCCGCAATAATCATAACTCCGATTGCTAACTCGGGAGCAATTGGCCATATCTTCACAAGAATAAATGCAATAATTGGAAGTAGAATAATTTGAGAAATTGCCCCCACAAAAAAATCACGGGGTTGTTTTATGACTCTTGAAAAATCACTACCAGTTAACCCTAAGCCTAATACAAACATTATAAAAGCTAGAGCTAAAGGTAAAATTACATCTGTAACAATATTCATATGTGTTATTATAAAGTTTTTATGAAGAAAAGAATATTATTATTATTAATTTTTGTAATACAAATATCGTTATTTCATAACATCTTTGCTATAGCTGAAGGTCCCAAAAATTATTTAAAGGGTAAATTTTATAGTAGCGTTAAAGATCATTTTCTAATTGCTACAGAAAAAATGAAGGACAATAGATTTAGTAAAACAGTAATTGTTATGCTTGAGAGTGATGAAAATGGAGCTTGGGGACTTGTAATAAATAAACGTTTGGGAACAATGCCAATTGCCTTATTAATAGATCCTTCTCTTAATTCATCTGAAGAAAGAGAAAAATTATTTAAGATAAATATTCCGGTATTTTGGGGCGGGCCTGTTGATGTAAAAGAAATTTTTATATTGCACTCAGCTGAATATAAAAGTGAAAGCACCAAAAACTATGGAAATATTTCAATTAGCCAAGATTATAACATTTTATTTGATATAGCTGAAAATAAGGGACCAAAAAAAAGCTTGATTATTTTTGGTTATTCTGGATGGGGAGATGGGCAGCTTGAAGGTGAAATGGAAATCGGTGGTTGGATTTTATCAGATATTGATCTAAATATTATGTTCAATCAAGAATCAAATACAAAATGGGAAAAAGCTTATAAAAATAGTTTTATTAAAACTTAAAATAAAAAATGCTTAAAAAATTATATGATAAATGTGTCTCTTGGGCTGGATATAAGTACGCAAAACAAATTTTAGCAATAGAATCTTTTATAGAAAGTTCTTTTTTTCCTATACCACCTGATGTGATGATTGTTCCAATGGTAATATCAAAAAGAAATGAATTTATTCAAATAGCTCTAATAGCAACAATTTTTTCAGTGCTAGGTTCTCTATTTGGTTATTATATTGGTTATTCTCTAAACGAAATTGCGGTACAAATTTTCGAATTTTATGGTTATGAATATTCCGACACATTTAGAGAAAAATTTACAACGGGAGACAGTTTCAAAACTTGGCTGGGTATATTATTTACCGCAGGTTTTACACCTTTACCATTCAAACTTTTGACTATTTCTAGCGGAATAATTCACTTCAACTTAATAAGTTTTATTTTAATATGTATTATAACACGAGGTCTAAGATTCTTTATAGTTGCATATCTAACTTATAGATTTGGACAAAAAATTGGTCCGTTCTTAGATAAACAAGGGACAAAATGGAGCATTATTATTACTGGAATAGTTATCTTAATAGCAATGGTTGTCTACTTTTTATTTCTAAAATAAAAATGACTAAACAAATAAATAAAAAAATTTTACTTTCTTTGTTAGTGTTTGTTTCTTTGATTCTAGTTTCTGCTCTTGTAATTGAACACCAATTAGGTCACAAGCCCTGTAAATTATGTCTTTATGAAAGAATTCCATATTTTCTTTCAATGTTACTAATAATAAAAATAATTTTTATTAAAAAATATGAAAAAGTTACCTTATTGATGCTATTCTTAGTATTTGTGAGCAGTGCTGCCTTGGCCTTTTATCATTACGGCATTGAGCAAGGTTTTTTTAGTGAATCATTAGCGTGTACGACTGGAGATCTATCAAAAACACTTTCAAAAGAGGAACTTCTGGAACAATTAAAACAAAATAGCATAAGTTGTAAAGAAGTTGGTTTTAGAATATTTGGCTTCTCTCTTGCTGCAATTAATACCATTTTTTCTCTTATTTTAAGTGTTATATTCATAAAATTATTTCTTAATTATGGAAAAAACAAATAAAAAAACCTTGGAAGAAATTATAAGAGTTGATCACGCTGGTGAACGTGGTGCTATTAAAATTTATGAAGGGCAATTGTTAGCTCTTAAAACTATAAAGCAAGATCGGGATTTAAGAGACAAAATTGAAGAAATGAAAGAACATGAAAAAGAGCATTTAGAATATTTTGAAAAAGAAATCCAAAAAAGAAAAATAAAACCTACTTATTTACTTCCATTGTGGGATGTTATGGGTGTCGCCCTAGGATTTGGAACAGCGCTACTTGGAAAAAAAGCAGCTATGCTTTGTACAGCTTCAGTAGAAGAAGTAATTGAAGATCATTATCATGATCAGTTAAAAAAATTAGGTAAAGATGAAATGAATTTAAAAGCAAAAATTGAAAAATTTAAGGACGACGAAATAAATCATAAAAATATAGCTTACGAATCTGGTGCTACTAACAAGGGAATTTATTCTGTAATGGATAAAGTAATCAGGACTGGGTCAAGAATCGCAATAACAATTTCTGAAAAAATTTAATTTCGCTAAGGTAAAAGCTCAACATCCCAATACAGATAATCCATCCAACTTTCGTGTAAAAAGTTGGGAGGAAAGTTTCTTCCGTTTTGGTGTAGGTCATCAACCGTTGGTCTAAAAGGTTTCCTATATAATCTCAATCCTTCAACAGGATATAATCTACCTCCTTTTTTAACATTGCAAGTTGAACACGCTGTAACAACATTTTCCCAATCTGTGACGCCTCCTTTTGATTTTGGTAGCAAGTGATCAAAAGTTAAATCTTTTTTAGCTCCACAATATAGACACGTAAATTTATCTCTTAAAAATACGTTAAATCTAGTAAAGCTTGGATGTTCAGAAGGTTTTATAAAATTTTTTAAAGCTATAACACTAGGTAAACTCATTTCAAAAGAAGGACTTCTTATTTTTCTTTTATAATTTGAAACAATACTAACTCTTTCAAGGAAAACTGACTTAACAGCATCTTGCCAGCACCAAAGTGAGAGTGGATAATAACTTAAAGGCCTAAAATCAGCATTCAATACTAATGCTGGGCATTTCTCTAGCGGCACTCTTTCAGAAGATCCTATAATCATAGTAATAAGTTAACGGATTAAAATAACTTTTGCAAGATGTAGTTTGTTAAAAAAATGTTTCAATTATAAAAGATTTTTTTTTAAAAATGCTAAACCAAGGCTGGAACCTTCAACTGGAATTCTATGTTCACAATTTTTAAACATTTTAGTTTTGGCATTAATACCGCACTTTCTTAAATATTCTTTTGCTTCTAATAAATGTGTTGGTGAAACGATTGTGTCATTTTCTCCATGCATCAAAAATATTGTTGGTTTAGAATTAACATTGTTTGAAAGATGTTTCTGATTAATTACTTTTCCAGAATAACCAATTAAACAATTTATTTGTTTTTTTCTTTTTAATCCTACTTGAATACTCATCATGCAGCCTTGACTAAAGCCCACAAGTGCTAAATTATTTGGTTCTAATTGCATATTATTAAAAACTTGATCTAAAAATGTATTTAATTTTTCTTCCGCCACCAATGATTTTTCTAGAATTATTTCTTCTTTTTCTGTTGTTAGATCAAACCATTGATAGCCTTGTGGATTATCAGCGCAAACTTCGGGTGCGTTAGGACACAAAAAAATAGCGTCTGGTAAAAACCGCTGCCAATTAATAGCAAGAGCACTTATATCTTTTCCGTCGCCACCATATCCATGACATAATACTATAGCTTGTCGAGGTTTATTTTTCGACAAAGGAGATATAGAAGTTACATCTAAAGTATAACTAGTCATATTTTAATAGCCATTTTGAAAATTTTTTATCCTGAAAATTAACTTCTCCAATTATTCTAGCAAATTCTTCACTTTTTTTATTAATTAAAATTGTAGTTGGTACTCCTCTTAACTTAAATTCATTTACTAAATTTAAATTAGGATCAAAGAAAATTTCTAAATTTTGAATATTAAGATCGTTAAAAAAATTTTTTGTTTTTAAAGCGTTGTCTTTGCCCACGTTTACTGGAAAAACTTTTAAATTCTTAAAATTACTATCTTTATTAAGATTATCTAGCGAAGGCATTTCTTTCTTACAAGGAGCACACCAGGTAGCCCAGAAATTGATAATCACAAGTTTTCCATGGTAGTCTTTTAAATTAATTTCATTACCCAAAAAATCTTCAAATATTAGTGAAGAAATGGGCTTTGGAATTTCATTTATAGCCATATTATTGAGTGGAACATCTTCATTTGTTTGTGCTATTGATGAAAAAATACTAAAACAAAAGAAAAAAATTAAAAACTTTGCAATTTTTTGATTTGTGAACATTAAAAATAAGAACTTAACACATGAAAAACAAAAATAAAACTGTTTGGAGTGCTAGATTCAATAATGCTACGTCAAAAATTTTTGAAAAAATTGGCGCATCAATTGATATTGATAAAAGATTATACAAAGAAGATATTCTAGGTTCCATTGTGCATACCCAAATGTTAATCAAACAAAAAATAATTAGCAAAGAAAGGGGCATTAAAATAATCAATGGCTTAAAAAAAATCAGAAATGAAATTAAAAAAAATAAATTCAAATTTAATAAAAAATATGAAGATATTCATTTAAATATCGAAAAAAGACTTTTTTCGATCATAGGAGATAATGCGGGTTATTTACATATAGCAAGATCTAGAAATGATCAGGTAATTACTGATTTTAAATTATGGATTAAAAAAGCATCCAAAGAAACGATCAAAAACTTAAACGATTTAATTAAAAGCTTTTTAAAAAAATCAGAAAGCAATATACAAACAATTATGCCGGGTTTCACTCATTTGAAAAACGCTCAACCAATTTCTTATGCTCATTATTTATTAGCTTATGTTGAAATGTTTAAAAGAGATAAAAAAAGATTTACTAATAATATTAATTATATTGATGAATGTCCCCTTGGTGTGGGAGCATTATCTGGAACTTCCTACAAAATAGATAGAAATTTTACATCTAAAAAATTAGGTTTTAAAAAACCAACCGACAATTCAATCGACACCGTATCTGACAGAGACTTTGTTCTAGATTTTTTATCCTCAGCTTCAATCTGCGCAATGCATATTTCAAGATTTGCCGAAGAATTAATTATCTGGAATTCAGATATATTTAAACTTATTACACTTGATGACAGAATGTTAACTGGTTCTTCGATTATGCCTCAAAAGAAAAATCCGGATCCTGCTGAATTAATCAGAGGTAGAGCGGGGAAAAATTTTGGATCATTACAGGCAATGTTAACTACTATGAAAGGTTTACCTTTATCATACTACAAAGATATGCAAGAAGATAAAGAGTTGGTTTTTAATAGTTATGATACTCTTTTACAATCAATTATCATATCCAATGAACTTATTAAAAGTTTGAAACCCAACAAAAAAAGAATGCTTGATTTATCTAATGAAGGATACACTACTGCTACTGATTTTGCTGATTACCTTGTGCAAAATAATGATTTGTCTTTTAGAGAAGCCTATAAAATTTCGGCTAAACTAATAAATTATGCTGAAGAGAAAAAAAAGAAATTAAATCAACTTAACTTTAATGAAGTAAAAAAAATTAAAAATGATTTAAATAAAAATGTAATGAAAGTATTTGATGTTAAAAATTCTGTAAATTTAAAAACTTCTCTTGGAGGAACATCTACAAAAAATATAAAAAAAATGATATCTAAACTAAAAAAGGAATTTAAATAATGCGAATATTATTAATAATTATTACCACTTGCTTGCTTTGTGCTTCATGTGGAGTAAAAAAAAATCCTGAATATAAATCTCAGGGTAATTACTACAAAGCCATAAAGATAGTTTAAAAAAATGAATTATATACGACTTAGGAAAAACAACCTTTGTGTTGAAAATATATCAACACTTACGCTTGCAAAAAAATACAGAACTCCTTTTTACTGTTATTCTCTTTCGCAATTAAAAAATAATTTTTATAGTTTTAAAAATGCATTTAAAATTATTAAACCAATCGTAGCTTTTTCTATTAAATCAAATTCAAATCTCGCCTTACTAAAAGAATTAAAAAAAATAGGATCTGGTGCCGACGTGGTATCAGTTGGGGAGTTGCTAAAAGCAATAAAAGCTGGGATTAACACAAAAAAAATAGTTTTTTCCGGTGTTGGAAAAACTGAAGAAGAAATCAGGATGGCAATAAAAAAAAGAGTACTTTTGATTAATGTTGAATCGGAAAGTGAAGTTAATCTTGTTAATAAAATTTCAAAAAAATTATCGAAAAAAACTTCGATTGGAGTAAGATTAAATCCAAATGTTACAGGTAAAACACACAAAAAAATTTCTACTGGAGGAAGGGGAGAAAAATTTGGCGTAACTTATAATGATTGCATAAATCTTTGTGAAAAAATTTTAAAAATGAAAAATTTAAAACTTGAAGGATTGAGTGTTCATATTGGAAGTCAAATAACAAATATTAAACCATTTAAAGAAGTATTATCTATAATAAATAAAATAATAAATAAAATCAAAATAGATTTTAAATTTATAGATCTTGGTGGAGGCATGGGTATTTCTTATTCAAATAAAGAGCAACATCTCAATTTAAAACAATACTCTCGACTTGTAAAAAAATTTATAAAAAATAAAAATGTTAAAATTATTTTTGAACCTGGTAGATTTATCATTGGTAACACAGGTATTTTGATTTCAAAAATTATTTATATAAAAAAAAGTAATAACAAAAATTTCATTATCTTGGATGCTGGTATGAATGACTTGATGAGACCCGCTTTGTACGCTGCTCAACATCAAATTATTCCTCTGAGAAAGACAAATAAAAAATTTAGAGAAATTGTTGAGTTTGTAGGGCCTATTTGTGAAAGTTCTGATAAATTTTTAACCCAAAGAGGTTTTGAAAAAATTAAAGAAGGTGATTATGTAGCTCTAACTCATGTAGGAGCTTATGGAATGTCTTTATCATCAAATTATAATACTAGACCAACAATTGCGGAAATCTTGGTCTCTGGTTCAAAACATAAATTAATTAAAAAAAGACAAAGTTTAGAAAATTTGATTAATAATTAATTTAACATCTAATTTATATGTTGCTCTTAAGATCATTACTCTTTAATCTTTTTTTGTATACAGGAATCGTTTCTGTGTTTTTTATTGCATTGCCAACATTGTTTTTACCTCCAAAATTTACTTTATTATTCGGCAAATTCTTAGGTCACTATGTAGTTTTTATTGTTAAAATTTTCTTAAATACTCAAGTCGAATTTAAGGGAACTGATAACATTCCTAAAACGGAGAAATATTTTATAGCATCGGCGCATCAATCAATGTTTGAAACTTTTGCTCTACAAAGCGTGTTTGATTATCCAGTGTTTATTTTAAAAAAAGAACTTTTAAAAATTCCGTTATTTGGACTCTATTTAAAAAAAATAAAATCGATAGAAATAGTGAGAGATACAACTACAAAAGACAATTTACATTTCTTTGATAAGGTAGCATCTGTTATAAAAAATGAAAATAGACCTCTTTTAATATTTCCTCAAGGAACAAGAGTCAAAATAGAAGAAAGAGTACCTTTTAAAAAAGGAGTTGGAAGAATATACGAAGCGTTAAATGTTTCATGTGTTCCAATTGCATTAAATTCAGGTAAAGTTTGGCCAAAAAAAGGAATAATTAAATATCCTGGTAAAATAACAGTATCTTTATTAGAGCCAATTAAACCCGGTCTAAATAGAGATGAATTTATAAAAATTTTAGAAAAGAAAATTTATGATGAGATAGAAAATATTTCCTAGTTACTATTTTCTTCCAAAATCAGGAGTTTCTACATCTTGGCCTGCTTCTATAATATCTTTTCGGATTTTTTTTGTTTTTATAAAAATTTTCTCTAACTTTTTTTCATCTTCATTTTCAATTGCTTTCTTTAAATCTTCTAAATCTTCGATGAATTTATCAATCATTTTTGATGTGTTTTTTTTATTTTGTATAAATATATCTCTCCACATAATGGGGTTGGAAGCTGCAATTCTTGTAAAATCTCTTAATCCGCCCGCACTGTATTTGACAATAGCAGACTCTTTCTCATCTTGAATATTAAGAGATGTATTTACAAGATTATATGCAATTAAATGTGGAATATGACTTGTGATAGACAAAATATAATCGTGTTGTTTTGCGTCCATAATATCAACTTTGCTCCCTATTTTTTTCCAAAAGGTCTCGAGCAATTTAATGTCTTTTTCTTGTGCCCTTTTGCTTGGAGTTAAAATGCACCATTTGTTTTTAAAGAGCTCAGAAAATCCTGCCTCGGGTCCACTTTCTTCCGTACCAGCAATTGGATGCGATGGAATCCAGGAGACATTTTCGGGAACATCTTTTTCAATCAAACTAATTACACCTTCTTTAACTGAACCAACATCAGTTAATATAGTTCCACTTTTTAAAGAATTTTTTATTTTTGAAATTATATTTCCATAACTGCTTAAAGGAGCAGCAATTATAATTAAATCGGAACTTTCTGCCATTTTTTTAGTATCTGAACTTGAATCATCTACTATCTTTAATTCAATTACTTTTTTGTTTAAAGAATCTGATCTGTTAGAGGAAACTATTTTACTTGATAAATGATTTTTTCTTATAGCTCTTGCTAATGAAGATCCAATCAAACCACATCCGATTATGCATATTTTTTTAAACATTATTTTATAATACTTCCAATAACTTGAATAAAATGTTCGTTTGCTTGTTCATTTCCAATAGTCAATCTTAAAGAATTATGTATTTTGTACTGCACCATTTTTCTCAAAATTAAACGTTTGTTAGCTAATTTTTCAAAAGCCTCGTCTGAATTAATTTTTGTTTTATCAAAATTCATCAAAAAAAAATTTGTTGTAGGTTTATTTGCTACAATTTTATTTTCTTCTAAAACAGAGAATATTTTTTTTGCCCACAGTGTATTATGCTCAATTGCTCGTTTTATCCATTCATTATCTTTAATAGCTTCTACGCCTGCTGCAAGAGCTGCCCTGTTAACATTAAAAGGAGGTTTAATTTGATACATTGCGTCAATTATCTCCTTAGAACAATAACCCCAACCTAACCTTAGGCCAGCCAAACCATAAATTTTAGAAAAAGTTCTTGTAACTAACACATTTGCTGCTTCTTTAAAAAGATCTAATCCAGAAGTAAAATCGCCTGAGTTTAAAAATTCAAAATATGCATCGTCAACGACCATAAGAATATTGCTTCTAAGTTTTTTTCTTAAATTAAGTATTTCATTTTTTGTTAAATACGTACCCGTAGGATTATTAGGGTTTGCAATAAATACGATTTTTGTTTTATTGGTAACTTTTTTTAATATTTCGTCCACGGATGCTTTAAAATTTTTTTCCCTAGCTAATATAACATTAGCCTTGTGAAGTGATGCATATATTCTGTGCATAATAAATCCAAATTCCGTAACAATTACTTCGTCTCCTGGTTCCAGAAATAAATGACATATTAGGTCAAATATTTGATCGGAGCCTGATCCACAAATAATTCTTTTAGCATCAATATTAAATTTTTTAGATAATACTTCTCTTAAAGAGTCTGATTCAGATTCTGGATATTTAAAAATCTTATCTTTGTTTTTTTCAAATGCCTGAATTGCCTTTGGACTTGGACCCAAAGCAGATTCATTTGCAGACAGTTTTATTGGATTATCAATTTTTTTAAATTGAGATAATCCTCCAATATATCTTTCAACCTTCAATTTTATTGGTTTTGGTAAAATCATAATTAGTTTAATACATAATATGCGGCTTTGTGGCAAAATAAATACACCCTAAATTGACAAAAGATGTACATTTTAGTAAAAGAAACCAGCGCTGATTTAACTTAATTGCGAGCGCTTAAAAAAAACAGCTAAAAAAGGTTTTTTTGCCCGGCTTAGCTGGGCTTTTTTTTTGTTTAATATGAATAGTGAAACTAAAAATATAAAAAAACTAAATATCGATCAATCTCTTGAACTCGATTGCGGTAAAATTATTAAAAATTTTCCTTTGGCTTACGAAACCTATGGAGCCTTAAATAAAAGTAAAAGTAATGCAATACTTGTTTTTCACGCTTTAACTGGAGATCAATTTGTTACTAACATTAATCCGATTACCAAAAGAGAGGGTTGGTGGACCACAGCAGTTGGGCTGGGAAAGGCAATTGATACTAACAAATATTTTGTGGTCTGTGCTAATGTCCTAGGCGGGTGCATGGGTAGTTATGGACCTAAGGAAATAAATCCAGAAACCAATAAATTATTTGGCACCACATTTCCAGTAATAACAATAAGGGATATGGTTAAAGCTCAAAAATACTTACTAGATCATTTAGGTATTAAAAAATTACTTGCTGTTACTGGTGGATCAATGGGTGGAATGCAAGTATTACAATTTGTCTCTCTGTATCCAGATATGGCTCATTCCGCTATACCAATAGCTTGTAGCGCTAGTCACTCCGCTCAAAATATTGCGCTCAATGAGTTAGGAAGACAAGCTATTATGGTTGATCCAAATTGGAAAAAAGAAAATTCAACGCCAGATAAAGGTTTGGCTATTGCAAGGATGGCTGCTCATATTACCTACCTTTCTAAAAAAGGATTGCAAGAAAAATTCGGAAGAAAACTTCAAGATAAAGGAAGTTTAAAATTTAGTTTTGATGCAGATTTTCAAATAGAAAGTTATTTACGTTATCAAGGAGCAACTTTTGTAGATAGGTTTGATGCTAACAGTTACTTATACATTACTAGAGCAATGGATTATTTTGATTTAGAAAAACAATTTAGTGGTAATTTATCGCTTGCATTTAAAAATACAAAATCAAAATTTTGTGTAATCTCGTTTTCATCTGATTGGCTTTACCCCACTGTTGAAAATAAAGAGATAGTTATAGCTTTAAATGCCTGCGGTGCAAATGTTGGTTTTGTAGAAATTAATTCTGATAAAGGTCACGATTCATTTTTATTAGATGTGCCAGAATTTTTAAAAACAATAAGTGAATTTCTTAGCTCAACTTACAATGAAATAAATAATGAAAAAAGAATTTGAAGTTATATCACAAATAATTCAAAACAATAAAAGAGTGCTTGATATCGGTTGCGGTGATGGAACATTAATGGAATATCTTAAAGCAAATCAACAAAATGATGTTAGGGGCTTGGAGCCAGAAAAATATCTTGTACAAAAATGTATATCAAAGGGTTTGTCAGTTATTGAGGGTGATGCAGAAAAAGAGCTTGTTCAATTTCCTGAAAAATCATTTGATTACGTTGTGCTAAGTCAAACGCTACAGGCTTTCCTTCATCCTGAAGAAGTATTGGATCAATTACTTAGAATAGGAAGACAAACAATTGTTTCAATTCCTAATTTTGGTTATTGGAAAGTACGACTGCATTTATTGATTAAAGGAACAATGCCTATAACAAAAAATTTGCCAAATGAATGGTATAACACTCCAAACTTACACATGTGTACAATCCAAGATTTTGTTAATTTTTGTAATAAAAAAAATATTACAATTGATAAATCTATGTGTTTAACAAATGAAAAAATTTCGGCGATTACAAAAGTAAATATGCAATACAAAAATATTTTTTCACAACTAGGCATATTTCTTATACAATAAAAAAACATGCAAATTACTCCTATACCATGTTTAACAGATAATTATGCCTACATTATTAGCGATAATAATTCTAAAATAGTTGGTGTGGTTGACCCATCAGAAGCTTCACCGATTATTTCTTTTCTAAATAAAAAAAAATTAAAACTAAGTTATATTTTAAACACACATCATCACTTTGACCACATTGGAGGAAATACTGAATTAAAAAAATTATATAATGCTAAGGTAGTTGGATTTATTGGTGACAAACATAGAATTCCTGGAATTGACATAACCCTTAAGAATAATGAAAAATGGATCTTTGGAAATTCACAAGTAAAAATATTGCATATACCAGGACATACATTGGGTCACATCTGTTTCTTTTTTGAAAAGGAAAAAATAGCTTTTACGGGAGATACTTTATTTTCCCTTGGATGTGGAAAAATTTTTGAAGGTGACCACAAACAAATGTTAACATCTTTAGGGATAATAAAAAAACTCCCTAAAGATACAAAGATTTATTGCGGCCATGAATATACATACAAAAATGCAGAGTTTTGTATGAAGTATGATAGTGATAATATTGATTTAAAAAATAAGTTTGAAAAAATTAAAAAACTAAGATCAAGCAATTTACCAACAATCCCTTCTAGTCTAGAAGATGAATTAAAATCAAATATTTTTCTAAGATGTGATCAAAATGACCTGAAAATTAAATTAAATATGAAAAATGAAGAAGATTTCAAAGTTTTTAGAACAGTTAGGGATTTAAAAGACAATTTTTAGTTTATGTTATAACTTGACATGCAAAGTTAGAAAGCTATATTGCCCATATTTCCAAATATGAAATTAAAACAATGTCTTTCGCAGTTATTCAAACAGGTGGCAAGCAATATAAGGTTTCAGCAAGTGAAATCCTTAAGATCGAAAGACTTAATAATGAAGAAGGCAAAACTGTAGAATTCAAAAATGTTCTGTTTTTGAATGATGACAAAACCACTGAAATAGGAAATCCAAATATTCTTGGTGCGAAAGTTGAAGCAACTATTTTAAAAAATACTAAAAATAAAACCATTTTAGTTTTTAAAAAAAGAAGAAGAAAAAATTCAAGAAAAAAATATGGCCATAGGCAACCAATATCTCTCATCAGAATAACAAAAATTTTCTCAAAAAACGGGAAGCTAATCGCGCAAGCGGAACCAAAAAGAGAGATAACAAAAAGAGCAATAGAAGCTGAAAGAACAAGAAAAGAACAAGAGCTTAAAGTAAAAAAAATTGAATCAACAGAAAAATTAAGATTAAAAAAAGCAACACAAAAAATAGAATTAAAAACAAAAAAAAGCAGTTTAGTTAAGAAAAAAATCATAAGTAAAAAGAAACCTTTAACAACAAAAAAAAAGTGATAGTATTAAATTAAGGTATTAAAACATGGCAACGAAAAAAGCAGGTGGATCATCAAGGAATGGACGAGATAGCGCTGGAAGACGTCTTGGAGTTAAAAAATATGGTGGCCAACTAGTATTGCCTGGAAACATTATAGTAAGACAAAGAGGTACTAAAATACATCCTGGTGATCACGTAGGTATGGGTAGAGATCACTCTATATTCTCTCTAGCAAAAGGAAAAGTTCATTTTAAAACATCAAAACTAAACAGAACATTTGTATCTGTTATTCCCAGCTAATTTCATACAATTTTAAAATTAATTTAAATGTTGTAAAATTATGAAATTTTTAGATCAAGCAAAAATATTTGTTGAAGCGGGATACGGTGGTTCGGGATCAGCTGGCTTTCGTCGAGAAAAATTCATTGAATTTGGTGGGCCTGATGGTGGCGATGGAGGCGATGGAGGATCAATAATTCTAGTTGCGGAAGCAAATTTAAATACACTTATTGATTTTAGATTTAAACAACATTTTAAAGCTGAAAGAGGTCAAAATGGAATGGGAAAGAAAAAAACTGGAAAAAGTGGAAAAGATTTAATTTTAAAAGTTCCTGTGGGTACTCAAATTTTTGAGGAAGACAACAACACCTTAATTGAAGATCTAACAAGATCTCACCAAAAAATAACAATTGCGAATGGAGGAAAAGGCGGATTAGGAAATGTAAGATTTAAAAGTTCAACAAACCGTGCTCCAAGAAAAAAAACTGACGGAAGTAAGGGTGAAAGTTTTTGGGTCTGGTTACAACTAAAAGTTATAGCTGATATTGGTATAATTGGAATGCCTAACTCAGGAAAATCTAGCTTACTGTCCGTCCTTACCGGCGCAAAACCAAAAATCGCTAATTATCCATTTACAACAATTAATCCTAACCTTGGTGTTGCTAATTATAATAATAAAGAGATTACTTTAGCAGATATACCAGGTCTAATTGAGGGAGCACACGAGGGAATTGGTCTTGGTGACAAATTTTTAAGACACATAGAAAGATGTAAAAATATTTTACATTTAATCGATATTACTAATGATAATTTGATAGAAAATTATTCTAAAGTTAGAAAAGAACTTTTTAAATACAGCAACAAACTAACGAAAAAAAGAGAGATAGTTGTTTTTAATAAAATAGATATGGCTAGCGATGATGAAATTAATGAAAAGGTAAATATTTTTAGTAAAAAAATAAAAAAAAAAATTTATAAAATATCTGCACTAAAACACAAAGGTATAATAGATGTAAAAAGAGAACTGGTAAGCTATGTACATTAATAAATTTAAAAAAATTGTAATTAAGGTAGGATCTTCAATTTTAGTAGATGAAGAAGGGAAACCCAAAAAAAAATGGCTTCAAGAATTTGGTAAAGATATCAAAGATCTAATCAATAAAAAAAAACAAATCGTAATAGTTTCTTCGGGAGCTATTGCTATGGGTTGTGAATATCTTAAAATTAAAAAAAGTGGTTTAAAAGTTGATAAGAGTCAAGCTGTAGCGTCAATAGGACAAATTGAATTAATGAATTTTTATAAAAAAACTTTTGAAGAAAACAAAATAAAAATTTCTCAAATATTGCTTACTCTAGATGACACAGAACAAAGAAGGAGATCAATAAATGCAAGAAGAACTATTGACAATCTACTAACTATGGGGATTGTGCCTGTTGTAAACGAAAACGATACCACAGCCACTACTGAGATAAAATATGGAGACAACGATAGACTTGCGGCAAGAGTGTCTCAAATAATTGGTGCTGACTGTTTAATTTTGTTATCTGATGTTGATGGTCTTTATACTGATAATCCAAAAAAAAATAAAGAAACAAAGTTAATTGAAACTGTTAAGAAAGTAGATGAAAACATAATAAAATATGCAACTAGAGCAGAAAATTTATATGGTTCGGGGGGCATGAAAACAAAAATCGATGCTGCAAAAATCTGTCAATTATCAGGATGTTATATGGTCATAGCAAATGGAAATAATAAAAATCCAATAAAAAAAATACTAGAAAGCAAAAAATGTACTTGGTTTTTACCAAGAATTTCCAAACTTGATGCTAGGAAGCAGTGGATAATTGGATCAGTTGCTCCTAAGGGTGAAATTATTATTGATCAAGGTGCAATAAAAGCAATAAATAATGGAAAAAGTTTATTACCAGCGGGAGTTAAAAAAATTAAGGGATCTTTTGAAAAAGGAGACCATATTTTAGTAAAGGGTCAGAACGATAATGAATGTGCTAGAGGACTAACATCATTTTCCTCAATCGAAATTGATAAAATAAAAGGTTCACATAGCAGCAAAATAAAAAATATATTAGGATATTCCAGTAGAGAAGAAATCATTCATAAGGATGACTTGGTGATAGTATAAAATGTCTAAAAATTTATTTATGGAAAAAATTGGTAAAAAAGCAAAATTTGCATCACTAAATTTATCTAGATTAAATATTAGTAAGAAAAACTCTGTTTTGAAACAATTCAGTCAATATCTGAAGGCTAACGAGCAGTCAATTTTAAATGCAAATAAAAAGGATGTATCTAACGCAAAGTCTAAAAAAATTAAAGATAGTATGATTAATAGACTTAAATTAAGTAGTGAAAAAATTTCACAAATTAGAAGTTCAATAGATAAAATAGTAAAATTTAAAGATCCCACAGATAAAACTTTATCTTCCTGGAGAAGACCAAACGGCTTAATTATAAAAAAAGTATCCATACCAATTGGTGTGATTGGTATAATTTATGAAAGCAGACCAAATGTTACATCGGATGTTTCTGCTCTATGTTTCAAAAGTGGCAATGTAGTAATATTACGTGGAGGTTCAGAAGCATTTTATTCCAATAAAATTTTAGCTAAACTTTTTAGAAAAGCTCTCAAAAAGAAAAAATGTAATGAAAATTGCGTTCAATTTATTCAAAGTAAAGAGAGACGCCACGTTGACTATCTTTTATCTGGTATGAAAAATTATGTAGATTTAATCATCCCTAGAGGAGGTAAAAGTCTTGTTAAAAAAGTTCTAAAAAAATCTTCAGTTTCAATTGTTGGACACTACGAAGGTTTATGTCATGTCTTTGTGGATCGAGAAGCAGATTTAGACATAGCAATAAAAATTGTAAAAAATTCAAAAATGAGAAACTTTAGTATTTGCGGAGCTGCTGAAACTTTGTTGATAGATAAAAAGTGTCTAAAAACCCATTGTAAACTCATATTAAGTCAGCTAAGCGCACTAGGATGCAAAATCAAAGGAGATAAAATAATAAGAAAATATATTTCTGGAAAAATGAAAATTGCAACAGAAAAAGATTGGGAAACGGAATATCTTTCTCCCACAATTTCTGTAAAAAGTGTAAATGGAGTAGAGGGTGCAATAAATCATATAAACAAATATGGATCTTCACATACAGACTCTATAGTTACCAAAAATAAAAAAACTGCTAAAAAATTTCTATTGAACATTAATAGTTCTATCGCTGTTCACAATGCTTCAACACAATTTGCTGATGGTGGAGAATTTGGTTTTGGTGCTGAGGTTGGTATATCAACAAGTAAACTTCCTCCGCGGGGCCCAATCGGTCTTAATCAACTCATTACTTATAAGTACATTTTGGAAGGCAAAGGTCAAATAAGGAAGTAATTTTTGAAAAAAAATAAAAAAAAAGATTACATTAAAATTGGTATCTTGGGAGGAACTTTCGATCCACCTCATAAAGGGCATTTATACATTTCTAAAATTGCATTAAAAAAATTTAGATTAAAAAAAATTTTATGGGTCATAACAAAAAAAAATCCACTGAAAAATAAACCTTATTTAAAATTAAAAGAAAGAATGAGGTTATCTAAAGAAATTACCAGGAAAAACAATAAAATTAGTATAAAATATTTTGATGAAAAAATAAGATCCAATAGTACATTTAATTTACTTCATTATATAAAAAGAAAAACAAAAGCTAATCTATTTTTTTTAATGGGATCTGATAACCTAAAAAAGTTCCATAAATGGAAAAATTGGAAACAAATACCAAAACTTGCAAAAATTGTTGTTTTTCCAAGAAAGAATCATTCTCGTAATTCGATTGCCACTAATAACCTTAATAAAAAAGACCTAATATATATAAACTCAAAGAAAATAGACATTTCATCTTCATTAATTAGAAAATTTTGGTAACATAAATTTTTATGCAAACAAAAGAAATTAATCAGCTTAAAAGGGAAATAGAAAATATATTAAGTGATAATAAAGCATTAGAAATAAAATCGGTAAATTTAAAAAATAAAACCTCAATTGCAGATTTTATGATAATTGCAAGTGGTAATTCTGCAAGACATATACAGGCGCTATCAGAAAAATTAATAAATGAACTTAAAAAAAAAGGAATCAATAACTGTCGATTGGAAGGTCGAGATAGTAAAGATTGGAAGCTCATCGACGCTATAGACATTATAATCCATATTTTTCACCCTGAAAAAAGAAAATTTTACGATTTAGAAAGAATGTGGTCTGAATTAATTCCAAAAGAAAGATTAACAATATGAAAAAAAATAAATACTTTAAATATCTTTTAACTATTATAGCAATAATATTGTTAAATATTTCTAATAAAGTCTACTCACAAGATATAGATAAATTATATGAAAAAATTGATCTTTTTAGTGAAGTCTTAGAAAAAATACAAAACGAGTATGTTGAAGAAATAGATCAAGCAGAAGCAATGGACTCTGCAATTAATGGTCTTCTCCAATATTTAGATCCATATTCGGGTTATATGAATCCAAAAATTTTTAAGGAATCAAAAGTAGAAACAAGTGGAGAATTTGGGGGTCTAGGAATTGAAGTAAGCATGGAATCTGGCGTAGTTAAAGTAATAACTCCGATAGATGATACTCCAGCAGCAAAGGCCGGTATTAAAGCAGGTGATTACATTATCAGAATAGATGGTGAACAAGTTCGAGGAAAAACACTTATGGAAGCAGTCAACTTAATGAGAGGTCCGGTAGGTGCTCCTATTGAACTAACTGTACGAAGAAAAGGTTTAGATAAAGCAAAAATTTTTAAAATTACGAGAGAAATTATTGAAATAAAGTCAGTAATTTCTAAGCTAGTTGATGATAAAGTAGGTTATCTCAGATTACGAGCATTTAATGACAATAGCAGTGATCAGTTAAAAAAAGAAATTTCTAAAATAAAAAAAAATAAAAATTTAGTAGGATATATCCTTGATTTGAGAAATAATCCTGGAGGACTTTTGTCTCAAGCAATAAAAGTCTCTGACTTCTTTCTAGATGATGGGGAAATTGTCTCAACTAAAGGAAGAAAAATAAGAGAAAATAGAAAA
>CACLKR010000013.1 GCA_902607625.1 uncultured Pelagibacteraceae bacterium
ACATTTTTGCTATCAGTAATTAAGCTTAACGAATAAGAGGTTCTTGATTTGTATGTACGCAGCATATTTTCTTCAGAAAAATAATGTTTTGTTACTAAAAAAATGAAAGTTAAAAAGGATGTAAAAAAAAGTATATTTTGAATTTTTTTATACATTACATCTTACTAGGTGTAGAAACACCTAAAATTGACATTCCATTTCTTATTACTATTGATAAAGCCTGCAATAGAAGCAATCTCGAATTATTTAAATTACGATTTTCAGGAACAAATCTAAATTCTTTGTTGTCTTTTCCTAAGTTCCAATATGAGTGAAATAAAGTAACTAATTCATATAAGTAAAATGGGATTCTATGAGGTTCAAATTTGCTTGATGCTATCTCTACACATCTTGGCCATTCAGAAATCTTTTTCAAAATTTCAATTTCATGTTGATTGAGATCAAATTTTTTATTATCTAGCTTAATCTTTTTATTCAAATTTATTTTAAGTAATCTAAAAATTGAATTAATACGAGCATATGCATATTGAATATAAAATACTGGATTATCTTTAGATTTTTCAGCAACTTTCTCAAAATCAAAATCTAGCTCAACATCATTGCTTCTGTTTAACATCATAAATCTTGTCGAGTCCTTTCCAACTTCTTTTATTAAATCTTCAACAGTAATATAATCTCCTTTTCTTTTTGACATTTTAAAAGGCTCCCCTTTTTTAAACAGTTTAACCAATTGTGAAACTTTACATATTAAGTTTACTTTATTGTCAGAAATTGCTTTTGTCGCTGATACAATCCTTTTAGTATATCCAGAATGGTCAGCACCAAGAATATTTATTAAGACATTAAACTTTCTAGAAATTTTATGGGCGTGATATGCCATATCGGCAGCAAAATAAGTCCATGTTCCATCTGCTTTTTTTAAAGGTCTGTCAACATCATCTCCAAATATTGTTGACCTAAATAATAATTGATCTCGGATTTTCCAATCCATCGTTTGTTCTCCTTTTGGTGCTTCTAATTTACCTTTATAAATATAATTTTTTTTTTCTAATTTTTTAATTATTTTTGAAACCATTTTATTATCAATCAACTTAGACTCGTAAATAAAATTATTATGTTTTACTCCCAACAAATTTAAATTAGTAATTATTAGTTGCATAGAGTATTTTAAAGATTCAAAAGACAGCTTCTTATATACTTTTTCAAAATTATTGAATTTTTTTATAGATTTTTTCTTAATTACTTTTTTGGCAATTTCTTTTATATAATCTCCAGGATATAAATCTTTATTATTTGGAAAAGATTTTTTTTCTATAATTTCTAATATTCTATAATAAACAGAAGAAACAAAATTTCTGATTTGTCCTCCATGATCATTTACGTAATATTCCTTGGTAACTGTATTGCCATTAAAAATAAGCAAGTTAGCTAGAGAATCTCCTAACACAGCACCACGGCAATGACCTACATGTAAAGGCCCAGTAGGATTAGCGGAGACAAATTCAACATTATATTTTTTTCTAGAAGTATTATTAGATCCATATCTTGAATTTAGTTCAATCACTTTACTTAAATGCTTCCTCCAAAACGTAATATGAAAATAAATATTCAAAAAACCGGGTTTTGCTATTTCTATATTTTTAAATTCTTTGAAGCTCAACAACAAATGTTTTTTTAAAATTTCAGCTAATTTGTCTGGTGAACTGTTGTTAGCCTTAGCTAAAATCATGGCTGCATTACAGGACATATCAGCCTTCTGATTTTTTGGTGGTAATTCAATAGTAATGTTTTTGGACGTTGAAGAAATTTGTATTATCTTCTTTCTTTCTAAAATTTTTAAACTATTAAGTATTTTTTTTTGGTAATCTGAAAATAAATTCATTTTATTTTTTTATGTAAATTAATTGCATACCTATCTGTCATACCAGCTATAAAATCAGCTATTACTCTTTCTTTTTGTCCCTTTTTGAATAATTCATCGCTAATATACTTTTTAGAATTTTTTGATAAATATTTAAATAGATCATTTATTATTTTTTTTCCTCTATTGGTATTAACAATAACTTTTTTGTGATTATACATATTACTCTTTAAAAAATCTTTTATTTGCTTATCCATCCTTTTCATTTTTTCTGAAAAATCAACTATCAAGCGATCTTGTTTATAAATATCGTTTATTGATTGTGGATTATTTTTTTTCAAATTTTTATTAGTTGTATTGATAACATCAACTACCATTAAATTAATTAAATCCCTTACAATTTGATTAATAATTATCTCTCGTCTAAACCTTTTTAAATTTTTTACATGTTTATCGATTAATTTAGATATAAAGGGTAATGAGCTAAATTTTTTAATTGTAAATAAACCCGCTCTTAGACCATCTTCTAAATCATGATTGTTATAAGCAATATCATCCGATATAGCGGCAACCTGAGCCTCTAACGATGGAAATGTGTTAAAAGCTATTTTGTTTTTAAAGAAGTCTTCCCCTAAAGCTTTCTTGTAAGCTTTTATATTGTTAACTGGTCCATTATGTTTGATCAAACCATCTAGTGTTTCAATTGTTAGATTTAAACCGTAAAATTTATAATATTTATTTTCTATTAAAGTCACTATTCTCAATGTTTGTATATTATGATCAAATCCTCCATATTTTTTCATACATTGACTTAAGACATTCTCTCCTGCATGGCCAAAAGGTGTGTGACCAAGATCATGTGACAAACTTAAAGCCTCACTTAAATCTTCATTTAAACCTAAAGTTCTCGCTAAAGTTCTAGCAATTTGAGAGACTTCCATCGAATGTGTAAGTCTTGTTCTATAATGATCTCCCTCAGTATTTACAAAAACTTGAGTTTTATGTTTAAGTCTCCTAAATGATGAGCAATGGATTATTCTATCTCTATCCCTTTGGTAGGGAGATCTAATAGAATTTTCATGCTCCTTGTAAATTCTTCCTTTACTATTGATTGATTTGACAGCATAAGGTTTTAAGTGATTTTCCTTATAATTTTTTTGCATAATTTAGTTAAGAGGATTATATTACAATATACTAGGTAAGAATGATTAAAGAAATAAACTTTAGCACAAAAGCTGTGGAAAGAATTAATCAGCTAATATCAAAAAAACCATCCGGTACATTTTTTAGAATTGCTGTAAAAGGTGGGGGTTGCTCAGGATTCAAATATGAATTCTCTTTTGATAACAAAATTGATGAAAATGACTTAAAGCATGAGAATATAGTAGTAGATAAATCTTCACTAGATATGTTAAAGGGTTCCCAAGTTGATTTTGCGGAAGAGTTAATAGGAGATTCATTTAAAATTTCAAATCCAAAAACTAAATCTTCTTGTGGTTGTGGTATATCGTTTTCAATTTAATGAAAATAAGTTCCTGGAATGTAAATTCCGTCAGAGCCAGGATTATAAACATAATTGACTACCTAAAAACTTCCAAACCAGATATTTTAATGATTCAGGAGATAAAAACGGAGGAGAAAAATTTTCCTTTTAATGATTTTAAAAATTTAGGTTACGAGTCTCATGTGTTTGGGCAAAAAAGTTATAATGGCGTAGCTTTTTTATCAAAAATAAATATTGATAAAATTAACATACAATTTTTCAAAGATGAAAAGAAACAATCCAGAATTATTGTTGGTGACATAAAAAATAAATCAAAAATTATTAAGCTAATAAATATTTATGTACCAAATGGTAATCCTGTTGGTACTGAAAAATATAATTATAAAAAAGACTGGTATGACTCTTTTAACAAAAAAATAAAAAAAACATTAGCTGAAAATGAAAACATTATAATAGGTGGTGATTTTAATATAATACCTGAAGAAATTGATGTTTATGATTATAAAAAATATGAAAATGATGCCTTGTTTAAATTAGAAATGAGAAAAAAATACCGTGAATTAGTTAATCTAGGTTTTCATGATATTTATCGATATTTTAATAAAGATAAACAAGAATATACATTTTGGGATTACATGGCAGGTGCGTGGCAAAAAAACCATGGAATGCGTATTGACCACTTTTTAATTACAAATAGTATTCTAAACGATATCAAAAGTATAAATATTGATAAAAAACCTAGATCAAAAGTAAAACCCTCCGATCACACTCCAATTGAATTAATCATTAATTAGCTCTTCCATAAATATCTTTATATCTAACAATATCTGTTTCTTTCAAAATTGGCCCTGTTTGTATTTCCATAATTTTTACAGGTTTTTTAAAAAGATTTTCTATTCTGTGTTTAGCTCCCTTAGGTATAAATGTTGTCTCGTTTACATTTTTGAAAAATTTCCTTTTATTAATCGTAATTTTTGGTTTACCAGAAGTAACTGTCCAATATTCAGATCTATGCTTATGTTTCTGTAAGCTTATTGATGATTTAGAGTTCACCACAAGTTCTTTTACCAAAAATCCTTTACCAGAATACAAATTGGTATATTTTCCCCACGGTCTATAAAAAACATTGGTTTTTTTATAGTACTTCGATTTATTTTTTTTGAAAATATTTGCAATTTCTCTCCAACTACCTAAGTCCGACCAGGGTATATTTAATTTAATAGCATTAATATTTTTAGATTTTTCTAAAATTGCATAATCAAAAGATTCGTCATGAATTTTTCTAAATGATTTTTTTTCAAGATAATAAACATTATTAAAAACTTTAGATTTGTGGACTGCATCAATACACAGTTTTAAAGTTTTGGATTGATATTTTATGAAATTGTTAATTATTGAATCTTTTCTGGCTAAAAGTATTCCTGAATTCCAGTAACCTTTCTTCTTAATAATTTTTTTTGCGTAACTTGTGTTTGGTTTTTCAATAAACTTAACTACTTTATTAATATTATTTGAGATTTTCTCTGTTAAAAAATAACCATATTCCGATGATGGAGATTTAGGCTTTATACCAAAAATAAAAATATTGTCTTTGCTTAAATACTTTTTGTTTAGGTTAATAGATTTATTAAATTGATTGGTATTTTCAATTAAATGATCAGCTGGAAAGAAAATCACAGGCTGATCAAAAATAACATCTTCTAAAAGAACGCTTGATAAAATTGCTGCTGATGTATTTTTTTTAAATGGCTCAAGTATAATTTTATATTTTTTAATTTTGTTCTTTTGTAAGTATTTATGGACCAATTTCAAATAAGACAAATTCGTACTAATAATGGGATAATCAAATATTGGACTTTTAATTCTTTGAAGGGTTTTTTGTAAAAGAGTCCAGCCGCCAAAATCGATGAACTGTTTAGCTATGTTTTTTTTTGATTCAGGCCATAGTCTTGTACCTCCACCACCACATAAAATAACTGGTTTGATTTTCATTTATTTTTTATATATCTGCGTATGATTTTTTTTCTTTGTGTGCTCCTGGATGCGTGACTGCACCTTTAAGTGCTGGACCAACAGATTGGGAATATTTCCATAATGTACCTGAATTATATTCAATTTTTCTTGGTCTCCACTTCTTTCTTCTTTTAATCAACTCTTTATTACTTAGTTGAATTTTTAACGTGCCTTTTTCAGCATCAATTTCTATTATGTCATTATTTTTAATTAAACTTATAGGTCCACCATTTGCAGCTTCTGGTCCAATATGACCTATACAAAACCCATGTGTAGCTCCAGAAAAACGTCCGTCTGTTATTAGAGCAACTTCCTCACCTAATCCCTGTCCATAAATAGCTGCAGTGGTGGATAACATTTCTGGCATGCCTGGACTTCCTTTAGGACCCTCATACCTAATCACCACAACATCTCCAGGTTTTATTTTTTTTTTCAAAACTGCATCCAATGCAAATTTCTCAGAATCAAAGCATTTAGCTTTTCCTTTAAATTTTTTTCTTTTCATGCCAGCAACTTTTACAATGGCTCCTTCAGGCGCAAGATTTCCCTTTAATCCTACAAAACCACCGCTCTTATTTATAGGTTTAGAGGTTTTATAAATTATCTTTTGATCGGTTGGAAAAATAATATCTTTATGGTTTTCAGCAATTGTTTTTCCAGTAACAGTCATACAATTTTCATGCAGAAACCCTCCTTCTAATAAAGCTTTTATTAGAATTGGGACTCCTCCTATTTCATATAAATCTTTTGCAACATATTTTCCGCCAGGTTTAAGATCAGCAATATAAGGCGTCTTTTTTGAAATATTTGTAACATCTTCTAGTGTAAATTTTATACCTGCTTCATTTGCAATTGCAGGCAGATGTAAAGCGGCGTTGGTGGATCCACCCGATGCAGCTACTACGACAGCTGCATTCTCTAAAGATTTACGAGTAACTATATCTCTTGGTCTAATGTTTTTTTCTAATAAATGCATTACGGCCTCTCCGCTTAAAACAGAAAATTTATCACGCTCTTCATAAACCGCAGGTGTACCAGCGGAACCGGGTAATGCTAAACCTAATGCTTCAGAAACACATGCCATAGTATTAGCAGTAAATTGACCACCACAAGAACCTGCAGATGGACATGCTAATTTTTCCAATTCAAATAAATCTTCTTCACTCATTGCTCCTGTAGAATGTTTACCTATACCTTCAAAAACATCTGCTATGGTCACGTCTTTACCTTTAAAATTTCCTGGTAATATTGATCCTCCATAAATAAAAACTGAGGGTACATTTAATCGGACCATAACCATCATTAGACCAGGTAGCGATTTATCACATCCAGCTAATCCCACAAGGGCATCGTAGCAATGTCCTCTCATTGTTAATTCTACTGAATCAGCTATTATTTCTCTGCTAATTAAAGATGACTTCATTCCTGCATGGCCCATTGCAATACCATCGGTAACGGTAATAGTTGTAAATTCACGAGGTGTTCCTCCAGCCGCTTTGACACCTTTTTTTACTGACTGGGCCTGTCTAGAAAGAGTTATATTACAAGGAGCAGCTTCATTCCATGTTGTTGCAACACCAATAAAAGGTTTTTCAATATCCTCTTTTTTTAAACCCATGGCATAATACATAGAGCGATGGCCAGCGCTTTTAACACCCACAGATACGTGCCTGCTTGGTAGTTTAGATTTATTAAATTTCATAATTAATTTTTAATACTATTTACAATACTATTCAACTTTTTAAGCTCAATTTTATATTCTATTAAAGCTTTTTTTTCCTTTTGTACTATCTGTTTTGGTGCATTTTTTAAAAAGGATTTATTTTTCAACTTGCTATTTATCTCAGTTATTTTTTGATTTAAATCATTAACTTTATTGGATATTTTTTGTTTTTGTTTGTTCAAATTTAAATTTTGATCAAAGTAAAGGGTAATAACTTCTCCACCTACATTTATCTTTACTCCATTTTTATTTAGTTCTGAATTACTTACATCCGTAACTCTACCCAACCTTTTAAATACCCTTAAATTGTCATTTATAATGGTAATTTTATCAGAATTAAGTTCATTGGTAGAAATATTTATAAATGATCCCGGAGATATATTTAAGTCAACTTTTGTTGATCTGATGCTTGTTACAAGTTCGAGTAGCCAATCAATTTTCTTATAACTTTTGCTAAAAGTTGATTGTGATTTTATATCCCAATCTTTAAGCATTAATGGCATTTTAAAATATTTATTAAATTTAAAGTCTTGCCACACTCTTTCGGTAAAAAATGGTATAAAAGGATGTAAAAGAATTAATATGTTTGATTGAATAAAAGCAGACATATTGCGAGACTCTTCGATATTTTTTTCATTATTTGAATCAAAAATGGGTTTTAAAGATTCAATATACCAATCACAATAAGAGTGCCAAACAAACTGATAGATTACTCTTGACGCTTCATCAAACCTGAAATTTGATATATATCTTTTTGCCTCATTGTTAGTTTTTACCAATTCAAAATATATCCATTTATTCACATCAATTTTGGTTTTCTTAATATTAAATTTTTTTGAGAGTTTACAACTGTTTAGTTTAGAAAATTTATTTGCATTCCAAATTTTGTTTATAAAATTTCTATAACCTTTAACTCTATCTTCAGAAAGTTTTACATCTCTTCCAGGAGCTGCCATGGAAATTAAAGTAAATCTTAAAGAGTCTGCGCCGTACTTATTTATTATATCAAGTGGATCAATTACATTACCTTTTGATTTTGACATTTTTTGACCTTTTTCATCTCTAACTAGCGCATGAACATAAACTTTTGAAAAAGGTACTTTTTTAATTAAATAATTGCCCATCATCATCATTCTAGCAACCCAAAAAAATATAATGTCAAATCCTGTTACAAGAACTGAAGTAGGGTAAAATCTTTTCAATTCATAAGTTTTTTTTGGCCATCCCAATGTTGCAAATGGCCACAACGCAGATGAAAACCATGTGTCTAATACATCTTCATCCTTCTTTAACTCAACATGCTTTTTATAATATTTTTTAGCAATTTTTTTAGCTTCCTGTTCATTTTCTGCTACAAAAATTTTTTTATCCTTAGAATACCAGGCGGGAATTCTATGTCCCCACCATAATTGCCTAGATATGCACCAAGGCTGTATATTATTCATCCATTGAAAATAAATCTTAGACCAATTATCTGGGAAAAAATTGGTCTTCTTTTTTTTAACTACTTCTATAGCTTTTTTAGCTAAAAATTTTGCATCGACGAACCATTGCTCAGTTAATAAAGGTTCTATAATTGAATTAGAGCGATCGCCATAGGGAATAGCATTTTTTATATTTTCAATTTTTTCCAATAGATTTCTTTCTTTAAGTAATTTTATAATTACAGTTCTAGCCTCAAAACGATCCAATCCTATGAAGTCTTTCGGGACATTATTATTTAATTTCCCATTTTTCTCAAAAATATTTATAGATTCAAGTTTGTGTCTTTTCGCAATGTCAAAATCATTAAAATCGTGAGCGGGAGTAACTTTAAGTGCCCCTGAACCCTGATCTACGGAAACATATTCATCTGAAATTATTTTCACTTTTCTATTTACAATTGGGATTATTATTTTTTTTCCTATAAAATTTTTATATCTGTTATCATTTGGATTTACTGCAACAGCTGTATCCCCAAGCATAGTTTCAGGTCTAGTAGTAGCTATAGTAAGAAAATTGTTCTCCTCATCAATTTTGTATTTTATATAATAAAGATTTGATTGAACTTCTCTTTGTTCAACTTCTAAATCTGATATTGCTGTTTGTAATTTTGTATCCCAATTAACTAATTTAGTATCTTTGTAGATTATTTTTTTGTTATAAAGTTGAACAAAAGTTTTGATTACCGCACTAGATAAATCTTTATCCATTGTAAATCTATTGCGTGACCAATCGCACGAACATCCTAACTTTTTAAGTTGATTGAGAATTTTATCTCCAGATTCCTCCTTCCACTTCCATACTTCATCTACAAATCTATCTCTTCCAAGTTGTTCTTTTTTTATTCCTTTTTCTAATAGTTTTTTCTCGACTACTGCCTGCGTTGCAATACCTGCATGATCTGTTCCTGGTTGCCATAAAGTTTCGTATCCATTCATACGATAAAAACGTACTAACAAATCTTGAAGTGAGTTATTTAATGCATGACCCATATGCAAACTGCCGGTGACATTAGGCGGTGGTATAACAATAGAAAAATGTTTTTTTTTGCTCTTTTTTGGCTTAAAAAATTTATTTTTTTCCCAATATTTATATATCTCGTTTTCTATATTAATATGGTTATAATTTGAATTTTGCATTTTCTTCAAACATATAATAATTTGATATAAAACAAAGAATTGATTCAATCAATTTTATTATAAAATTGGCCACGTGGCGGAATGGTTACGCAGAGGATTGCAAATCCTTCCATCCCAGTTCGATTCTGGGCGTGGCCTCCAAAATTTTTTGTTGTTTTAATTATAAAAAAAAGTATCTTGATCTTATTCCTCGGTAGCTCAGTTGGTAGAGCAGTTGACTGTTAATCAATTGGTCGCAGGTTCGAGTCCTGCCCGAGGAGCCAACTACCCCGTCTTTTTTTCCAAACTCCTAGTATTTTTTAAAACTTGAAATATTTTTTCTTTTTGTTGTTCAGAAAGACTAGAAAATAGTTTAGCCAGGAATGAATAATTAAGATCTTCGGTTTGGTCATTGTTTATATTTGAAGAGCTACTATCAGTTGGTACATAATCATCAAAAAAATATACAACTGGTACTTTTAAAAAATTTGCCAGCTGCATAATTCTTAACGAACTTATACCATTCGTTCCTTTTTCGTATTTTTGTATCTGTTGAAATGTAACGTTTATTGCTTGAGCTACTTTTGTCTGCGTTAATCCTAGTGCTAACCTTCGCATACGGAGCTTGGACCCCAAATGCTTGTTGAAATTTAGTTCCATCATTCCCCTCTTATTAATGATCAATCTAGAGTTCGTAAACTGAAGAATTGAACCTTAATTTTAGATCTAAAGCAAGAGTAAAAATATTCTTTTTTTATTAATTTTACACTAACTTTGGGATAAGAAGACCCAATTTAGTTGTGATTTATTTGTGCAAATAATTACTGTTATGCTTGACATAAATAAATAATTTATGCTCAAAAAAGATAAAATTTATAAAATCATTCAATTTTAACTAATATATATTTCCATTTTCCTTTTTTTTTAAAAGAGGCAGCAACCCAATTGAGTGTCTCTTCGTCATACCAGACATCAGTATTTAATTTTTTATCTTTGTTTAATTTTTTATCTGTGGAAGAAAAGTTATAATGTAAGGTATTGTAGCTTTTTCCTTCAAAATTAAGAGTTTCTTTACCTAAGAAGGTAACTTTTTGTTTAATTATTCTTCCAGATACAGCACTAATTTGAGCCTTAGCTTTTACAATGCTGTGGTTCCACCATGTACCTATCAAGAAATCCATTGGGGCAGCACCTTTATATGATGATCCATCAATAATATACTCATCTTTTTCTAATTTAATATTTACATACTTTTCTTTACCATTTTGGTTAGTTTTTGAATTAAATTTTATTAGCTTGTTGTCTTTGTAAACTTCCGTTCCTTTAACATGGTATTCGTAAAGAACAATACCAAATTTTTTTATCTGAAAATTAATTTCACTATCAACAAATAATTCATCATCTGTTCTTTTGAATGAAAAAATATGTTTTCCAATATGACTATTGTTTCTATAAATATCAAACTCTATGCGGTTTAAATCTGCATAATGTTGAAGATGACCATTGGCGTGAAATGGAAAAGATATTAAAATTAAATATATAGTTAATTTATAAATTTTAAGCATAAAATTATTAAAAATTTATAAAATTTGGCTCAAAAAAAGTTTAGTTCTTTCGTTTTTTGGATTTGCAAAAAATTCTTTGGTAGAAGCTTTTTCAACAATCATACCTTCATCCATAAAAATCATTTGATCTGCTACTTCTTTAGCAAATCCCATTTCATGAGTTACCACTATCATTGTCATGCCACCTTTTGCCAACTCAACCATCACATCTAAAACTTCTTTAATCATTTCAGGATCAAGTGCTGATGTTGGTTCATCAAATAGCATTATTTTTGGTTTCATACACAAAGCTCTAGCTATTGCTGCTCTTTGTTGTTGACCTCCGGATAATTGACCTGGAAATTTTCTTGCTTGATCAGAAATATGAACTGTTTCTAACTGTTGTAATGCTAATTCTTCGGCTTCTTTTTTTGACATTTTTTTAACCCAAATAGGTGCTAAAGCACAATTGTCCACCACTGATAAATGTGGAAACAAATTAAATTGTTGAAAAACCATGCCAACTTCTGCCCTAATTTTTTCAATATCTTTTGTTGCTTGTGTAAGTTCTATTCCATCAACAAAAATTTGACCCTGTTGATGTTCTTCTAATCTGTTAATACATCTTATTAGTGTTGATTTTCCTGAACCTGACGGACCGCAAACAACAATTTTTTGTTTTAGTCCAACTTCTAAGTTAACGTCTTTTAATACCTGAAAGTCACCAAACCACTTATTTACACTTTTAAGTTCTATAATTTTGTCTGACATTATTTCCTTTCTGTACTAAATCTAATTTCTAATCTTTGACTGTATCTACTCATTGAAAAACAAAATATCCAATAAACAGTAGCCGCAAAAACATAACCTTCTACAGCAAAACCCAACCAGTCAGGATTTGCTCCTGCAAGTTTGATCATACCGAGAAATTCCAATAATCCAACAACTAATATCAATGGTGTATCTTTAAATAGTGCAATAAAAGTATTTGCGATTCCTGGAATTACAATTTTTAATGCTTGAGGTAATATAATTAGTGCGTTCATTTGCCAATAACCCATGCCTAATGATTTTGCAGCATCATACTGGCCTCTTGGTAAAGCTTGAAGTCCACCTCGCACAACCTCTGCCATATAAGCCGCTTCAAAAAGAGTTATACCTATAACACATCTCATTAATTTATCTACATTAGTATCCCCGGGTAAAAAAAGTGGAAACATAACCGAAGCCATAAATAAAACGGTAATTAAAGGAACTCCTCTCCAAAATTCTATAAATACTATTGACGAATATTTGATTGCTGGAAGTTCTGATCTTCTACCCAAGGCAAGAATTATACCGATCGGAAAACAGAATAACATGGCAAAAATAGCTATGATAAATGTTAAAGAAAGACCTCCCCATACTCGTGTATCAACCTCTTCCAAGATTGGGATATAAATCTCCAAAGATTCAATATCAATTGCGAAACCACCAATTAACCATATTGCTAAAAATGGAAAAACAAATATCAAAAAAATAATTATATATCTTCTTATTGTTGGTTTAACAAAAATTGAGGTTATTACTGAAAAAATTAGAATTAGGAAAGCTAGATTTATTCTCCAAACTTGATTCTCTGGATATAAACCATAGATAAGTTTTTGAAACCATACCTTAATGAATATCCAACAAGCGCCATCTCCATAACATTCAGCTTTTGAACTTCCCCTAAAAGTTGCATCAAAAAATAACCAGTTTAAAAGTGGAGGTATAAATTTTATAAAGGCGAAAACAATAATTAATGACAGTAATGAATTATACCAATTAGAAAATAGGTTAGTTCTCGACCACTGATATATTTTATTAATATTTATCATTTTTCTTTGATCGCCATTTTTTTGTTATACCAATTCATTAAAATAGAAATTGTGATGCTTAACGTTAAATAAGAAAGCATTGTTATAGAAATTATCTCAATAGCCCTTCCTGTTTGCATTAAAGCAGTACCTGCAAAAACAAGCACAATATCTGGATACGCTATTGCTGCCGCTAAAGACGAATTTTTTGTTAAATTTAGATACTGATTTGTTGTTGGGGGTATTATTATCCTTAAAGCTTGAGGTATAATAACCAATCTAAGTATTTGACCAGGAGTAAGACCAATAGAGGCTGCAGCTTCTTTTTGCCCCTTGGTAATACCCTCTATACCTGCCCTAACGCATTCTGCAATAAATGTTGAGGTATACATAGCTAGTGCAACAACTAAGGCTAATAGCTCTGGTATAGCTTTTGATCCCCCCTCATAATTAAATATCGTTTCTGAAATTTGCTTTAATTCAGGATGAATAAACTCTAAGCCAACGCCTCCAATAATAATGCTCAAAAAAGGAATGATGATTATTATTCCTGATGATATAGCAAATTTTCGGTATTGTTTTCCTGTTCTCTCTTGTATCTTTTTTGCCCATATAATGAATAAAACAACAATGACTATGGATACTAATATGGAATAAAAAAAGGCATTAAAATTAGTCCAAACAAATTCAGGAATATATAAACCTTTAATATTAAGTATAGCAAAATCAAAAAAAATATAAGATTCCTTGGGTGGTGGTAGTGCTCTTAATGCTGCAAAATACCAAAAAAATAATTGAAGTAGCAAAGGAATATTTCTAAACATTTCTACATACCACTCCGCAATTCTTGAAACTAAAAAATTTGTCGAAAGTCGTGCAATACCAATAGTTACACCTAAAATTGTTGCAAAAAAGATACCTAATACCGCTACTAGTATAGTGTTTAATAATCCTACTAAATAGGCACGTCCATAAGTCATGCCTCCGTGATAATCTATTAAATGAAATTGAATATCGAATTGTGCTTCTCCACCCAAGAAACTAAAACCAGTTTCCATCCCCTGGTCTTCCATATTAACTCCAGCGTTAAATGAAAAATAACCTATAACAAATACGATGAAAAAAAGAGTTAAAGCTTGAGGTAGATAATACTGCAGCTTGGGTCTTTCAGCTATAAATTCGTTAGCTCTTAATATATGATTTTTAAATATCATTGAAAATGAAACATAAAAAAAAGGGCCAGCAAAAGCCAGCCCTTTTTTATCTAAAATTTATTATTAATCCTTATCTAGTTGGATTAGCGTAAAGTATTCCGCCATTAATCCACTGAGCATTAGGACCTCTGCTTAAACCAACTGGTGTATCAGGACCAACGTTACGTTCGTAACTTTCGCCATAATTTCCAACTTGTTTAATAATACGTAAACTCCATTCTTGATCTAAAGCCAAAGCCGCTCCAGTTTCTCCTTCAGCGCCAACAAGTCTTTTGATTGCAGGATTTTCAGAAGTTTTCATAGCATCAGCATTAGATGATGTTATTCCTAATTCTTCTGCTTCAATCATTACATTTAAAGACCATCTAACTATATCAGACCAATTTTCGTCACCCTCTCTTGTTACAGGGCCTAATGGTTCTTTAGAAATAGTTTCTGGCAATACAACGTGAGCTGTTGGATCAGAAAGTTTAGTTCTTTGCGCCGCTAAACCTGATTTGTCAGTTGTGTATGTATCACATCTGCCTGAATCATAAGCTGCAACAACTTCATCCGCTTGTTCAAACACAACAGGTTCATATTTAAAACCTTTTGAGTTGAAAAAATCTCTCATGTTAAGTTCAGTAGTAGTACCTATATTAACACAAGCAGAAACTCCGTTAAGACCGTTAACAGATGTTATTCCTGATGCTTTTGTTACCATAAATCCTTGACCGTCGTAGAAATTAACTCCATTGAACGTAAGACCAATACCGCCATCACGTGACAAAGTCCAAGTTGTATTTCTTGATAGAACATCAATTTCTTTAGACTTTAATGCTGTAAATCTTTCTTTAGCACTTAGTGGAGTAAATTTAACTTTACCTGCATCACCAAGAACAGCAGCAGCTACAGCTCGGCAAACATCTACGTCTATACCTGTCCAGTTTCCTGATGCATCAGCATTAGAAAATCCGGGAACACCTTGAGAAACTCCGCACTTAACGAAACCTTTCTTCTTAGTGTTTTTAAGAGTCTTGCCAGCTTTGGCTGCCATTGCTTCAGTTCCGATCGCGAATACTAAAGCAAAAACTGCAAACAAAGAGAACAAGTGTTTTAATGTTTTTTTCATTATCGTTCCTCTTTTTTTTATTATTGTTAACAATATTAAGTTGAAAAAATTAATTATTTTTCAACTTACAGTAACTGTAATATGATTTATAAAAACAGTTTGATCAAACTTTAACTTTTTGATTCTATCACTATATATTGATGGAATGAAAAAAATGTTAACGAAATAAGGGTAATTACAACCTATTAAATGTAATTTAATTGCCTCATTTCACCGTCAAATGATTTCCTAATTTTTTTTTCTATCTCAGTATTTAATAAATTTTGCCAATTGTTTTCTTCTCCTAAATAAAAAAATTTATTCATTTGCCCCATTATAAAACCATATTTCTTTTCATAATTTTGCAATTTATTAAATTTGGTAGAGTTAACTGAATCGTTAAGTTTTTTTTTATTATATTTAATTTCTGTAAATTTACTTAAAAAAAGTATTATTTTTTTAAAAGTATCTTCTGTATTATTAATCAAATCCTCGTATCTTATTATAATATTATTGACCTCATTAAATTTTTTCCATGATAAGCAATGATTTTCCCAATCTCCAATGAAGGTAGCTGGCAACACTGTATCTTTGTTCATTGGATAAAGAATGCGCATTTTATTAATAATAATGTTTGAACTTTCCTTTTGTGATATTCCAAAATGATTTGCTAATGAAAGAATTACGTTTCTTGGATCCCTAACAATATAGATAAAAGCCAATGTATTATTTTTATTTGTAAAGA
>CACLKR010000014.1 GCA_902607625.1 uncultured Pelagibacteraceae bacterium
GGGAGGCATGGAAGGTGTTTTATCAATGTTGCCTGGAGTATCTAAGATTAAAAAACAAATGGATAATGCAAATATAGATGAAAATATTATTAAAGTTAATGAAGCGATAATTTTATCAATGACAAAAGAGGAGAGGTTAGATCCAAAAATTATTAACGGTTCAAGAAAAAAAAGAATTTCCGGTGGCTCAGGAGCAGATACAGCTACTGTAAATAAATTACTTAAGCAATTTAAAATGATGACCAATATGATGAAAAAAATGTCTAAGGGTGATCAAAAAGCTGGAATACCTCCAGAAATTTTTAATCAACTAAAATAGAAAGGAAAAAATATGTCAATAATAGAAAAAATGTCAAAAATAGTAAACGATGGAGACGTGGCTGCAGGAGAAAAGTTGATACATGATGATTTTCAATTTTTAATGCACGCATCTGGAAAAAAACTAGGTAAACAAGATATTTTAAAATGGTTAGGCATGAAAGATGTCCAAATGGAAAAAGTTAGAGTACTTTTTGAAAATGATGCAGTTGGATTCGGGCATGCTTTTACAAGTTATAAAGATGGAAATAAAGAAGCTGTAATGACTTACTATAAATATAAAGATGGAAAAGTTGTTTATATGGAAACTGGCGCTACAAAGTTGCCGAAATAAAAGAAAGGAAATAAAAATATATGCTTAAAATTAGATTATCAATGGGTGGTGCAAAAAAAAGGCCAGTTTATAAAATTGTAGTTGCAGATAGTAGATTTCCAAGAGATGGAAGATTTATTGAAAAGGTAGGTTTTTTTAATCCATTATTACCAAAAACGAAAAAAGAGAGAATTACTTTGCAAGTAGAAAGAATAAAACATTGGATAAATGAAGGCGCCAAACCAACATTAAGAGTCTCTAGAATACTAGGAGAAGCAGAAGTTTTTCCAATGCCGCCTAAAGGGAATAATCCACTCAAAGCAATTCCAAAAAAAGATAGAAAAAAAGATAAATCAGATAGTAAAATACCCATAGCTGAGGGGGTAAAAGCTGAACCTAAAAAGGAAGAGCCGAAGAAAGAATAAATGTGGAAGGCAAGAGTATTTACTTTATATCCTGAGATGTTTCCAGGTCCATTAGATATTGGTATTTATAAAAAAGCACGTGAAAAAAAACTATGGGCGCTAGAAGTTGTTGACATTAGAGATTATGCTACAGATAAGCACAAGACTGTAGATGACACTCCTTTCGGAGGAGGAAGCAGCATGGTAATGAGAGCAGATGTTATAGCCAATTCGTTAGATAAAAATATTTCTAATAAAAGTGAACCAATTATTTATTTGACACCTAAGGGAAAAAAGTTTGACCAAACTCATGTGAAAAAAATAATGCACAAAAATATAAATATTATATGTGGTCACTTTAAAGGTGTGGATCAAAGATTATTGGAAACACGAAATATAGAAGAAGTTAGCATTGGAGATTATATTTTATCAGGCGGTGAAATAGCGGCTTTCGTATTAATTGATGCAATCGTTAGAATAATTCCTGGTGTAATTGGGAATTCTAAATCATTACCCGAAGAAACGTTTGAAGAAAATCTGCTAGAATGTCCACAGTATACAAAACCTCAAAAATGGGAAAAAAAGGATATTCCAGACGTATTATTAACCGGTGATCATGCAAAAATTAAGGACTGGCGTTTATCCCAATCAAGGGATATAACACGACGCCGACGTCCCGATTTATGGGAAAAATATAAAAAAAACAAATGAAAAATATAAATGAAATAAATAACGCTAGCGTTAAAAGAATTTTAGCAAAAAAAAAAATACCAAAATTTTTTGCAGGTGATACAGTTAAAATTGGTGTTAGGATTGCTGAAGGAAAAAGGGAAAGAATTCAATATTTTGAGGGCATTTGTATTTCAAAAAAAAATAGAGATATAAATTCATCATTTACAGTTCGTAAAATTTCATTTGGAGAAGGTGTTGAAAGAACATTTGCCTTATATAGCTCTATTGTTAGTTCAATTAAAGTCATTAGATCGGGTAGTGTTAAAAGGGCAAAGTTATACTATTTAAGAGATAGAAAAGGTAAATCAGCAAGGATTTCTGAGAAGATCAAAAAAACTATTGGCATAGATATTTCAGAACAAGTTGTAGAAAATGAAATAGGAAAAGAAGCTGAGCTTATCGAAACTAAATCGAAAGAAGAAACAAAAAAAGAAAATTCCAAAAAAGATAAAAGTTCCTTACAAAAAAAGGAACTAAAAACAGAATTAAAAACAAAGAAAAAATAATTTTTTTCTATAATGCCCCAAACTCTCTACGATAAAATTTGGAACGAACATATAGTCCACCAGCAAGATGATGGAACAACTTTATTATATGTTGATAGACATCTTATTCATGAGGTAACTAGTCCCCAGGCATTTGAAGGTTTAAGATTGTCAAATAGACAAGTAAGAAAACCAAATCTTACTTTGGCTGTAGCAGATCATAATGTACCTACAACTAATCGGTCAAAAGGCATTCAAGATGAAGAGTCAAAAATTCAAGTAGATGTGCTTGAAAAGAATTGTAAAGAATTTGGTATAAAACTTTTTGATATGAAAGATAAAAGACAAGGAATTGTTCATATAATTGGACCTGAACAAGGTTTTACTCAACCTGGTACAGTAATTGTTTGCGGGGACAGTCATACTGCAACACATGGAGCTTTTGGTGCATTAGCTTTTGGCATAGGTACTTCAGAAGTTGAACATGTTTTGGCAACCCAAACTTTAATTCAAAAGAAATCAAAAAATCTTCGAGTAAATGTAATTGGTAAGCTTTTGACAGGAGTTACTTCAAAAGATGTGATTTTACAAACGATAGGTAAGATAGGTACTTCAGGCGGCACCGGCATGGTCATTGAGTATGCCGGATCTGTAATAAAAAATCTTAGCATTGAACAACGTATGACAATTTGTAATATGTCGATAGAAGCCGGGGCTCGCGCAGGCTTAATAGCTCCTGATGAAAAAACCATTCAATATTTAAAAAATAAACCTATGTCTCCTAAGAAAACTAACTGGAACAAAGCCACAGAATATTGGTTTAAGCTTAAAACCGATCCAGGAGCTAAATTTGATCAAGAAGTAGAAATAAAGGGGGATGATATTAGCCCAATGGTTACTTGGGGAACTTCACCTCAGGACGTTGTTTCAATTACAGGTGTTGTTCCAGATCCCGAAAAAGAAAAAGATGAAGATAGAAAAACATCTATGAAAAGGTCTTTAAAATATATGGGACTTAAACCAAATACAAAAATAACAGATATTAAAATTGATAGAATTTTTATTGGAAGTTGTACCAACGGAAGAATCGAAGATTTAAGAGATGCAGCTAAAATTGTGAATGGAAAAAAAGTTGCACAACATATTAATGCTATGATTGTTCCTGGGTCTGGTCTTGTTAAGCAACAAGCAGAAGAAGAAGGTATAGATAAAATATTTAAAGAATCAGGGTTTGACTGGAGAGAACCAGGTTGTTCAATGTGTTTAGCTATGAACGCTGATAAACTTAATCCGCAAGAAAGATGTGCGTCTACTTCAAATAGAAATTTTGAGGGACGTCAAGGCCGCGGAGGAAGAACTCATTTGGTGAGTCCAGCTATGGCTGCAGCAGCAGCAATTGATGGTCATTTAACTGATGTAAGAAAGTTTCAGAATTAATATGGAAAAATTTGATACTCTAAAAGGGATACCAGCAAATCTACCAATGATAAATGTTGATACAGATATGATTATTCCAAAACAATTTTTAAAGACCATAAAAAGAACTGGTCTTGGAAAAAGCTTATTTTTTGAAATTCGATATGATGAAGCTGGCAAAAAGATTAAGGATTTTGTATTAAATAGAGAACCTTATAATAATTCGCCAATTTTAATCACTGGGAAAAATTTTGGTTGCGGATCATCAAGAGAACATGCTCCTTGGGCATTGTTGGATTTTGGAATCAAATGTGTAATAAGCCCAAGTTTTGCAGACATTTTTTATAACAACTGTTTTAAAAATGGCATGTTGCCAATTATTTTAGATGAAAAAAAAATTGAAGAACTTGTTCAATATTCTGAAAGAAAAGAAAACATTGAAATAAATCTTTCAGGTCAGGAGATTATATTTGGAAATAAGAGAATTCAATTTCAAATTGATCCATTTAAAAAAAAATGTTTGTTAAATGGTTTAGATGATATTGCGATGTCTTTAGAACATTCAAAAAAAATATCTTCTTACGAAAATATAATTAAAAAAAATAAACCTTGGATAAATTAGAATGATTAAAGTTAAAAAAAGAAAGATTTTATTATTACCGGGAGATGGAATTGGACCAGAAGTTATTGCTGAGGTTAAAAAAATTATTGAATGGTTTAATAAAAAAAAATCATTAGATTTTGAAATGGAAGAGAATTTAATAGGTGGTGCGTCATACGCAAAACATAAAAAGCCAATTACAGATGAAGTTTTTTATAAAGCTTTAGAATCGGAGGCTGTAATTTTGGGAGCAGTTGGCGGTCCACAATGGGATAATTTAGAGTTTTCAAAAAGACCAGAAAGAGCACTTTTAAAATTAAGAAAAGAATTAAAATTGTTCGCTAATCTTAGACCGGCAATTTGTTTTAGACAATTAGTCGATGCGTCCAGTTTAAAACCTGAAATTGTATCTGGCTTAGATATAATGATTGTTAGAGAACTTACCGGGGGTATATATTTTGGTGAGCCCAGAGGGATAAAACCCATAGAAAATGGAGAAAGAAAAGGCATTAATACTCATACATATACAAGCAGTGAAATTATTAGAGTTGCTAAAGTAGCTTTTGAACTGGCGCAAAAAAGAAATAAAAAAGTTACATCATGTGATAAATCAAACGTAATGGAAGCTGGTATTTTATGGCGAGAAGAAGTTCAAAAAGTTAAAGATGAAGAGTATCCAAACATTGAATTAAATCATATGCTTGCAGATAACTGTGCAATGCAATTATTAAGAGATCCAAAACAATTTGATGTAATTGTAACAGATAATTTGTTTGGTGATATATTATCGGATGAAGCCGCTATGTTAACAGGATCATTAGGTTTGTTACCTTCTGCTTCTTTAGGAGCAAAGGATAAAAATGGAAAAATGAGATCTATGTATGAACCTGTACATGGTTCCGCACCTGATATAGCTGGAGCTGGCAAAGCTAATCCTATAGCAACTATTCTTAGTTTTTCTATGGCTCTTAGATATTCTTTAGATTTAGATAAAGAAGCAGAAAATCTAGATCAAGCAGTTCAAAAAGTTCTTGATGATGGCTTAAGAACTAAAGATATTTTATCTAAAGGTAAAAAGGAAGTATCAACCTCTCAAATGGGGGATGCAATAATTTCAAAACTTAAATAATATCTAGTCCAATGAATATTAAAAATGTGATTGTCATTGGTTCTGGCACTATGGGCAGTGGTATTGCGGCACAATTATGCAATGCAGGCATTTCTGTTACATTATTGGATTTGAAAACAGAAATCTCAGAAAGGGCAAAAAAAAAAATTTTTGAATCTAAACCTCCTCTCCTAATTGATAAAAACAAAATAAATAATATTAGAACGGGCAATATTGAAGAAAATTTTGATGTTGTCAAAAAAGCTGACTGGATTGTTGAAGCCGTAGTTGAGAGAATAGATATTAAACACAATCTTTACAAAAAAATATTAAAAGTTAGAAAAAAAGATTCAATAGTTTCATCAAATACATCAACTATTCCTTTAAAAGTTTTATCAGCAAAAATGTCAGAAAAAGATAAAAAGGACTTTTGCATCACTCACTTTTTTAACCCCGTTAGATATATGGGTTTATTAGAAATAGTTAGTGAAAACATTAATGACATAAAAAAAATAAATTTTTTAAAAAATTTTTGTGAAGACAGTCTAGGTAAAGGTGTAATTATTTGCAAAGATACTCCAGGCTTTTTAGGGAATAGAGTAGGAGTTTATGCTATGCAAGTAGCAATGACGGAAGCCATCAAAATGAAATTAAGTATAGAAGAAGCAGATGCAGTTTTTGGAAGACCTATGGGAATACCTAAAACGGGTGTTTTTGGATTATATGATTTAATCGGTATAGATTTAATGGCAGATGTTTTAAAAAGTTTTATAAAAGAATTGCCAAAATCTGATGTTTTTCATGAAGTAACAAAAGAAATCTCACTAATCAAAAACTTAATTGAAGCAGGTTACACCGGAAGAAAAGGAAAAGGTGGATTTTATAGAATGAATAAAAAAGATGGAAAAAAAGTTTTGGAAACAATAAGTTTGACTACTAAAGAGTATTCTTCATCTAGAAAAATTGATCTTAATATTGATGAAAAAGTTGATTTAAAAAAACTTGTTTCAAGAAATGATAAATACGGAAAATATGCCTGGTCGGTAATTTCAAAAATTATTCTTTATGCATCTTCACTAATTCCGAGTGTAACAAAAGATTATAATAATATTGACGAAGCAATGAGACTAGGTTTTAACTGGACAAAGGGTCCTTTCGAAATGCTTGAAGAACTTGGAGTGAAGTTTTTTATAGAAAAAGATAACCAGTTGAAAACAAATGAATTTATAAAAAAATTGTATGACAAAAAATCTGACACTTTTTATGGTAAAAGGCAAATCTATACAAATTTAGAAACGTTAGGGAAAGTAAAACAATTAGCAAAAATTAAAAAAGAAAATAAATCAGCTATTACATACGAACATAAAAATTATAAAATTGTAGAATTTAACACCAAAGCCAATACGTTGGACTATGATTCAATGGATGCATTGAAAAAAGCGTCTGATAAAAATTTGATCATAATTAATGAAGGTATGCAATTTTCAGCAGGAGTTAACTTAAATTACATTATGGACTTCGCAAAAGAAAAAAATTGGAAAGCAATTGAAAAATTTATTCATCATTTTCAAATGACCTGCAAACAACTAAAATATTCTGATAATTTGGTTGTTTCTGCGCCATCAGGGCTGGCTTTAGGAGGTGGTGAGGAAGTTTGTATTCAAAGTGATTATGTGGTTGCTCACACTAATATTGTAATGGGTTTGGTGGAAGTCCTTGTGGGATTAATACCTGCTGGAGGGGGAACTAAAGAATTGTTGTGGCGATGGACACAAGCTCCAGAAGCTAAAAAAGATCCAGACTTTGCTCCACAAAAAGTATTTGATATTATTGGCTATGGTAAAACGGCTACTTCACCGGTCGAAGCCTTACCATTAAAGTTTTTATTAGAAAAAGACAAAAGCATTATGAATAGAAACAAGCTACTTTCAGTTTCTCAAGATTTAATCAACGAGAAAAAAGATGGGTATAAACCGCCAAAAAAACCAACTTTTAAGTTATCAGGAGATCAAGTAAGAGATAAAATGTTTCAAACTCTTGAAAATCTTTTTAAAGAAAAGAAAATTTTGGAGCATGGGATGGAAGTTGGAAAAAAATTAGCTTTTGTATTGAGTGGTGGAAACACAGCTATTGATAAAGAATTATCCGAAGATGATATGTATGCTTTAGAGTTAGAGGCATTTATTCAACTAATGCAAATGGAAAAAACTCAAGCTAGAGTTAAACACACACTTTTAACAGGAAAACCTTTGGTGAATTAATGGCAACTTATATTGCTCCCATAAATGATATGATGTTTCTTTTTGAAAATTTAAGGGATAATCCTCATTACAATGAACTTGAAAAATATAAAGAAGTTAACCCCGACCTTGCAAAAGATATATTAGAACAAGCTGCAAAGATAACTGAAAATCTTATATTACCCTTAGCCAAAGTTGGAGATGAGGCGCCTGCTACTTTTGAAAATGGAGTAGTAAGAACTTCGCCAGGATATAAAGAAGCTTACAAAAAATTTATTGAAGATGGCTGGGTTTCTCTGTCTTGTGACCCAGAGTATGGCGGTCAAGGAATGCCAAAAACTATCAGTACATTTTTTGACGAAATGTTATCTTCTGCTAGCCTTTCTTTTAAGCTCTATAGTGAGCTTAGTATTGGAGCTTATAATTGTATACTTTATCACGGAAATGATTCTATAAAGAAAAAATTCCTTCCCAATATGGTTAAAGGTACTTGGAGCGGAACAATGTGCTTAACAGAGCCAGTTTGTGGGACAGATTTAGGTTTATTAAAAACAAAAGCAACGGAACAATCAGGTGGTACTTATAAATTAACTGGTCAAAAAATATTCATAACTTCTGGAGATCATGATCTTACAGAAAATATTATTCATTTAGTTCTTGCCCGAACTCCCGATTCACCTTCAGGAACAAAAGGAATTAGTTTATTTTTAGTGCCGAAAATTCAAGTTAAAGAGGATGGATCTTTAGGGCAAAGAAATGGCGTTTCAACCAATTCAATTGAAAGCAAAATGGGAATTAGAGGATCTGCCACATGTGTTTTAAATTTTGATGGCGCTACTGGACATATGATCGGATCTAAAAATAAAGGACTGAGCTCAATGTTCACGATGATGAATTTAGAAAGAATTGTTGTAGGTATTCAAGGACTAGGCTTATCTGAAATTGCATATCAGAATGCTTTAAATTATTCAAAAGAAAGAAAGCAAGGAAAATCTAATAGCAGCAAATCAAACAATGGAGCCGACTTAATTATTGATCACGCTGATATTAGAAGATCATTATTAAACATGAAATCAATTATAGAGGGTGAAAGAGCTTTAAGTTTTTGGTTAGCTCAACAAACTGAAGTTAGTTTGCATCACAAAGATAGTAAAATTAAGGAGGAAGCTTCAGATGTAGTTTCTTTAATGACCCCAGTAGTTAAATCATTATTTAGTGATATGGGCATGGAAATTACTAGCGATGCAATGCAAATTTTTGGTGGCTATGGCTATACAAAAGATCAAGGTATCGAACAGTTGTATCGAGATAATAGGATTACACCAATATATGAAGGAACGAACTCAGTTCAAGCAATTGATTTAGTTTTTAGAAAACTTATTAGTAAAGAAAAAGATATTATTGGAAAGTATATCAAATTAGTTGAGGCAGAAATTAAGAAAAATAAAAATCAAACAAAAATAAAACCGTTTGCCGAAAAACTAGATGAATATTTAAAAATAACAATAAATTTTACTAATTGGATTAAAGAAAAAATGAAAAACTCCAAAGACGATGTGAGTGCAGCCTGCAATGATTATTTAAAAGTATTAGGTTTAATTGCACTAGCATATTCTTGGCTTAAAGTTTTGGATGTTAGCTATAAAGAATTGAGTAAAAATAAAAAGTTTTTTGAAGACAAAATTGAAACGGCAAATTTTTTCTTTAACCGAGTTTTACCTAGAATAGACTCTCATTATAAATCTGCAACTTCTGGAAGTAAGTATATAATGGATTTTAAATTTAACTAAAATGGAATTTCAAAGCCCACTTCATAAGAAATTACACGATGGCGTTTTTGTATTTACCGCAGAAACAACACCTCCCGATGCTTCAAATAAGGAAACTTTATTAAAAAAAATAAATCCATTAAAAGATGTTGCCGATGCCATAAATGTTACTGATAGTCCGGGAGCAAAAGTACATATGTCAGCACTTACAGCTGCAATTATTCTTGCTCAAAATGATATTGATCCAATATTACAATTAACAGTTCGTGATCGTAATCGATTAGCCCTTCAAGGTGATTTGGTTGGAGCATCTGCGCTAGGTGTACATAATATTCTTTGTTTATCCGGGGATGATCCAAAGGTTGGTGACCAACCAGAAACAAAGCCTGCCAAAGACATTGATAGCGCAACTTTAGTTACAACGGCTAATATGATGAGAAAAGACAAAAAATTTCCATCAGGAAGAGCTATCGATCCTGCGCCTAAATTGTTTATTGGAGGAGCTGAAGTTCCTTCAAAAGGAAAACCAAGCACAGAAAAGATTTTAGGAAAAATTAAAAATGGAGTTGATTTTTTTCAGACTCAATATGTTTTCGAAGCAAAAAAATTAGAAGAATATATGGAAGTATTAGATGACGCTGGAATATTAGAAAAAACACCATTTTTAATTGGCTTGGGCCCTTTTGCTTCAGCAAAAAGTGCAAAATGGATGAATGACAATTTGTTTGGTGTTGATGTTCCTGATGAAATTATAAAAAGATTAGAACAAGCAAAAGATCAAAAGGAAGAAAGCAAAAAAATTTGCCTTGAATTAATTCAAATTTTTCGCGAAATTAAAGGAGTAAAAGGGATTCACTTAATGGGACATAAAAAAGAAGAAGTAATTGCAGAAATTATAAAAGAATCTAAAATAAGTTAATCTATCATGAACGATTACGATAAAAATCTTGATAAAAATAAAGCAAATTATGTTCCTTTAACTCCAATAAGCTTTATTGAAAGAACAAAAGATATTTATCCAAACTACGAAGCTGTAATTTATAAAAAACGATCTTACACTTGGAGGCAAGTTTATGATCGATGCATAAAATTTGCGAGTGCCTTAGAAAAACACGGAATTAAATTAGGTGATACCGTATCAATCATGGCTCCTAATATTCCAGAATTGTTTGAAGCCCACTACTCTGTTCCAATGACTGGTGCAGTGCTTAATGCAATTAATACAAGATTAGATGCAAAAACAGTTGGTTACATACTTAAGCACGCTGATGCTAAAGCACTTGTCGTAGATCGTCAATTTCATGGAGTTGTAAAAAAAGCTTTAGAAATTTTTGGAAAAAAAATTTTGATCATAGATATAGTTGATAAACAGGCCGATTTAAAAGATAGCGAAAAAATAGGAGAATTTGAATATGAAAGTTTTTTAGAACAAGGTAATGCCAGCTATGTATGGAAAAGACCGAAAGATGAATGGCAGTCGATTTCACTAAACTATACATCTGGAACAACCGGTAATCCCAAGGGTGTTGTCTACCACCATAGAGGTTCTTATTTAATGTCTACCGGTAGTGCAGCAGCGTGGAATATGCCAAACCGGCTAAACTTTTTGTACACAGTTCCAATGTTTCATTGCAATGGCTGGTGTTATCCATGGACACTCGCAATGCTTCATGCTCGAATAATTTGTATTAGAAATATTAATGCTAAGGAAATTTTTGATTTAATAGAAGAACATAAAGTTACCCATTTCGGCGGAGCTCCAATTATATTAAATATGTTAGCCAGTGCACCCAAGGAAGAACAAAAGCCACCAAAACACAAAGTGTATGTTTTAACTGCAGCGGCACCTCCACCAAGTATTATTTTCAAAAAAATGAAAAACCTAGGTTTTGAAGTTATGCATGTTTATGGACTTACGGAGACTTACGGACATATTTTACAATGTGCATGGAATCAAGAGTGGGATAATTTAAATGAAGATGAAAAAGCTGATATTAGTGCTCGCCAAGGCGTGAGATATCCCAACCTTGAAGACGTTGATGTAATGGATCCAGAAAGCATGAAATCTGTTCCACGAGACGGAAAAACTATAGGTGAAATTATGATACGTGGAAATGTTGTGATGAAAGGTTATTTTAAAGATAAAGAAGCGACAGAAAAAGCTATGAAAGGCGGCTGGTTCCATTCAGGTGATTTAGCGGTTATTCATCCTAATGGTTATATTCAAATAAAAGATAGATCCAAAGATATTATTATTTCAGGTGGAGAAAATATTTCATCAATTGAGATAGAGAATACAGTAGCTAAACATCCATCGGTTTCGCTTGCCGCGGTTGTAGCCAAACCTGATGAAAAATGGGGAGAAACACCCTGTGCTTTTGTTGAATTGGCTCCTCAAAAGGAAGCTACAGAAGAAGAAATAATAAAATTTTGTAGAGAAACCTTGGCAGGATTCAAACTTCCAAAAAAAATAGTTTTTGGTGAGCTACCAAAAACCTCTACGGGAAAAATAAAAAAATTTGAACTAAGAAAGAAAGCCAAGGAGATAAACTGAATTTTGAAGTGGACCAAAAAGATGTTTTCGCATCTACTGGTGGATTAGATTTTGATATTAAAAAACCAGTAATTGTCTTGATGCATGGTAGTGGCCTTTCCCATATAGTTTGGTCTTTACATGAACAATTTCTAGCCGCAAAAGGTTATAGCATTTTATCTGTTGATCTACCTGGTCACGGCAGTTCTGAAGGACCTGGAATAAAATCTATTGAGGAAATGGCAGAGTGGATTAAAAGATCCATGGAAAAATTAAAAATCAAAGAAATTTCATTTGTGGGTCATTCACAAGGTTGTTTGGTAGGTCTTGAATTTGCTTCGCGTTTTCCAAAATTAATTAAAAGTTTGGTTCTTGTTGCCGGATCATTTGAATTGCCAGTTAATTCAGCATTAATTGATTATGCAGATGGTGGTGATATGAAATCTGTGGAGCTTATGATGAAGTGGGGATACGAAGGAGTAAAAAAGTTTATCGGAGGCAATCCAGTACAAAAAATTATTAATTCACCAAGACAGGTTCAAGAAGGTTTAGCTGTTGATCTTAGAGCATGCAATAACTACAAAAATGGTTTAAAGGCTGCAGCAAATGTGAATTGTCCAACCCTTTGTATATTAGGAGACAAGGATAAAATGGTTTCACTCGATAAAGGAAAAAAAATGGCCGAAAAAATTAAAAATTCTCAATTAGAGATACTTAAGGAATGTGGGCATATGATTATATTTGAAAAGGCTTTCAAAATGAGAGAGATTGTCAAAAATTTTGTAGAAAAAAATCATAAATAATAATGAAGAAATTTTATATTGCAAAAGCAAGACGATTAAGAGGCACTCCCTTTTCAAGCAGAATAGAGAGTCAGGGCTTAACTGCCTACACGACCTATAATCATATGCTTCTTCCAGCAGCTTTTGAAGGCACTGAAAAAGAATACTTTCATTTAAAAGAACATGTTCAGGTTTGGGATGTTGCTGCTGAAAGGCAGGTCCAGATAGTAGGAAAAGATTCTGCAAAATTAGTTCAATTGATGACTTGCAGAAATCTTTTAAAGTCAAAAGTTGGAAAATGTTACTATGCCCCAATAATTGATGAACAAGGAAATATGATAAATGATCCTATTATTTTAAAATTAGATGAAAACAAGTGGTGGATATCATTAGCTGATTCAGACGTGGGACTTTATGCTAAGGGACTAGCAAGTGGTTTAAAACTACAAGCCGAAGTCAGTGAGCCAGATGTAAATATATTGGCAGTTCAAGGACCAAAATCATTCAAATTAATGGAAAAAGTTTTGGGTAAAAAAATTACTGAACTTAAATTTTTTGGCTTTGATTATTTTACTTTTAAAGGAAATAAATTTTTTATAGCCCGGTCAGGATGGTCTAAACAAGGTGGATACGAAATCTACATAGAAAATAGAGAAGCAGGATTAAATTTATATGATGAGTTATTTTCAGCTGGCAAAGAATTTAACATAAAGCCAGGTTGCCCAAACTCAATAGAAAGAATTGAAAGTGGTCTTTTATCATGCGGCAACGATTTTGATAATGGTGATAATCCCTACGAATGTGGATTTGATAAATATATAGATGTTGAATCTGATATTAATTATTTAGGAAAAAAAGCTTTAGTCCAAATTTCAAAAGAAGGAATTAAAAAAAAACTCATGGGTGTGAAAATAGATTTAGATAAAGTGGAAATGATGGAGGAAATACCTCTACAAAACGGTAAAAGTTTAGTAGGACATTTGAGATCTGCTGTTTATTCACCCCATTTTAAAAAAGTAGTTGGAATTGCAATGATTAAAAAAGAGTATTGGGATAAAAAAACTTCTTTTGAATTGGAAATTAACGGAGAAAAAAACAAAGGCTCAATCTGTGATTTGCCATTCATATCCAATGATAAGTGAATATAAAAAAAGCGATATCTCAAAAATTCTACATGTTATCAATGATGCTTCATTAAAATATAAAGGTGTTATCCCCGACAATTGTTGGCACGAACCTTACATGTCTGAACAAGAATTAATTGATGAATTTAATAATCAAGTTCGTATGTTTGGTTATAATCATAATAATAAATTGACCGGAGTTATTGGAATTCAGACCGTAAAAGATGTAATTCTTATACGACACGCCTATACTTTAACTTCCTGCCAGGGAAAAGGGACGGGAAGCGCTTTGCTTGAATATTTATTAAAAAAAAATCAGAATTGTCGTTTATTGGTGGGCACTTGGCGAAAAGCTACTTGGGCAATTAGATTTTATGAAAAATTTGGTTTTATTCTTCATGCAAAAGAACAATCCACTTTATTACTTAAAAAATATTGGAAAATAACATCAAAACAAATTGAAAACTCAGTAGTACTAGAAAGATTTTAAATTAGGCTCGCCATTAGTCTAGAATTGGTCATAAAACAATAGTAATACTTTAATTTATATGAATATAGCAATTGTTGGAGCGACAGGAAATGTCGGCAGGAAACTTTTAGAAGTTATAGAAAAGCTAAATTTTGAATTTAGTGAATTGTATCTTATTGCTTCAGACAAAAGTATTGGAAAAAAAATAACTTTTAAAGGTAAAACTTATTCTATTGTTGGACTTAGTGATTTTGATTTTTCAAAAGTGAAAATAGCTTTTTTTTCTGCAGGAAGTGCTATAGCAGAAAAATGGGCTCCTATTGCTGCAAAAAAAACTATCGTAATTGATAATTCAAAACATTTTAGAATGGATAAAGAT
>CACLKR010000015.1 GCA_902607625.1 uncultured Pelagibacteraceae bacterium
TCTTTTGTAAAATATGGATTATGTTTATCACTTGTAAAATAAATTTTACTTAAGTTTCTATCCACTTCATCTTTCATTTTTTGAATAGAATCTGGTTTAATAAATTTAGGAAGTATGCAACAACCATCTTCATTAAGTTGTTTTCTAGTATAATTGGTTAATTCCTTATACTTTAAAGACCCTATATCATTTATAGGATATTTTTCTAAATTTATTATCTTATTTAAACTTTCCATGTTTAATCAGCTAAACCATCCGATCTGGGCTTATTTCTTTCAATGTGAATTGGTAACACTTTCCCATATATAGCTTTTGAATGTTCTGGAGTGTTTACTCTCCAAGGGTCAAGAACGTAAGCTGGTATACAAAGATATCTGGAACAGCTTCCTTCTATTTTTGTAACACGATGAAGTGTAAAACGTCCTTTAAATATTTGTAAATCACCTGGTTCTAATTCTAATTGACGAACTCTTTTACGCTCTCCATCAAGTACTTTTTTAACTTCTTCTAAATTTTCATTTCCTGGTTCGCGTATATTTGGGCAATATTCAAATATCCCACCTTTTTCAGGTTTTTGTATCATGAAACTTAAAGTAAACTCGCAACTATCGAAATGCCATGGAAGAACACCGTCTGGCTTCATAACATTATAAGCATGACAAGCTAAGGGGTCGGCCCATCGATAAATTGGAGATATACCAAGACAAGCAGACACAAACTTTAAAAGTTCATCTTGTTCGTAAAGAAATTTCATTTCCGAATCTTTTGCAAAAACATCTGAATTTAAATATCCATTGTAACGATCCATAAATATTCTTTTTGGATGATCTTTGGGTAATGAAGGATCATCTTTAGAATACAAATAAGCATTGATGCTTTGTTTTGACATATAAACTTCATCGAGTTGTTTTTCTAACTCTGCGTCCATTATTTTTAAGGATTTAGGTAAAATAAAATTAGGAATAGTAGAACAACTAAACTGATCTAAATCACTTTTACATTTTTTTATTAATTCTTTCATTAGTGGAGAATTTAAATCCTGGATTGGATATTTTTTAATATCAATAATATTTTCTAATCTATTATTCACTGTTTTAATTACACATCTTCTAATGGATGGTGAGACATTAGTTCAAGTCCATTTTCACCGACTAAGTATTGTTGCTCTAATTTTACACCTTCCTTGCCACCAACTTCTCCTATGTATGATTCAACTGTTACAGTCATATCTTTTTCAAATTGTCCACTTTGTTGGCCGCCGTCTGTAGGATATTTAATCATTGGCCATTCATCACATAATCCAATTCCATGCACCATACAGCTATAGCGATTACCATAATAAGGTTCTGGAAGCTTCCAGGATTTTTTTACAAATTCTTTAAATGATAAACCAGGTTTAATTAATTCTGCATTATGATTTATTTGATTAGTAGCCATTTGATATATTTTTTTTTGTTCTGAGCTGAATTTATGGCCTTCAACGAAAGCTCTTGAGATATCAGCGCAATATCCGTAAAGACCAACCATGTCAGTATCGAAAGAAACTATATCTCCTTGTTGAATAACTTTATTACTACTTTCTTGCATCCACGGATTAGTTCTTTGTCCAGAAGTTAACATTCTACACTCAATCCATTCACCTCCATGCTCTATGTTTGTTTTATGAAATAGAGCCCAGAGTTCATCTTCTGTAATGCCAGCTTTCAACTCGTTTCTCATCAACTGAACTCCTTTTTCACAAACTTCAAGAGAAGCTTTCATGCATTGAATTTCTTCTTTAGATTTAATAACTCTTGCTTGTTCAACTATTTCTTTTGCATCAATAATTTTTAACCCAATTTTGTTAAGAGCTAAAACACCAGGTCCATTACATACATCAATAGCTAGTCTTTTATTTTTTCCGCAATTTTGATTCATTAGATGCTGAATTTCATTAGTCCATTTATTAACTTGCTTTTCAGCTTGATCTCCATGAGAAAAATAATCCCAGGATGTTCCTGGTTTTATTTCATCAATTAATTTCAGATGTTTTGATAAATGTTCACAATTGAAATATTCAAAAAGAATTACAGGGCCTGTTACTGGAATGAAACAATATCGATCTAAATTATGCATATTAAATATGCTCATGTTTACTGAATCTAAAGTATATCGAATATTTACTGGATCAAATAAAATACATGCACCAATATCTCTTTTTGCCAATTCTTTTTTTACTCTGCTTAGTCGATAAGATCTTAATTGATCAAAATCAATTTCGTCTTCGTGCAATCTTTTTTTAGTTATAAAATTAGTAGAATAATTAGAGTCAGGAACTATTTTTCTCTTAAATTTCATCAAACTATATTTGTTGCTACCCACTTATGAAAATGGTGTGTTGGATTATCCATTATCGGTGAAAAATTTCCACCATTATAAGCGGGGGAGCTTCTTCCCTCTTGCATGCCTTCTATAATACCGACGTCTTCGGATTGTACCCCATACCATAATTTCAAATTTTGTTTTCTAAGAGTTTTAAATTTTTTTGAATTGGCAGCTTCATTTCCTACATAATAAATTTCCATATGTTCTATGGTAAGTTCATGATTTACTGGTTCTAGCCAAAATGCATAATAATGGTCCTTATGAATCCCCAACATAACATTAGGAAAGAGAGCAACGTATTCAGCAATATTTATTTTATTTTTTTGCCAATTAGGAAAACATGGAAACTTATTTTTGCCTTTTAGCCTCGGATTATAAACAACAGTTCCCTGACCAGCAAATCTATTAGGCAGGCCTTGGATATGGTAATGATCACTGATTTTAGAATAAGTATTTAATCCCGGATGAACCCACGGTAAATGATAACTTTCACAATAATTTTCTATTGCAAATTTCCAATTACATTTTGCTTTTAATTTAAAATAACCTAAATCTCTTGAATGTTTGATTAATTTTTGATCTTTTTCTGGCCAAAATTCAGACCATCGATCATTTAATGGTTTAATATATTCCTTAAACGATATTTCGTTGTTAGAAATATTTACAATAATCAAGTCTAACCAAACATAAGAGCGAACCTCTTTAAGTCCACTTGAAGATTTATCAAAATCTTTTGTTTCGTGTTTATTCATTCCCCCTATGTGAGGTGTGGCAACAAGTTCACCCTCTAAATTATAAGACCAAGAATGGTATGGGCATCTTAATATTTTTTTTATATTACGTTTTTTTTTTAGAATTTTGTAACCTCTATGACTGCAAACATTATGATAAACTTTAACTTGGTTTTTTTTATTTCTTAGTAAAATTAAAGGAATTCCTAGTAAATCATACGGTTTTGTATCTCCCGGGTTAGGTATTGAGCTTGCTACACCTATAACGACCCACTTATCTTCAAAAAGCTTTTTTCTTTCTATTTTTGTGTATTCAGCATTATTGTAGCATTCGTTAGGTAAACCATGAGCCTTACTGATGGGTTCATTTACAACATCCAACTTTTCTTTTTTTATAATATCGTAGATATTTGTCTGTCCATTAAGCTTGTTGTTCATGGAAAAATCCTAGCATTTTCATTTAAATAGGCAACAGATTTCGATCGAAACTACTGGACATTTACCGGGGTCCGCTGATATATCCCGTTGATTATGAATTTCTCTTTAGAAATTACAATGAAGACTGATCTATCAGAATTACCTAAAGTTAAAGATGTTTATATAACTATGCTGCCTGGTGACGATTATAAAGGGGTAGCAAACAAGGCGGCAGAACTTACTAAATCGGGCTTTAATCCAGTTCCTCATTTTCCAGCAAGATCAATAAAAAATCAAAATGAACTAAAGGATTTTGTGAATAGATGTAAGGCTGGAGGGGTAAAACAAGCACTAGTAATAGGGGGTAGCGCGCAACCCATTGGAGATTTTCACTGTTCATTACAATTATTAGAGACAGGTTTATTTGAGGGGTGGAAGATAGGAATTGCTGGACATCCGGACGGGTCCCCTGATATATCCGACAAAGATTTGGAAAAAGCTATGATCGATAAGAAATCCTATGCAGATTATATAATTACCCAATGGTGTTTGGATGCTAAACCTATAGCCGCATTTATTTCTAAACAAACATTACCGGTTCGCGTAGGAATTACTGGGCCTTTAAAAATAAGTAGCTTACTAAAATTTGCTAATATTGTTGGTGCAAAAAATTCTATAAACTTTCTTAAATCTAACGTAACTAAAGCTTTAGATTTATTAAAACCAAGAGACCCAAATGATATAATAGAAAAACTAAAGGACTCAACAGATAATTTTCATATTTATACTTTTGGTGGATTAAAAGAAACAAACAAATGGTTAACGGAAAATAATTATGCCTAAAAATAAAAAAATAAAAAAAATAAATTCAGTTTCATTTAAAAAAGAAAAAATAAATTATGACAAAGTTAAACATGTGACCTCTGTAGATCAGTCGGATAGACAAGTACCATATAACCTTAGACAAAGTGGACCTACAAAAGTAGAATTGTTGATTTCTACGCGTGTTAGAAAATCTCCATACTGGCATTTATCAATGAAAGCGGGATGTTGGAGAGCTACAGTTTATAACCGCGTTTATCATCCAAGAGGTTATGTAAGACCTGAAAAAGGTGGAGCGATGGTTGAGTACGCAGCGATCAAAAATCATGTAACGATGTGGAATGTAGCAGTTGAAAGACAAATACGTGTTAAAGGACCTGATGCAGAAAAATTTACAGATTACGTAATTACACGTGATGCAACTAAAATTTCAACAATGAGAGGTCGTTACGTTATTCTTTGCAATAATAAAGGTGGCGTATTAAATGACCCAGTTCTATTAAGAGTAGCCGATGATGAATTTTGGTTTAGTTTGTCAGATTCTGATATCGGTTTTTATTTACAAGGTGTTAATGCAGATAAAAGATTCAATGTTGAAATAGATGAAATTGATTCATGTCCGGTACAAATTCAAGGACCAAAATCAAAAGCGTTAATGAATGATTTAATTGGAGATCAAGTTGATTTAGATAATATGCCTTTTTATGGTTTAGCGGAAGCTAGAGTAGGAGGCAGAAGCTGTGTGATTTCTCAATCAGGATTTTCTGGTGAAGCCGGGTATGAAATTTATCTTCGTAATGCGACTTTATATGCAGAAGATATGTGGAATGCTGTGCTTAAAGCTGGAAAAAAACATAAATTAATGGTTATTGCTCCAGCTCACCACAGAAGAATCCAAGCAGGCATATTATCTTGGGGTCAGGATATGGATAATGAGCATAATCCTTTTCAGTGTAATTTAGGCTATCAAGTTTCTTTATCTGGAAAAGGTGAATGGAATAAAGCAACTGATTATGTCGGCAAAGAAGCTTTAGAGAAAATGAAGGATCAAATTGGCAATGGTAGCAAACCTTACAAACTTCAACTTGTAGGCTTAGAATTAGGTGGAAAACCTATCGAGGAATATGCTCCCGACTTCTGGTTAATATCAGATGTCAAAGGGGGTAAACCAGTTGGTTACATTACTTCACCGTGGTATCACCCAGAAAAGAAAAAAAATATTGCTATGGGTTACGTTCCTTATGAAGGACATAAAAACGCTAAAGGATTTCCAATTGGAAATTTTGGTAAGAAATATAAAGTTCATTTACCAAAAAAATATTCTAAAAGTCCTGTGAGAGCCGTAGTTGTTCCTATACCATTTACACAGTCCTTTAATGCGAATACTCGAGAATCGGAAGTTTTAGCTGCTTTGAATAAATAATTAGATATTAAAACTAGCTTTAATACCATCGATAATAAATTGTGTTGCTAGCGCAGCCAGAATAAACGCCATTACTCTTGCAGTGGCATGTAAGATTTGTTCGGGTATATATTTTATAATAAAATTTGCTCCAATCATTAAAACCAAACTCACGATTAGTGCAGCTACTAAAGCAAGAATAACTGGTATTTGAAATTCAGGAAAATTAGCGTAATTACCGATCAACAATATAATTGTTGTTAGAGCAGAAGGACCTGCAATAAAAGGAAATGCTATAGGAAAAACAATAATTTCCTCAAAGTTTTTTTCATCTAAAGCTTCTTCAACTCTCTTTTCTCTTCTTGTTTTTCTTTTTTCAAACAAAATATCAATTGCTAAAAGCATTAGAATCACTCCACCTGCGATTTTTAGCGAATCCAAAGACACCTGAATTGCCTCCAACAGGTATCTGCCTAAGTAGGCAAACGTTATCATTATAAAAAAGGCTATAATTATACTCTTTATCGCTATTTGGTTTCTTTTTTTGATTTTTGCACCTTCCGTTAAACTTAAAAAAAAGGGCAAGTTTCCGATAGTGTCGATGGTGACAAAAAATAATATAAAGGAATTTATAAAAGTTGCGGTCATGCAGGTATTTCATATATCTTCATGGCAATAATATGGTATAGAGGAAAAATGAATTCTCAATATATTAATAGAATTATAAGAGCCTGTAAGTTAGATGTTAGCCTTTATGAAGAAGTTGAAGCTGATAAGTCTGCAACGCTGCAAGCAGCAAGTGTTGTTGTGTTATCAAGTTTAGCCGCAGGGGTTGGGGCCATATCACTTGGAGCATCAAACTTTCTGATGGCACCATTATTATCTTTAGTTAGTTGGTATATTTGGGCTTATTTAATTTATCTAATCGGTGCAAAACTTTTTCCTGAACCAACAACAAAATCTGATCATGGTGAATTATTAAGAACGATTGGTTTTTCTAGCGCCCCAGGACTAATTAGAGTTTTTGGTTTTACCCCAGAATTAATGAGTATAACTTTTATTGGTGCTGGCATATGGATGTTAATAGCTATGATTGTAGCAGTTAGACAGGCACTGGATTATCAAAGCACGTGGAGAGCAATAGGAGTAGTTGTTATCGGCTTTTTGGTTCAGGCTATCTTTTTGATCATGATACTAAGAATTTTTGGACCAAGCTAAACTGGAAAAATAGTTTTTGATAATCTGCAAGATTCACAAAATTTATACCCATACATAATTAAATTTTGGGAAACACTTTCATCTTCCTTTTTACATTCCTCGCAAATATTATCTAATTTTTCTTTCATTATTTGTTCTCAGCCGGTTTTAATTCTCCATCTTCATACTTTGCTGGAGAATATTTAGTGTTTGGGTCAAAATCTCCATAAAACCTTAAAATACCTAAAGCCACTATAAGCAAGATTATGCTAGCAATAGACAGTTTTACAATTGGAATTTTTTTCTTTTCTAGTTTTAACAGCCAAGAATACAAAAAATAAAGTCCGAAAGGACCAAGTATTGCAACTAAAAGTATAATTTTTTTAATCATTTAAATCTAACTTGACGTATCATATTCTAATATTTAGAAACTTAACCTTATTTATTTATGAAATCAAAAGCTAAAGTTGTCGTTATAGGTGGAGGGGCCGTTGGTGTCAGCATGCTTTATCACCTAGCAAAAAAAGGCTGGTCTGATGTAGTTTTAGTTGAGAGAAAAGAATTAACTTCAGGATCAACTTGGCACGCCGCAGGTTTACTACCACTTTTTAATATGAGTTATTCAGTTGGTCAGTTGCATAAATATGCAGTCGATCTTTACAAAACATTAGAAAAAGAGACAGGAAAAAATGTAGGTTTTAGCGTTGTATCAAATATTAGATTAGCAAGCACTAAAGATAGAATGGATGAGTATCATCAATATGCAGGCGTGGCACAAACAATTGGAGTTAATGTAAAATTTTTAAAACCTGAACAGGTGAAAGAAATTTGGCCTTTGTGTAATACTGAAGGTTTAATTGGAGCAATTCAGCATCCAGAAGATGGATATATTCAGCCGGCAGATTTAACGCAAGCTTTAGCTACAGGAGCCAGAAATAAAGGAGCAGAAATTTATAGAAACACAACAGTAGTTGGGATCAAACAAACAAAAAATGGATGGGTTGTAGAAACTGACAAAGGAACAATTGAATGTGAACATGTTGTTTCTTGTTCTGGAAATTTTGCAAGACAAACAGGTCAAATGGTAGGTTTGGAAATCCCGGTAATACCGGTTGAGCATCAATATATAGTTACGGAGCCACATCCAGAAATCGTAAAAAGAAAAAAAGACGGTTTACCAGAAATGGGAGTACTTAGAGATAGTGATGGCCGTTGGTACATGAGAGAAGAAGCTGGAGGATTAATATTAGGTCCATATGAAGATGGAGCTCCATGTTGTTATGTAGATGGTCCATCAAAAGATTCAGAATATGAATTGTTCCAAGAAGATTTGGATAGACTAATGCCCCATATTGAAAGTGCGTATCATAGAGTACCATCATTTAAAGAAGTTGGAGTTAAAAAAGTTTATAACGGTGCAATTTGTTACACCCCTGATGGAAATCCAATTGTTGGTCCCGCTTGGGGATTAAAAAACTTTTGGATTAATGAAGGTCACAGTTTTGGAATTACTGCCGCAGGTGGAGCAGGCTGGCAACTTGCAGAATGGATTATAGATGGTGAACCAACTGTAGATATGCTTGGTGTAGAACCAAGAAGATATGGTGATTATGCAACGAAATCATATTTAAAAGAAAAAAACGAAGAGGCTTACCGAAACGTATTTGTCATTCATTATCCTGATGAAGAAAGATCTGCAGCAAGACCATTAAGGACCGCTCCATGCTACGAAAGATTGAAAAATTTGGGAGCTGTATTTGGACAAAAATTTGGTTGGGAAAGAGCAAATTTTTTTGCAACAGATGGAATGGAACAAAAAGATGATTGGTCATTCAGAAGATCAAAATGGTTTAAAGCAATCGAGAAAGAATGTAAAAATGTAAAAGAAAATGTCGGTTTACTAGACATGACTGCATTTGCAAAATGTAGAATCAAAGGTCCAAAAGCTGAAGCATTTTTAGACTATTTAGTTGCAAACAAACTTCCCAAAAAAATTGGTAGAATTAATTTATGTCATGCACTTAATACAAAAGGCGGTGTTCACTCAGAATTTACCATTATGAGGGAGGCCGAAGATAGTTTTTACTTGGTGTCAGCGGGAGCTTTTCAAAGACTAGATCATGATTGGATACTTAAATGGATGCCAAAAGACGGATCTGTACAATTTGAAAATTTAACAAATAGCATAGGTGTGTTAGTAGTTTCAGGACCCAAGGCTAGAGAATTGATGAAAAAAGTTTCAAAAGATGATTTTTCAAATGAAAACTTTAAATGGTTAAGTTCAAAAAAAGTAAATATAGGAAATGCACCAGCTAATGCGATGAGAGTAAACTTCGTAGGTGAGTTGGGTTGGGAATTACATCATCCTATGGAATATCAAAATCATATATTTGATAAATTAATGGAAGCAGGAAAAGATTTAGGTTTAAAACCTTATGGTATTAGAGCAATGAACAGTTTAAGAGTTGAAAAATCATATAAACTAGTAGGAACGGAATTATCTATTGAGTACTCTCCGTATGAATCTGGGTTAGATAGATTTATACATCCAAATAAAGGAAAATTTATTGGTTTAGAAGCGCTCAATAAATGGAGAGAAAAAGGTTTCCAAAATAAATTAGTAACACTTGAACTACACAATGTAACCGACGCTGATGTTTTGGGAAATAATCCAATTTATCAGAATGGTAAAGTTGTAGGAAGAGCAACAGGCGGGGACTATGGTTTTAGATTAAGTAAATCAATAGCTTTAGGCATGGTTAAACCAGAACTAGCGACAACAGGTCAAAAATTAAAAATTGATATTTTAGGTAAAATGCACGACGCTACGATTCTGGAGGAAAGTCCATATGATCCAGAAAATAAATTATTAAGAGCTTAAATGAAAATTTTAGTCGCAGTTAAAAGAGTCATAGATTACAACGTTCAAATTAGAGTTAAAGAGGATGGCACAGGCGTTCATACTGATAATGTTAAAATGTCGAACAATCCACCAGATGATAATGCGGTAGAGGAAGCAGTAAAACTTAAAGAATCAGGTAAAGCCAAAGAGGTAATTGCAATCACAGTAGGAGAAGAAAAAGCTCAAGATACTGTCAGAAAAGCTTTAGCAGTAGGTGCAGATAGAGGGATTCATGTTAAAGCAGATAATTATATTGAACCCTTGGGTGTGGCCAAGATTTTAAAAAAAGTTATAGAAAAGGAAAAACCCGATATTGTTTTTATGGGCAAACAAGCTATCGATGATGATTGTAATCAAACAGGACAAATGCTTTCATCATTGTTAGGTTGGGCACAAGGTACCTTTGCATCAAAAATAGAAGTAAAAGATAAATCAATCCAAGTCACTAGAGAAGTAGATGAAGGTTTAGAAACAATAGAAATAAATCTTCCAGCTATTGTTACTTGTGATTTGAGACTTAATGAACCACGTTATGCCTCACTTCCTAATATAATGAAAGCAAAGAAAAAACCAATTGAACAATTAATTGCTAAAGATCTAGGTGTTGATATTTCAAACAGAATTCAGCAGTTAAAAGTAGAAGAACCTCCTAAAAGAAAAGGTGGGGTTAAGGTTGCTACTGTGGCCGAACTAGTTAGCAAACTTAAAAATGAGGCTAAAGTAATCTAATGTCAGTTTTAGTAATAGCAGAACATAATAATTTAAATTTAAAGATTTTTACACTAAATGCAATTTTTGCAGCTTCACAAATAGATACAAATATTCATGTTTTGGTTGCTGGAAATAAGAGCGAAAATGTTGCCAAAGAAGTAGCTGCAGTACCTTTAGTTAAGAAAGTTTTACATTCAGAATCTACAAATTATGAGAATTATTTGGCTGAAAACATAACACCATTAATTGTTAAACTAGCAGAAAATTATACTCATATAATTGCTTCAGCGAATACGTTTGGAAAAAATTTTATGCCAAGAGTAGCCGCTTTATTGGATATTTCTCAAGTGAGTGATATTATTAAAATTAGTAGTCCTGATACTTTTCTACGACCTATATATGCAGGCAATGCTTTTGCTACAGTTAAAAGCAATGATAAGAAAAAATGTATTACAATAAGACCTACATCATTTGATTCTGCACCAACCTCAGGTGGATCAGCTCAAATTGAAAAAATTAATTCTGTGAATATACCAAATATTTCAAAGTTTATTAAAAGAGAAGAAACTAAATCAGAAAGACCAGAATTAGGAACGGCAAGAGTTGTAATTTCTGGAGGTAGAGGTATGCAAAGCGGTGATAATTTTAAATTGATAAATGCTATTGCAGATAAATTAAACGCAGCGGTAGGCGCTTCACGTGCAGCTGTCGATGCTGGCTATATAAGTAACGATCATCAAGTTGGTCAAACTGGCAAAGTAGTTGTTCCTGATTTATATATTGCTGTAGGAATCTCAGGAGCTATTCAACACCTAGCAGGAATGAAGGAAAGCAAAATTATTGTTGCAATTAATAAAGACGGCGAAGCTCCCATTTTTAGTATTGCCGATTATGGTTTAGAAGCAGACTTATTCAAAGCCCTTCCTGAATTCTTAGCAGAGCTAAACAAACTGAATACTATTCAAAATTAACTACTTTTGTGCTTACTGATTGATTAGAAGATTTTAGTTGAATTTTTATTTTTTATTATACAGAATAGTTGATTAGGATATTTGAAAATGGCGAGAAACAAAAAAAAAGTTAATGTTGGTAATCCTTTAAAAGAAGTAAAAATGAGTCCGAAAATTATTTTAAGTTTTTTTGTTCTTTTTTTTATTTTATACACATGCTTTTTTTCGGGCGAGCCATGTTCTGATGAACGAGGAGAAGTTCAATGGCAAACTCACCGGTATGGAGATCGATCTGGTGCTACTACTTATGAGACTCGGAAAGCGGTGAAGGTATTATTTAAATGTATGGATCGCAATGCAGATTACTATAAATCTAATCCGAACGATGCTAATGCAGCTTGCGCTATAGGCGGTGGTTACTGCTATACAGATAACAATGAACCATTTATGCCGCTCACGGTAATTGGCGGAGCGTTAAAATGGAACAATGGAAATTGGTCAGTTCGTTAACAGAGTTAAATAAACTCAACACTATCCAAAAATAAAAATTTTGATATAGTCCAGCCATGGCTAGAGAAGCAATGGAATATGATGTGGTTATTGTTGGCGCTGGTCCAGCAGGACTATCTACTGCAATAAAATTAAAACAACTCGATTCAAATTTAAATGTTTGCATATTAGAAAAAGGATCTGAAGTTGGCGCGCATATTTTAAGTGGAAATGTTTTCGAAACCAAAGCACTTGATGAACTTTTACCAAAATGGAAAGAGCAGGGTGCGCCTATTAAAACTAAGGTTTCTAAAGAAAAATTCTTATTTTTAGGTAAAAATAGATCTTTAAGTTGGCCAACGTGGCTTTTACCTTCAGTACAAAAAAATCACAAAAATTATATTATTAGCCTTGCCAATCTGTGTCGTTGGCTAGCAGAGCAAGCAGAAAAATTAGGTGTAGAAATATTTCCAGGATTCCCGGCAAGTGAGATTCTTTATAAAAATGATGACTCTATCAAAGGAGTGGCTACTTTGGATATGGGTTTAGATAAAGAGGGGAATAAAAAAGAAGGATATCAAGAAGGTATGGAACTTCATGCAAAAGTTACTGTATTTGCTGAAGGTTGCAGAGGTCATTTAGGAAAACAGTTAATCAAAAAATATAATCTTGACGCAGGAAAGAGCCCCCAACAATATGGTATTGGCTTCAAAGAAATTTGGGAAGTAAATGATCAACAACATCAAGAAGGTTTAGTAATGCATACAGCTGGATGGCCGCTTGATAACAAGACTTATGGAGGAAGTTTCGTTTACCACGCAGAGAAAAAGCAAATTTATATTGGTTATGTTATTGGCTTAGACTATCAAAATCCCCACTTGTCACCTTTTGATGAGTTTCAAAAATTTAAAACCCACAAAGACATTAAAAAAATGTTGGAAGGTGGAAAAAGGATTGCGTTTGGAGCCAGAGCTTTAATTGAAGGAGGTATTCAAAGTTTACCTAAAATGTATATGCCCGGAGGATTATTAATTGGTTGTGACGCAGGTACATTAAATATGCCCAAGATTAAAGGTTCTCATACAGCTATGAAGAGTGGAATTATTGCAGCTGAAGTCATTATTGAAAATATAAAAGATAAAAAAGATTTATCAATATATGAAGAAAAATTTAAAAAAAGTTGGGTTTATAAAGAACTACACGCAGCAAGAAATGTTAAACCAAGTTTTAGTTGGGGTTTAGTTTTAGGTATTATTTTTACAGGTTTAGATCAGATATTATTTAGAGGAAAATTACCTTTAACTTTGAAACATAAACATGCAGATCATGAAGTTTTAAAATTGGCCAATCAAATGCAAAAAATAAATTATCCAAAACCAGATGGAAAAATTACTTTTGATAAAACCAGTTCAGTTTATTTAACAGGAACAAACCATACTGAAAATCAGCCAGTTCATCTTAAATTAAAAGATTTTAATTTACCGATCAATTACACCTTGAAAGAATATGACGAACCTGCTCAAAGATATTGTCCCGTTGGAGTTTATGAAATTCAAAATGGAAAATTTGTTATTAATTCTCAAAATTGCATACATTGCAAAACTTGTGATATCAAAGAACCATCTCAAAATATTACTTGGGTAGTTCCAGAGGGAGGCGGAGGACCAAAATATGGAAATATGTGATAAAAATAAAATTACGAAAGATCAATTGCATATTGTTTGAGTTTTGCCAAAGGTATTATTTCGAGTGTTCTTTGATTTGTTTTTTTCAAGTAAACTTTACAAGCAGTTCCTTCGTTTATGGATTGAGCATAGGTAGCAGCGCAAACACACCAACTATCTCCCTCCTTTAGTCCAGGAAAATCAAATTCAGGATGTGGAGTTATCAAATCATTACCAGCTATTTTTGCCCATTCCAAAAATTTTGTGGTAACTCTAGCACAAACTGTATGAACACCAAGATCAGTTTCATTCGTATTGCAACAACCGTCTCTAAACCAGCCGGTTACAGGATCAACTGAGCA
>CACLKR010000016.1 GCA_902607625.1 uncultured Pelagibacteraceae bacterium
TTAAAAGTTAAATTTTTTTTATAAAGAAAATTTTTAACCCAAAACTCTACTTGAAAAAAATGACTATTAGTACTTATTTTAATATTTTGAGCAATTTCACTTCTGCATAAAACTACTCCACAATAATACGGTAGATTTAAATTAAAAACAAAATTTAGCAAAGGAGTATAAATTTTTGTAAAAGTATTTCTAAATTTTGATCTTGCATTAGAGTTTTCATATTTAGAACTTACAATATCGTAATTACCATGATGTTTAATAATTTTAAATATTTCATCACAGCTATAAGGATTATCTCCCGGTATCCACATTGAATAATTTTTTTTTGAATTTTTTATTCCTATTTTAACGGAACCACCAAATCCTAAATTTTTAGAATTTCTAATTAATCTAATGTTTAATTTTTGATTTTTGATAAAGTCTTCAATTAAATTAACTGAATTGTCACTGCTAAAGTCATCAATTAATATTATTTCGTATTCTCGTAACTCTATTTTGGAAGATGCCTTAATTATCTCTTTTATAGTAGGAACTATATATTTTTCTTCATTCAAAAAAGGTACTATAAAAGAAATCATTTGATTACTATTTTTTACTGAGTGTATTGTATCTAAAATTCATAAAAAACCTTTGTTTTGGCGCGCCTGCTAGGAGTTGAACCCAGAACCTCCTGGTCCGTAGCCAAGCGCTCTATCCAATTGAGCTACAGGCGCTCAGTGTTTTTCTATCAAAGAAAATGTCTTATTTGAAGCGTCATTCTGTATAATTTCTTTATAATGTTAATGTTATATGTTTTTATTGATCGAATTTATTTTATGATTTAACAAAGTAGATAGTTTATGAGCATTCAACAAAAAAGCGTTGTAATAACTTCTGCGGTTCGAACAGCGATTGGTACATTTCGTGGTTCTTTAAAAAATATGCAAGGACACGAGCTTGGATCCGTAGTCATTAAAGAATCCATAAAAAGATCAAATTTAAAATTAAACGATGTTGACGAATTAATTATGGGACAAGTATTAACGGGTGCTGCCGGACAAAATCCTGCAAGGCAAGCAGCGATTCTGGCCGGGTTATCAATAGAAAAAACAGCGTACGTAATTAATCAGGTTTGTGGATCGGGATTAAGATCAGTTGCTGCGGGATATCAAGCAATTATGTCTAATGATTCAAATGTAGTGATTGCTGGAGGTCAAGAAAGCATGTCAAATGCGCCTAAAGCAATTAATATTCATGATGGTCAAAAATTGGAAGAGACAAATCTTATTGATACAATGATTAAGGACGGACTTTGGGATGCCTTTAATGGTTATCATATGGGAGTTACTGCTGAGAATGTAGCCAGCAAATGGCAAATTACTAGACAAGATCAAGATAATTTTGCTTTGTTATCACAGAGCAAAGCTGAAAAAGCACAAAAGGAAGGAAAATTCAAAAGTGAAATTGTTCCAATAGATCTAAAATTAAAAAATGGTGATAATAAATTTGAGATCGACGAACATTCTAGGGCAGGTATGACGTTAGATCGACTCACAAAATTAAAACCATCATTTAAAAGTGGTGGAACAGTAACACCGGGTAATGCTTCTGGCATTAATGACGGTGCTGCTGCAGTGATTTTAATGAGTGAAAAAGAAGCTAATAAAAGAAATTTGAAACCTTTAGCAAAAATTGTTTCTTGGGCCACATGTGGCGTAGATCCTTCTTTAATGGGTTCTGGACCAATTCCTGCATCAAAAAAAGCTTTGAAAAAAGTTGGTTGGACAGTTAGAGATTTAGATTTAATTGAATCCAACGAAGCATTTGCGGCTCAAAGTTTAGCTGTAATAAAAGATTTGGGACTGCCCAAAGAAAAGGTGAATGTTAATGGAGGGGCCATTGCGCTGGGACATCCCATTGGAGCATCAGGGACAAGGGTGCTTGTGACACTTTTACACGAAATGAACAAAAGAAACTCCAAAAAAGGCTTAGCCACCCTTTGTATAGGAGGGGGGATGGGAATTGCAATGTGCGTTGAGCGCGATTTTTAATTTTTCTTAAAATATTTTTTTAAAATTATTTTCTGTATCCAAACTTTTCCGTCTAAATTTTTATGTCTGTACTCGAACAATTTTCCTAAGTTTTCTAAAATTAACGTCATACCCACAGTGTGAATATTTACATGGCTGAAAAAAGATTAAATTGTGGTATAAATAAAACGTTAATTATGGCTGCAAAAATAATTGTTCCAGATATAGGTGATTTCGAAAATGTTGAAATAATCGAAATTTTAGTTAAGTCTGGTGACACAATTAAAAAAAATGACACTGTTGTTACTTTGGAAAGTGACAAGTCCAGTGTAGAAGTTCCATCACCATTTGCAGGAAAAATTTCTTCTTTAGAGGTTAAAATAGGCGACAAGGTTTCAAAAGGATCTGTTTTAGCAGTTATTGAAAGTGAAGAGATTAAAACTTCTGCAGAACCAATAAAAGAAAAAATAAAACCTCTAGTATTGAAAAAAGAAATATTTAAAAAGGAGGAAATTTTACCAGAAACTGAAAAAATTATTGAAGAAGCCGAGTCATCTGTGATTCAAAAACCCAAAAAGGAAGAAGCAAAAAAAGTTTATGCTCGTCCCAATGGGGCTGACATTGATCCAGTTGAAACAAAAGAATGGCTAGATTCTTTAGATGCGGTTATGAGAAAGGATGGTTCGGGTCGTGCCGATTATTTGCTCAAAAAATTAATAGATGAAACTTATAAAGAAGGTTCTCATAAACCATTAACTCGTAATACTCCGTATATTAATACTATACCTCCGAATGAAGAAGTTAAGTCACCAGGTGATCAAAATATAGAAAGAAGGATACGATCTTTAATTAGATGGAATGCTGCAGCAATGGTTGTAAAAGCCAACAAAAAAAACTCAGAATTAGGAGGTCATATAGGAACGTTTGCTTCAGCTGCTACACTTTATGATGTAGGCATGAACCATTTTTGGAGAGGAAAAAATAATAAATTTGGAGGGGATTTAATTTACTTTCAGGGTCATAGCGCACCAGGAATGTATGCGCGAGCTTATTTGGAAGGAAGAATTAACGAAAAACAACTAAATAATTTTAGACAGGAAGTTGGTGGACGGGGTCTATCGTCTTATCCGCATCCATGGCTCATGCCAAAGTTTTGGCAATTTCCAATAGTTTCAATGGGTCTTGGTTCTATTATGTCAATATATCAAGCCAGGTTTACGAAGTATTTAATTAACAGAGGTTTATTAAAAGATGAGAACAGGAAAATCTGGACATTTTTAGGAGATGGAGAAATGGACGAACCGGAATCTCTAGGAGCAATTGGATTAGCTTCCAGAGAAAAATTGGATAATCTTGTCTTTGTTATTAATTGTAATTTACAAAGATTAGATGGTCCGGTTAGAGGAAATGGAAAGATCATTCAAGAACTCGAAGGAATTTTTAGAGGTGCGGGGTGGAATGTAATAAAAGTTATTTGGGGATCTTATTGGGATTCCTTAATCGCTAAGGATAAAAGTGGTTTATTGATAAAAAGAATGAACGAATGTGTTGACGGAGAATATCAAGCATTTAAAGCTAAGGGCGGAGCTTATGTTAGAGAGAATTTTTTTGGAAAATATCCTCAATTAAAAGAATTAGTTTCAACTATGACTGATAGGGACGTATGGAGACTTAACAGAGGAGGTCACGATCCTCACAAAGTTTATGCCGCCTATGATGTTGCGGTGAAAACAAAAGGGAAGCCAACTGTAATTCTAGCTAAAACTATCAAAGGTTATGGCATGGGTAAGTCTGGAGAAAGTACTAACATAACTCATCAACAAAAAAAATTGGGAGAAGAGGATTTGCTTTATTATAGAGATCGTTTCGATATTCCTCTTACTGATAAGCAAGTAAAAAACATAGAATTTTATAAACCTGACGAAAAATCAGAGGAAATAAAATATATTAGAGAAAGAAGAATGAAACTCGGAGGTAATTTACCAGAGCGAACTTCTTATGCAAAACCAATCAAACAACCATCAAAAGATATTTTTGAAAATATGCTTAAATCTTCTGCAGATCATGAAATGTCAACCACAATGTCTTTAGTCAGAATGTTAACAAATTTATTGAGAGATAAAAACATTGCTCCAAAATTGGTTCCTATCATCCCAGATGAAGCAAGAACTTTTGGAATGGAAGGATTTTTCCAAAAGATAGGTATCTATGCTCATGAAGGACAAAAGTATGAACCTGTGGATTCAGAACAATTAAGTTTTTATAGAGAAGATAAAAAAGGACAAGTATTAGAAGAGGGAATTACAGAAGCTGGCGCAATGTCTTCCTGGATTGCTGCAGGAACTGCTTACACTAATCACGATTTAGAGATGATACCGTTATACATATTTTATTCTATGTTTGGCTTTCAAAGGGTAATGGATCTTGCATGGGCAGCTGGAGATTCTCAAGCAAGAGGATTCTTAATAGGCGCAACATCAGGAAGGACGACTTTGGCTGGAGAAGGTTTACAACATCAAGATGGTCATAGTCATTTGTTGGCATCAACAATTCCGAATTGTAAAAGTTATGACCCCACATTTGCTTACGAGCTAGCAGTTATTTTAAGAGAAGGACTAAAAAGAATGCATGACAGGCAGGAAAATATTTTTTACTACATAACAGTAATGAATGAAAATTATACGCATCCCAAAATTCCTAAAGATTCAGAAAAAGGAATACTTAAAGGCATGTATCTGTTTAAGGAATTCAATAATAAAGGAAAAATTAAAATACAATTATTAGGATGTGGGACGATATTAAGAGAAATGTTAGCAGCTGCTGAAATTTTAAGTAAGGATTATGGAGTTGATAGCGATGTTTGGAGCGTAACAAGTTTTAACGAATTAAGAAGAGATGGGATGGAAACAGAACGAAAAAATCTACTTAATCCACTTGAAAAACCCGAAAAATCATATGTACAAAAATGCCTTGACGAAAGAGAAGGACCAATTATAGCCGCTTCTGACTACATGAGAGTTTATTCAGATCAAATTAGACCTTATCTTTCTAAACCATTTTATTCTTTTGGTACTGATGGATACGGCAGAAGTGATAGCAGAAAAAAGTTAAGGGAATTTTTTGAAGTGGACAAAGAACACATTGTTACCTACGCTTTGAGTGCGTTAGCCAAAGAACAGCTTATTTCTTCAAAATATGCTGTAAAAGCTATGAAAAAATATAAAATCAATAAAAATAAACCTATTCCTACAGAATTATAAAAAATATGTCAGATAAAAAAGAAATCATTAGTGCAAGTCCAAAAGTTCGAAAGTTAGCAAGAGAGTTTGGTGCTGATATATATCAAATTCAAGGTTCTCAGAGAGAAGGAAGGGTTTCCGAAGAAGATGTAAAGTCCTTTATTAAAGACTCAATTTCTGGAAAAAGTGAAAAAAAACAAACCGTGTCATTACAGCAGTATGATCACTCAGAATTCGGTGAAATTGATATAAAACCTATTCCTAGAATTAAAAAAATTGCTGGACCTCATTTAGAAAAATCTTGGAGTGAAATTCCACATGTCACTCAACATGATGAAGCAGATATTACTGAAATGGAAAAATTTAGAAAATCCTTAAGAGACTTGTATACTGGTGAAAAACTTTCAATTACTCCACTAGCATTTATTATAAGAGCTGTTGTAAAAGCATTAAAAGATTACCCAAATTTTAATTCCTCTTTAGATTTAAAAAAGGAAAAACTTATCTACAAGAAATATTTTCATGTAGGAATAGCAATTGACACTCCTCATGGACTAATGGTTCCAAAAATTAGAGAAGCTGACAAAAAAGATATAACTGAATTAGGAAAAGAATTAAAAAAAATAACAAAGCTTTGTAGAGAGCTCAAGATTGATAAAAAGGAATTTTTTGGTGGCTCAATAACAATTTCGAGTCTAGGAAGTATAGGAGGGAGTTTCTTTACACCAATTATAAATCAACCTGAAGTGGCCATTCTTGGTATAGGAAGAGCTGAGACTAAACAAGTATTTATGGGAGATAAGTATGAAAATAGAATTATGCTTCCACTATCTTTGTCCTATGATCACAGAGTAATCGATGGTGCAGAAGGAGCTCGCTTTTGCGTACATTTAAGAGAAAGTCTTGGTAAAGATTTTGCCTACAAGCTAGCCGTATAAATTTAAATTAATGAAAAAAACAACATCGTTAATTTGTTTGATTGGTTGTACCTTTATCTGGGGGACAACATTTATTGCTCAAGATACTGGCATGGATAATATAGGCCCATTTACTTTTAATTGTGTCAGATTTTTTGTAGGTTTTTTAACAGTTGCTCCTTTTGTTTTTTTAATTGAAAGAAAAAAAATAAATCATCAAATTGAAAATAAAACATATGAATTTTTCAAGCTTATGGTACCTGTCGGTGTATTTTTATTTTTAGGATGTATCTTTCAGCAAGTCTCATTGCTCTATACGGATGTAGCAAATTCTGCTTTTTTTACGATTTTTTATGTACTGATGGTTCCAATAATTGTCTATTTTTTATTTTCAGAGAAATTACACTGGTCTATATGGCCATCAGTATTAGCTTGTGTCATTGGAGGTTATTTTTTAAGCGATATTGGTGATGCTACTATTCGGTTTGGTGATGGTTTAGTATTAATCGGTGCTTTATTTTGGGCGTTACATATTATTTACATAGGAAAAATAATAAACCGGTTTGATCTGCCTTTTTTGATTGCATTACTGCAAAATCTAATAGTAGCAACTTTATCTTTTATACTAGTAATCATATTTGAAGAGTTTAATTTTTCTAAAATTAAATTAGAAACTGTGGAAATTTTATATGCTGGAATTTTATCAGGAGGAGTCGCATTTGCTTTGCAACTTTTTGGACAAAGAAATATTTCAGCAGCTCCAGCTGCAATTGTAATGTCGCTTGAAGGCGTTGTTGCTGCAATTGCAGCTTGGGTAATTTTGAGTCAACTTTTAGAACTAAATAATATTATTGGTTGTTTGCTTATCCTTGGGGGTATTTTATTATCACAGCTAGCGCCAATTTATGAAAAAAATTATAAATAAACCACTCCTAATATAAACAAAGACAGAATTATCCTATAAATTATAAATATACTTAAGCTAAATTTTTTAATAAAATTAAAAAAAACAGCAATTGTTACGTATGAAAAAATAAAAGAAAATATTACGGCGATAATAGCTAAAAAATTTAATTCAGTACTTCCTTCTTTAAGTATGTTGTAAATTCCTACAATACTAGCAGCAGCCAAAGTTGGAATTGATAGGAAGAATGAAATTTTTGCAGAATCAAATCTGTTAAATCCTAACATTCTTCCCGAAGTAATAGTAATACCAGATCTACTAACTCCAGGTATTAATGCTAATACTTGAAATAATCCAATGTAGACAGCAGATTTATTAGTAAATCCTGTATCTATTTTTTTTGTAACTTTTGATTTATCACTTATATATAAAAGGATTCCAAATATTAAACTCATCCACCCAATAACTTCTAGACTTCTTAGCTGATCAATTAATTTTGTTTGATAAAGTATGTAACCAACAGGAATTATTGGAATGGTTCCAACAAGTATCTTGATTAAAAAACTTTTATTTTTAATGAAATGAAATAAATCATTTCTAAAGTAAACTACGATTGCTAATAGAGATCCTAAGTGTAAACAAATATCAATTAGTAAGTTTTGATTTGTGAAAGCATAATATTTTGAAACTAAAACCAAATGAGCCGCTGAACTAACTGGCAAGAATTCAGAAATACCTTGGATTGCTGAGAGTATTAAGATTTCAATGGAGGAAAGCATCAAATACTAGTATTGCATAGCAGTCATGCAATATAAATCACTATTTTGCTGGATTTTTTAAATTATAGGTCAGTAATAATGTCCTAAAAACGCTTTTAGGACCATTTATATTGGTATAAAAAAAAGAAATATAGAGAAAATTATGTCTGAAAAAATGCTCAAATTTGTAAACATCGATATGCAGATGCCTGCCAAAAGAACTAGCAATGTAAGAACCGAAGATTTTAAAGAAATCTATAATCGATTTGTTCATGATAAAGCTAAGGAGCAATCCAGTAGATGCTCACAATGCGGTGTCCCCTTTTGTCAAATTCATTGTCCCTTACATAATAACATTCCAGATTGGTTAAAGCTAACTGCTGAAGGCAGACTTCAAGAGGCTCACGAATTAGCTCACAGCACAAATAATATGCCAGAGATTTGTGGAAGTATTTGCCCACAAGATCGTTTGTGTGAAGGTAATTGTGTAATCGAAAAAGCAGGACATGGAACCGTTACAATTGGATCTGTTGAAAAATACATTACGGATACAGCTTGGGAAAAGGGATGGATTAAGCCAATAAAAGTTTTGAGAGAAATAAATCAATCCGTTGGTATTATTGGTGCAGGACCGGCGGGATTAGCTTGTGCAGAAGAGTTAAGAAAATCAGGGTATAAAATAACCATTTACGATCGATACGATCGACCAGGTGGGCTTTTGATTTATGGAATACCAAACTTTAAACTAGAAAAATTTACTGTTGAAAGAAGAACGAACCTTTTAAAAGAGGGTGGAATAAAATTCAAACAAGATTTCGAAGTTGGAAAAGACATATCTTTTGATGAATTAAGAAGAAAACATGACGCTATACTTATAGCTACTGGCGTTTATAAACCTCGAGAAATTGATTTACCAGGATTTGATTTAAAAAATATATTTCCAGCTATGGAATTTTTAACGGCATCTAATCGTAAAGGTTTAGGAGATAGAGTAAAAAATTTTGATAATGGGACACTTAATGCTGAAAATAAAAACGTTATTGTAATTGGTGGAGGTGATACTGGAATGGATTGTGTTAGAACCGCAGTCAGACAAAACGCAAAATCGGTGAAGTGTTTATATAGAAGAGATAGAGAAAATATGCCTGGTTCCGCACGAGAAGTATATAATGCAGAAGAAGAAGGTGTTGAGTTTATATGGTTATCAAATCCAAAAAAATTTATTGGTACATCACAAATTTCTTCAGTACTAGTTGAAAGGATTAAACTTGGTAAAGCGGATTCGTCTGGGAGAAAAAAACCTGAACCTATCCCAAATTCTGAGTTTGAAATGAAAGCGGATATGGTAATTAAAGCTTTGGGTTTTGATCCTGAAGATTTACCAAAATTATTCAACTCATCAGATCTATCTATTTCCACATTGGGAACTATAAAGATTAATTTAAAGACTATGGAAACTAATCTTCCCGGCGTTTTTGCTGCCGGAGATATAGTTAGGGGAGCGTCTTTAGTTGTATGGGCAATCAGAGATGGTAGAGATGCAACTATACAAATTAAAAAATATCTAGAACACAAACAACGCAAAGATGTTGAAGCAGCATAATTATGAATCTTTATAAAAAAAATTTAAAAAAATTAACTGAATCAGAAGCATACTATCCAAGCCTTGAACATGATGCCTGTGGAGTTGGTCTTGTAGTTTCAACGGAGGGAAAAAAATCAAGAGAAATAGTTGAATTTGGAATTAAAGCTTTAAAAGCTGTTTGGCATCGTGGAGCTGTGGATGCTGACGGTAAAACTGGAGATGGGGCAGGAATTCACATAGAAATTCCAACAGATTTTTTTAAGGAGAGGATTGAGAACTATGGCCGCAAGCATAATGAAGGAACCATTTGTGTTGGAATGATTTTTTTACCCCGCAACGATTATAGTACTCAAGAAAAATGTAAAACATTAATTGAATCAGAACTTTTAAGCAAAAATTATTATATTTATAGATGGAGACAGGTTCCAATTAATACTAGCGTACTTGGAGTAAAAGCTGAAAATAATAGACCAGAAATTACACAGATAATCTTTAAGTCAAACAATAAAAATTTAACCAAAGATGATCTTGAACGAGATTTATTTGTTGTTAGAAAAAAAATAGAAAAACAAGCCAATAAATTAAGACTTAGAGATTTTTATATTTGTTCTCTTAGTTCACGCTCGATTATTTATAAAGGAATGTTTTTGGCAGAGGCATTATCCGAATTTTATCCCGATTTGATGGATAAACGATTTATTTCCAGATTTGCAATTTTTCATCAGAGGTATTCAACCAATACTTTTCCAAGTTGGGATTTAGCTCAACCCTTTAGAACATTGGCTCATAATGGCGAAATTAATACTTTAAAAGGAAATATTAATTGGATGAAAATTCACGAGCAGGACTTAAGTAGTGAATTTTTTGACGATATAGAATCATTGAAGCCAGTTATTACACCTGGCAATTCAGACTCGGCGGCTCTAGACAATGTATTTGAATTACTAGTTAGGTCAGGAAAATCTATTCCATTAGTAAAACTTATGCTTATTCCAGATGCTTGGTCAAAAAGAAGGAAAACTGTTTTAAAAGCTCATCAACATCTATTTAATTTTTTAAATAGTACAATTGAACCTTGGGACGGTCCAGCAGCTATTGCTGCAACAGATGGAAAATGGGCTATTGTGGCTACAGATCGGAATGGACTTCGCCCCCTACGTTATACGTTATCCGCGGATAAAATTTTATACGCAGGATCTGAAACCGGCATGATACCAATCTCAAATGATAAAGTAATTTCCAAAGGAAGACTTGGACCGGGACAAATTATTGCTGTTAATTTAGATCAAGGCAAAGTTTTTAATAGTAAAAGTATTAAAGATTATATTTCAAAAGATTATAAAAAATATAGTAAACAAATCATAGACCTCGACAAAAAATTTAGTATTTCAAAAGAAAAATTTATTTACTCTGGCGATGAATTAAGACGTAGACAGTATTTAGCTGGGGTGAATATTGAGGACCTGGAACTTATTCTACATCCTATGGTGGAGGAAGCAAAGGAGGCTGTGGGTTCTATGGGCGATGATACGCCAGCAGCAGTGTTATCAAATAGGTACAGACCTTTGTCACATTTTTTCAAACAAAATTTTAGTCAAGTTACAAATCCACCAATTGATTCGCTGAGAGAAAATGAGGTAATGAGTTTAAAAACTCGTTTTGGAAATCTTGGAAATATTCTTGATTTTGAAAATTTAACTAAAGACAATATTTATGTATTAGAAAGTCCAATTTTATCTAACTCCCAATTTGAAAAATTTACAGTATTTTTTAAAGATAGTCTTAAAGTTTTAGATTGTACATTTGATGTTCAAACTAATTTAAAAAAAAGATTAGACCAATTGTGCTCAGAAGCAGAGATTGCCGTTCGAGAGGGGTGCAAACATTTAATTTTGAGTGACAAAAAAATTTCTGAAAAAAAAGCAGCAATACCAATGATCCTTGCATTTGGAGCTATAAATTCTAAGTTGGTCAATTTAGGTATAAGACGCTTTGCTTCGATTAATGTTCAGACAGGAGAAGTTTTTGATACTCATTCCTTTGCAGTTTTATTAGGGATTGGAGCGACAATTATTAATCCTTATTTAGTTTTTGATTCAATCTATCAAAGATATGAAAAAAAATTATTTGGTAAGTTTAATTATGAAGAATGTATTCAACGTTACATTAAATCTGTAGATAATGGCCTATTAAAAATTATGTCTAAAATGGGCATTTCAGTTTTAAGCTCTTATAGAGGCGGTTGTAATTTTGAAGCAGTGGGGCTAAGTAGAGCAATTGTATCTGAATATTTTCCAGGAATGATATCTCGAATATCGGGTATTGGTATTTTTGGAATTGAAACAAAGATAAAAGCACTACACAAAAAAGCTTTTCAAAAAAATGTATCAATTCTCCCGATCGGCGGTATTTACAAATATAGAAAAAATAGCATCTAAAAAAAGAACAGTGACTGAAAATGACTTAATGATAATTAAAAAAAAGTTAAAAGCAAAGCATGCTTGGTTTACTGTGGGAAGAGAATTTACGATTGGCATAGACAAAAAAAACAAAATTTATAAAATTGGCGTAATAGACAATGATGTTATTGATACGGTTGGAGCAGGTGATGCTTTTTTTTCTATTTCATCATTGCTTGCATTTATTAAATGCGACTTAAAAATTTCGACCTTTTTATCTCAAATATGTGGCAGCATACATTCTGGTGTAATTTCAAATAAATCTTATTTGACGAGAAATAAGATAATTAATTTTATAAAAAGTTTTTATCATTAATGAAAAGTAAAAAAAAAGAACTGAAACTTCAGAATAAAGCAAAAAAACTAAGACAAGAAACATTTAAAGCTTTTATTAAGAAAAAAGAAGCTCATCTTGGCGGAAGCTTTTCAATGATCGAAATTTTACTAACACTTTACGAAGTTATAATGAAAAAAAATGATAAGTTTATTCTTAGTAAATCTCATTCTTCTTTTCCAATGTGCCTACTTCTTAAAGAAAAGGGTTTAAATCCTCAATTGACAACGCACCTTGAAAAGGATGAAAAAAATGGAATTCATTGCACTACAGGAAGTTTAGGACACGGACTTCCTATTTCAACTGGTATTGCATTTGCGAGAAAAAAACTACAAAAAAAAGGAAATATATATGTTTTAATGAGTGATGGTGAATGCCAAGAAGGAACAACTTGGGAGTCTTTACTGATAGGAGCAAAACATAAATTAGACAATCTAATTGTAATTATTGATTATAACAAAATACAGGCGTTAACTCGATTGAAAGAAGCACTACCACTTAAAAGTCTTTCTTCAAAATTCAGATCGTTTAATTGGAATTGTATAAATATAAAAAATGGTCATTCATTTAATTCTTTAATCACTGGTTTTAAAAAAAAAAAAATAAAAGGAAAGCCTACAATTTTAATAGTTAATACTATCAAGGGCAAAGGTATTAAAGAATTTGAAAATGACCCTATTTGGCACGCAAGAAAACTTAATGATAAAGAAATTAAAATTGGTAAAAAAAGATTAGGAATACAATGAGAAGAAGATTTGGAAAACTAATTAATGAACTAGCAAGAAAGGATAAAAAAATTGTTCTTATTGTTGGAGATATTGGATACGGTATTTTTGATAGTTTTAGAAAAGAGCACCCGAAAAATTTTATTAACATGGGTATTTGTGAACAAAGTATTATAGGTGTAGCTTCGGGTATGGCCCTAGAGGGTTTAAAGCCTTGGGTATATACAATTACACCTTTCTTAATTGAAAGACCTTTTGAGCAGATTAAACTAGATATCAACCAACAAAAAGCAAATGTATGTCTTGTTGGCTTTGCCGACTATCCAACTCTTGGTCCAACCCATTCAGAATTAAATGGTAGGCGGTTAATGAGTGTATTTAAAAATATAAAATCATATTTTCCAAAAAGTAGTGATGAAACAGAATTGGCAGTATATAAGAGCTATAAATACAAAGGACCAAACTTTATAAGTCTTAAAAGTGATTACAAAATTGGAAAGAACTGGTAAAGTATTTATAAATTTTAATTATAATAATGATTTCAGAAATAGAAGTAGCTAAAAAACTTACTCAGATTAAAGATATAAATTCTGAAGAAAATATTGTTAATTCTGGAAGAATTCAGGGAATAAATATTTATAGAGAAAACATAAACATTTTAATTGCAAAAAAAAATGATGAAAATTCAGAAGATATTCGCATTGTAGAAAAAAAAA
>CACLKR010000017.1 GCA_902607625.1 uncultured Pelagibacteraceae bacterium
ATTTTCTCTCTTTTATTTTCGTTGTTTAATTCAAATATTTCTGAAAACTTTTTATTTTTAATTTCCGTGTATAATTTCATTATGGAACAGCTCCACATTTCCCTTTTTAGTAATTTTGAAATATTAAGTTTATTAAGAAAATCAAGATTATTTTCTGAAATCGCTATTGTTCTATTAGATTTTAAGTTTTTATCAATATCACCAGTTATCAGGTCTATTGTGCAGTTAAGTTTTGAAAGGCTAATAGCTGTTACTAATCCTGTTAAGCTGCCACCTATAATACAAATCTTTTGTCTTTTCATGATTTTATTTTTTATTAATTAATTTTAACAATTATTAATAAATGATACAAAGTTAATTAACTGATTTGAAAAAAATGAATTCTCAAATTTTATCAAAGATCAATCATTTCACAAAAAATAGGTTAATAGAGATCTTGGGGGTTGTATTAATATTTGCTGCTATTTTTCTTCTAGCATCAATTCTTAGCTATTCTCCCAGTGATCCAAATTTCATCTACTTAATAGAAAGCACGGAAATTAAAAACATTTGGGGTTTTTATGGCAGTGTTGTATCAGATTTTTTACTTCAATCTTTGGGGTTAATTTCCATTTTGCTTGTTTTTAATTTTTTTTATTGGGGTCTAAAAATCTTTTCTAAAAAAAAAGTAAGTAATTTCATAACAAAAATTTTTTTTACGTTGTGTTACATGGTTTTTGGAACAATTGTTTTAAATACTTTGTATAACGATTCATTCTGGTTAATTGATAATGGAAACGGTGGATTTGTTGGTCAAGCAATTAAAGAAAATATTTTTTACTTTGCTCCTTTAATACAAAATCAGTATGTAATTTTTTGTTTTGTTTTATTTACAATTATTTTTTTTATATTAAGTCTAAGTATAAAATTAGATGAAATTATGAAAATTTTACTTTTTCCTTTTGTGGTAATTAAAAAAATATCTAATTTATTTAAAAAAGAAAATAAAAAAGTTGATGCTAATACAAATTTTTCAGATACCCATTTAGAGTACGAAAACCCACAAGAAAATATTAATAAAGTAAACCAACCAATTTTACCTTTTGCTAAAAACGCAGAAACAAAAAATAGAGGTGGCAATTTCAAGTTGCCACCGATAAAATTTTTAGAACAAAATATCGATTTAAAAAATAGAAAAAATATTGATGACTCAGAGTTGAATAAAAAATCGGAGTTTTTGGAAAAAATTTTACTTGATTTTGGAGTTGTAGGTAAAATTAAAAGAATCAGTTGTGGTCCAGTTGTAACCTTAAATGAATTTGAACCAGCATCAGGAATAAAGGTTTCAAAAATAGTTACTTTAGCCGATGATATCGCAAGAAATACAAGTTCGATTTCTACAAGAGTAGCAACAATACCCGGAAAAAACACAATAGGAATTGAAATTCCTAATTTAAAAAGAGAAAATGTATTTCTAAATGAAATTATTGCAGACGAAAAATTTAATAGAAGAGAAATAAAATTACCAATAGCCCTCGGAAAAAGTATTTCTGGTATTCCTGTAATTGGTGATCTTTCCTCAATGCCTCATTTATTAATTGCAGGAACTACTGGTTCAGGAAAATCTGTGTGTATTAACACTATTATATTATCTTTGCTTTATAAATATACTCCTGAAAAATGTAATTTAATTTTAATTGATCCAAAAATGTTAGAACTGTCGGCTTACGAAGGAATTCCTCATTTACTTTGTCCTGTTATTACTGAATCTAAAAAAGCTACGGCAGCATTAGGTTGGATAGTAAAAGAAATGGAAAGCAGATACAAATTAATGACTAATGTAGGTGTAAAAAACATTGATGGTTATAATTTTAAGCATAAAAAACATATGCCTTACATCGTGTTAATAGTCGACGAAATGTCTGATCTGATGTTAATAGCGGGAAAAGAAATAGAAAATTATATTCAAAGATTATCGCAGATGGCAAGAGCTGCCGGAATTCATATTATCATGGCAACACAAAGACCAAGCGTCGATGTCATTACTGGTACCATTAAAGCAAATTTTCCAACACGAATTTCATTTCAGGTAAGTTCAAAAATTGATAGTAGAACAATTTTAGGAGAGCAAGGAGCTGAACAATTATTAGGTAAAGGTGATATGTTATTTATGTCTTCGGCCAACAGAATAGTAAGAATTCATGCTCCATATGTTTCAGAATCTGAAATAGAAAAAATAAACAGTTATTTAAGATCACAAGGAAATCCTAACTATATTGATGAAATTACAGTAATTAAAGATAATGAAGCGGGCAGCAATGAAAATATTGATGGAGAGAGAGATCAACTGTATTACAAAGCGGTAGATATTATCAAAACAGAAGGGAAAGCTTCTACAAGCTTTTTACAAAGAAAATTACAAATTGGATATAACAGAGCAGCAAGAATTATAGAAGCGATGGAGAAAGAAGGCATTGTAGGACAAGCCAATCACGTAGGTAAAAGAGAAATTTTATAGGTTTGTTTTGAAAAAAAAATTTAATTTTTCTTTACTAGTAATATTTTTTTATTTATTTTTTATCAATTATTCTCAAGCAAATTTTCAAGAAAAACTTATAAACAAATATAAAACAATCAACACTTTATATTTCGACTTCACTCAAAAAATAGGAGAAAAAGTAGAATTTGGAAATTGCTACATTAAGTATCCATTACTCATGAAATGTGAATATCCAAAAAAAAAGAAAAGTATAATTGCAAATGGGAAAAAGTTTGTAATAATAAAAAAAAGATATAAGAAAATTTATTACTATCCTTTAAAAAAAACACCCCTATTTTTTCTATTAAATAAAGAAAATATTTTAAATTTAATAAAAAATTATGAACCTTCAAATATAGACTCAAATATAGTTGAATATGAGTTAATTGAAAATAATTCAAATATCCTAAAAATCTTTTTTGATAAAAGCTCATTAGAAATTGTAGGATGGAAAACCATAGATGCTTATTCTAACGAGGTAAGTTTTCTCATTAGAAATGTAGAGATAAATATATCAGTTGAAAACGAAATTTTTAAAATCCCACGAGAAGAAGATCTTTAAGAAACCATTTTACCAACTTTTTCTCCTCCAAAAATATGAAAGTGTAAATGAGGAACTTCTTGTCCACCATTCTCTCCTATATTAACCAAAGATCTATAACCTCCGCCTTTAACCTCATCAGAAACTCCAATTTTCTTTGCTACAGCGCTTATCCCTTTTATTAAGCCTGTAATTTCTCTTTCAGAAGCTTTTGCAGAAAAATCATCTAAATTTACATATTCGCCTTTCGGCACAACGAGAGCATGTACTTTTTTTTGTGGGTTAATATCATGAAAGGCAAGTACAAATTCATCCTCGTAAATTTTTTTGCAGGGAATTTCACCTCTTAGAATTTTAGCAAAAATATTATTTTTATCGTAATTCATATTTCGCCTTGATCATTTTTTTCTTTTTTTTAATTCTTCCATAACATCTTCAATTTTAATATCATTTGCTTCTAAAAGCACCATTAAATGATACAAAACATCTGCTGCTTCATGAACTTTATTTGTATTTTTTTCAATTGCTTCAATAAGTTCTGCTATTTCTTCTTTTACTTTTTCAACACTGAGTTTTTTATCTTTTAATAATTTGTTCGTATAAGATTCTTCAGTTGGAGACGCTTTTCTTTGACGAATAATAGCAATCAATTCTTCTAAAGTTTTAAACATTATCAGATTCTTACAGGAATTCCTTTTGAGTCTAAATATTTTTTTGCATCTTGAATCGAGAATTCACCAAAATGGAAAATTGAAGCCGCTAATACAGCATTTGCTTTACCAATTTTAATACCCTGATGTAAGTGTTCTAAGTTACCAACTCCTCCTGAAGCGATAACTGGTATATTCACAAGCTTAGATACTTTTTTAGTTAGGTCTAAATCATAACCTTTTTTGGTCCCATCTCTATCCATTGAAGTAAGAAGTATTTCTCCAGCGCCTAGAGATTCCATTTTTTCTACAAATTTTAATGCATCTATACCCGTAGATTTTCTTCCTCCATGGGTAAATATTTCCCATTTATTTTCCTTTACTTTTTTTGCATCCACAGCAACAACAATACATTGAGAGCCAAATTTTTCAGAACTTTCCTTAACTAAATTTTTGTTACTTACCGCTGCTGTATTTATTGATACCTTGTCAGCGCCAGCCAATAGTAAATTTCTTATGTCTTCTAAAGTTCTAACTCCACCCCCAACCGTTAGGGGCATAAAACATTTTTCCGCAGTCTTCTTCACTGTATCCAATATAATGTTCCTATTTTCATTTGAGGCAGTAATATCTAAAAAGCATAACTCGTCAGCACCTTGCTCATCGTATATTTTTGCCTGCTCAACAGGATCACCGGCATCAATTAAATCAACAAAGTTAATTCCTTTAACTACTCTTCCATTTTTTACATCTAAACAAGGTATTATTCTATTTTTCAACATTTTAGATTAATTCCGCTAAATCACTAATTTTTATATCTCCATCATAAATCGACTTACCCACTATTACTCCTTCAATATTTGAATTATTTAATGATTTAATTTTTTTTATGTCTTCTATTGAAGAAACGCCACCTGAAATAACTAAAGGAATATTTGTTTTATTAGATATTGCAACTGTGTTTTTTAAATTAGGTCCTTCTTTTGTGCCGTCTTTATTTACGTCTGTATAAATAATTCTTGAAACACCCAAATTTTTAATTTTTTTTATAAAATCCATTGCAGAAATATTAGTGGTTTTTTTCCATCCAGATAAAGCAATAAAACCATCTTTAACATCCAGCGCAACAGCAATTTTGTTTTTAAATTTGTTGCAAGCAACTTTAAGTAATTCTGTATTTTCTACAGCTGCAGTTCCCATAACAATCTTATCAACTCCCGTCTCTATCCAGGCGCCTATATCATCAATTGTTCGTATACCTCCACCTATTTGGATTTTTAATTTAACATTTTTAATTATTTCTTTAACGATTTTTGAATTAACCGGTTTACCTTGAAGCGCACCATCTAAATCAACAATATGAATGTTATTAAAACCGTTTTGAAAGTATTTTTTAGCTTGATCGATTGGTGAATTGTCATAAGAAGTCATTTGATCAAAATCACCTTTTATAAGCCTAACACATTTACCATCCTTAATATCAATAGCTGGAAAAATAATCATTTAAAACTCCCACTTTAAAAAATTTTCTAAAATTACTAATCCATTTTTTTGACTCTTTTCTGGATGAAATTGAGTCCCAAAAATATTTTCTTTTGCTACGGCTACGGTAATTGAATTGCCATAATTAGTCGTGGCAACTATGCAATCTTTTTCTCTTGTTATAAATTCATAACTATGAATAAAATACATATGAGATTTGTTTTTAAGATTAGCAAAGAGTGTAAAATCTTTTATTAATTCTATTTGATTCCACCCCATGTGAGGTAATTTAAGTGTTTTATTAATGTTATTTATTTTTCTTACTTCACCATCAATCCAACCAAAACCTTTTGTTTCTTGAGATTCATAGCCGATCCTAGCAAATAATTGCATACCAACGCATATGCCAAAAATAGGTTTTTTCTTTATTAAAACAAATTCGTTTAATGCATCTTCTAAACCAGAAATTTTTTTTATTCCTAAACAACAATCTTTAAAAGATCCTTGACCTGGAAGAACTATTTTATTTGCTTCTTTAATTATTTTTGGATCGGATGTAACTACTATTTTTGAATTTATATTTATGTTATTTGAAGCAGCTTCAAGTGCTTTAGCTGCTGACTTTAAGTTGCCAGAACCGTAGTCAATTACTGCAATGAACATTTTTATTTTATAGAACGCCTTTAGTTGAAGGTACCTTATTTTTAATTCTTTTATCTATTTCTAAGGCTTCACGTAATGATCTTGCAAGTCCTTTAAAGCAAGACTCAATTATGTGATGGCTATTATCTCCATAAACATTTTCGATATGTAATGTAATGCCGGCAGCTTGTGAAAAGGCTTGAAACCATTCTTTAAACAATTCAGTGTCCATTTCACCCAATTTTTCAACTTTTAAATTTACCTTCCAAATTAAATATGGTCTATTTGAAATATCCATTGTCACACGAGTTAGTGTTTCATCCATGGGAATTAGAGCATGAGCGTATCTTCTTATTCCTTTTGATGAGCCGAGTGCCTTTTTAATACATTCACCTATTGCTATTCCCGTATCCTCAGTTGTGTGATGTAAGTCAATATGAGTATCCCCTTTTGCAGATATTTTTAGATCAATTAAAGAGTGTTTAGATAATTGCTCTAACATATGATTTAAAAAACCTATTTTAGTTTCTATTTTATAGGATCCTTGACCGTCTAGATTTACTTCTACAATTATATTGGTTTCCTTGGTCTTTCTGGTTATTTTAGCTTTTCTTCCCATTTTTCGTCTCTGTAATAACAGGGTATATAAATAATTCAAGAATATATCAATAAATAGGCCTTTTGGGCTTGAAGATACTAAATAAATCTCCACATTAAATATTGTAATGAGCAATAATTCAAATTGGCATGGAACTACAATTGTCTTGGTTAGAAAAGGTAAGGATGTGGTTGTAGCAGGTGACGGTCAAGTAAGCCTCGGCAACACTGTAATTAAAAGTACTGCCAAGAAAGTTCGCAAAATTGATAAAAGAAATGTAATAGCTGGTTTTGCAGGATCAACTGCTGATGCTTTAACTTTATTTGAAAGATTGGAAGCTAAGCTAGAAAAACACGCAGGAAACCTCACAAGAGCTGCCGTTGAATTAGCAAAAGATTGGCGGACAGATAAATATTTAAGGAGACTAGAAGCTCTAATGGCAATTGCTGATAAAGAAAAAAGCTTTATAATATCTGGCACTGGAGATGTTCTTGAGCCCGAAGAAGGAATTATTGGTATAGGATCGGGTGGCAACTATGCTTTGGCTGCCGCGAAAGTATTAATGGATTCAAAAATGTCAGCAGAAGAGATTGCAAAAAAATCTATTCAAGTTGCTTCTGAAATATGTGTATTTACAAATAACAATATAACTCTAGAAAAAATTTAGCTAAATGAAACAAAAAACAAATGTTACGCCCCTACAAAAAATAGAAGATTCAAAGGAAAAAAATGATAGATCCGTAGTTTCGTCTTTATCACCAAGAGAGATAGTTTCAGAATTAGATCGCTATGTAATTGGTCAAAAAGCAGCAAAAAGGGCTGTAGCAATTGCTCTTAGAAATAGATGGAGAAGACAGGCATTAAAAGGTGATATGAAAGATGAAGTCTTGCCAAAAAATATTCTTATGATAGGCCCTACTGGTGTAGGAAAAACAGAAATATCAAGAAGACTTTCTAGGCTTGCTGAGGCTCCTTTTATAAAGGTTGAGGCTACAAGATTCACTGAAGTAGGATATGTAGGCAGAGATGTAGAACAAATAATTAGAGATCTACTTGAAATTGCAATAGCTATTGAAAAAGAAAGAATGAGAAAGGAAGTGCATGCAGAAGCTCAGCAAGCAGCTGAAGAAAGAGTCCTTAATGCCCTAGTAGGAAGTAAAGCTACTGTTGCTACTCGAGAAAGCTTTAGAAAAAGATTAAGAAATGGAGATCTCGATAATAATGAAATTGAAATTGAAGTGAGTGATGTATCAAATATGCCAAGTTTTGAAATACCTGGAATGCCTGGAGCAAATGTCGGAATGATAAATATATCTGAAATGTTAGGTAAGAATATTAAGAAAGGTAAAAAGAAAAAAATATTAGTAAAAGAATCTCATGAAATCCTAATTGCTGAAGAATCAGATAAAATGATTGAGCAGGATACAATTATAAAATCTGCTAAGATTTCAACTGAAAATAATGGAATTGTTTTTTTAGATGAAATTGACAAAGTTTCAGCAAGAGGCGATCGTATTGGAGGAGATGTTTCGAGAGAAGGCGTACAACGAGATTTGCTTCCATTAATTGAAGGAACAACTGTAAGCACAAAACATGGCACTATAAAAACTGATCATATATTATTTATCGCTTCCGGTGCTTTTCAACTTGCAAAGCCATCAGATTTATTGCCTGAGCTTCAAGGAAGATTGCCCATTAGAGTGGAATTAAACGCTTTAACTAGTGATGATTTTAGAAGGATTTTAGAAGAGCCGGATAATAGTTTAATTAAACAATACACAGCACTTTTAGAAACAGAAAAAGTTAGTCTTGAATTTTCGAAAGATGGGATAGAAACAATAGCAAAATTAGCAACCGAAATTAACGCTACTATAGAAAATATTGGAGCGAGAAGGCTTTACACAATAATTGAAAGAGTATTAGATGAAATTAGCTTCACTGCAACAGATAGAGGTGGTGAAAAAATTGTGATTGATAAAAATTATGTTACAAAAAATCTTGGAGAACTTGCTAAAGATACCGATTTATCAAAATTTATCTTGTAAATTTTTTGTTACTTTTTAAAAAAATATAAATAGCACCTTCTCCTCCATCCCTTAGATTTGCATTTTTTATTTTGACTATTTTATTATTTAAATTTTCATCACTATTAATAAATTCTGGCACAGAATGTTTCAAAACACTTAACTTTTCTGAGATATAGGGATTATCATAAGATCTTGATCTTGTTCCTTTGCCGGTCACAATTTTAAGTTTTCTATATCCGTAATTAAAGGATTCAATTATAAATTTTTTTACTATTTTATTAGACTCCGCTAGAGAAAAACCGTGTAAATCTAGTTTTGGAACTTTATTTTCTTTTACATTATGATGCAAAAGATCGACTTCTTTAGCACTAATATCACCAATCTGCTTTGTAAAAGCTATCCAATCTTTTTTATCTTTGAGCGAGGCAATGTACTTCTTTTTCACTATTTATCTGATGTCTCAACTAAGTACCATGCTGGATTTTGACTCCACATATTTTTTGAAAATTTCCAAACATCATTGGCAGTTTTTATAATGTCTGGATTACCTTCAACTACTTGATTATTCTTATCTTTCACACAGGTAATTATTTCGCTAACGAAGTTGACGGTAACTTTGTAAATATTTTCAATTTTCTTAAATTCTAATATTTTTGAAGATTTTATCCCTATAAAAGTTGTTTCATATATAAGTTCTTTTTTCTTTCTTTCATCTATAACTTGAGAAAAATCATTATACATACCTTTGCCTAACAAGCTTTTTAATGATTTTTTATCTCCCTTCGCAAAAGAAGTAATGATTTGTTCGTACGCAATATCTGCTCCTTTCAAAAATTGTTTTTTCGTTTCCTCATCAACATTTCCTGTCCTTATAGCCTCATTATTTTCTATATCTTTAAGAACTTCCATCCCTTTTGGGAAATATCCTCTCATCGATTTTCCCTGATGGCCTGTTTTTCTTCCCAAAATATTTCTTAGACGCAAAATTATAAAACCAGCAAACATAGCTAGCAAAATTATATCTATAAATCCAAACTGACTACTCATATGATTTTTTGATTATAATACTTATATGATATAGTATGCAAACATAAATAAGCTGACAAATGAACGCTGTTATCCTTTTTATAATCGGAATTCCTGCAATCGAAATTTATTTAATGATTAAAGTGGGTGGAGTAATTGGAGCATTAAATACTATTTTTTTAATTTTTTTTACAGCAATTACAGGAATATATTTTGCAAAATTAGAAGGTTTAAATGCAATACGCTCGGGTTTAAACCAATTAGTGAAAAATGAAATACCAATATATGAAATTATATCAGGCGCAACTTTAGCATTTGCGGCTTTATTACTTATAATTCCTGGATTTTTAACAGATTTTTTTGGATTTTTATTGATAATACCTATAACAAGAAAATTCTTTATTAGATTTATATCTTCTAATTTGCCTAAAAAAAAAAATAATAATGATATAATTGAAGGAAGTATTGAAGAACACAAACAAGAAGACGAAAAATAATACTTAAATGAGTTACAAAATTATATCGAAGTTTATTAAAGACATTTCTTTTGAAATCCCAAATATAAAAGCTTTTGTTATGTTAGAAAAAGAAATAGCAAACTATATTTTAAATTTCGATATTAAAAGCAAACCATATAAAGATAATATAATTGAGGTAAATACCACGTTAAAAATTGTACCAGGTGAAAATGTCAAACATAAAGTGCTCACCGAAATTACAGGCACAGCATTAGTTTCTATTGAAAAAAATTTTGAGGACAAAAAAGAATTGGAAAAAATAATTTTAATAAAAATTCCCACAGAAATATACCCTACTCTATATGAAACTTTTGTTTATTTATTCACAAAAGCGGGAGTGAAAAATCTTCAAATAAACAAAGAAGTAAATTTCGAAAAATTGTATAATGATAAAAAAAAATAACTAATTATAATAATTTTTTGGTAGGTCGGATTTAAGATACTTTTTGTGAAGTTGTAGCTCATCATTGTCGGGCTTAACTACTAGCCTTAATTTTTTTTTAATATTAGTATTATCATTAGGTTTTAGGTCAATTATCTCAACATTTTCTAAATTTAATTTCGGTGTCTTTTGGTCTACAAGATTTACATAAATTTCTTTCAATAAATGACAGTCAATTAAAGCATTATGTTTTTCTCTTTTTGAATTATCAATATTAAAACGTTTGCAAAGTGCATCTAATGAGTTTTGTGATCCTGGATATTTTGAACGTGCTATTTCTAATGTGTCAATTACATTTTCTTTATTAATTGGTTTTTGGTTAACAAGTTTTAATTCATAATTTAAAAAAGACAAATCGAAAGGTGCATTATGTATTATTATTTTTTTATTTTTAATAAAATTTAAAAAATCTTCAGATATTTCTGAAAAAGTTTTTTTATCTGATAAAAATTCATCAGAATAACCATGAACTTTATATGCATCTTTTGAAACAGATCTTTGTGGATTAATATATTTATGAAATATCTTGTTTGTAGGAATTTGATTATCTAGTTCTATACATCCAATTTCAACTATTCTATGTTTTTCTATCGTTGATAACCCAGTAGTTTCCGTATCTAATATAACTTCAAGCATTTAATAAAATTTTTTTTAATACTATTTTAACATTTTTTTTTATTGAATTGCTCTTAAAATTATTTTTTATTATAAAATTTGCTTTCTTTTTTTTAAGTTCTACAGGAAGTTGAAATTTTTTTAAAATTTTAACACTAATATTATGTCTTTTTTTTAATCTTTTGTTAATCTCTTTTTTTTTAGCATCTACAAAAATCAAAATATCTTTTTTTTTATTTAATTTATTTTCTATCAATAATGGAATATCCAAAATAACAAATTTTTTATTTCTGTTTTTTTTAATGAAATTATTCATCCTATTGCGGACTTCTGGATGAACAATTTTAATAATTTTTTTAAGATTTGCCCGATTAGCCATAATAGCCTTTGATAGTTTGATTTTTTTGACGGGGAAAGAGGTTATATAATTAGGAAGTGCTTTTTTAAGTTTATAATAACATTTTCTATTTTTTCTATATAATTTAACAACCTCAGCATCGGCATTAAAAACTGGATAACCAAATTGCTTTGCTACATAACTTTTCCCAGAACCAATATCTCCAATTATCGCGAGTCTAATCATACATGTGTTTCAAAATTTTGAACCAAAAGAGGGAAAATTGACAGCAGGGTCTTCAAATAATTTAATCGTTTCATTATCTATTTTTGGTAAGATATTATGCCAAATTTTAAATGCTAATTGGGCCTGACATACGAACATCATCTTTCCGTTTGCAGTTTCATTTCCTAACTCTTCACCTTTTAAAAGGAAATTTGTTTTATTAGGGTTGTAAATAACATCATAAAATAATTTCCTTTTCCCAAAAAATTTAGGTTTATGTTTTTTATAATCTAATTCTATTTTATCATTATTTTTTAAACCCAAACTTGTTGCATTAATAATTATATCAAAATCAGGACTTTGACCCCAATCTAAGGTTTCCAAACCTAAAGATACTTTGTAATAACTTTCTAAATCTTTTGCCTTTTCTTTTGTTCTATTGCTTATATAAACCTTAGAAGCTCCTAATTTTTCCAAAGCTTTAAGTATAGAAGGTACAACGCCCCCAGCTCCTAAAATAAATATTTTTTTATTTTTTACATTATAATGTATGTACTCTAAGCTTTGCTTAAACCCACCAACATCTGTATTATCTCCAATAACAATATCTACTCCATGTTCTTTTTCTTTATAAATTGTGTTTACTGAATGAGTCTCTTTTGCAAGGGGAGTTAGTTTATCAAGAAAAGGAATTACTAATTTTTTGAATGGGACCGTAACATTTATTCCATCAATCTTTCCATTTTTTACTTCATTAATTATTCCCTCAATATCATTTTCATTAGGCTGCTTTTTGTTATACACGGCATCTAGATTATTTTTCTTAATCCAATAATTATGTAATTTAGGTGACAATGAATGTTCAATTGGATTTCCTATAACTAAATATTTTTTCATTTTAATGTATTTAAATATTCCTTTATTTGTTTAACTGGTAGACCCATAATCGTGTTTTCATCTCCTTCTATTTTTGAAAACAAGGATCTGCCATCAGCCTCGATTTGATAAACACCATAAGCATATAATTCTTTATCTTCTATCTTTGTTAAATAAGATTTAATTTCGTCTGAATTAAATTTTTTCATAATTAAAGTAGAAGCATCTGTATAATTCCATATCATGGATCCATTTTTAGATATACAAACAGAACTAATTAAATGATGTTTTTGTCCATTTAATTTTTGAAGTATATCAAAAGCTTCTTCTCTTGTTGTGGGTTTTGAAATTAGTTCACCATTTATATCTATAACACTATCTGCTCCTAATACCATTTTACCTGGCTTTTTTTCACTTACTTTATTTGCTTTTAACTCTGCAAGATTTTTAGAGATTATTTCTGGTGAAGCTTTTTCTTTAAGTAAAGACTCTTTAATTTG
>CACLKR010000018.1 GCA_902607625.1 uncultured Pelagibacteraceae bacterium
GATTTATATTTAGATCGGACCAAGATCTTAAAAAAAAAGCTAAAAAAATATCAGAATTGACAAAAGATATATCAGAATATTTAGATGAAAATGTTAAACTAAATTTTATTAAAAATAAAAAAAATAATAAAGAATATAAAATTGCATATCACTCAGCATGTTCAATGCAACATGGACAAAAAATACATAAAGAACCAATGAATTTAATAAAAAAAACAGGAAACGAAGTTCTAGAAATTCCAGATGGCCATATTTGTTGTGGGTCAGCAGGAACATATAACTTATTACAAAGTGAAATTGCAAAAAAATTATTAAAAAATAAAATTTCTAATATTGAAAAAATTAAACCACAGATTATTTCAACTGGTAATATTGGCTGTATTACACAAATTGCGCAAGCGACAAAAATTCCAATTTTGCATACCGTTGAAATTATTGATTGGTATACAGGTGGTCCTAAACCTGAAGTTTTAAGAAAACTATGAAAAAGATATTGATTACTAGAAAACTTATGAAATCAAGCGAAGAATATGCTTTGAAGATTTTTAATGTGAAATTAAATAAGAAAGATAGATTACTAACAAAAAACGAACTAATTAGTAATAGTAGCGATTGCGATGGAATATTATCCTCCCTAACCGAAAAATTTGATGCTGATATTATTTCAAAACTGTCAAATAAAGTTAAAATTATTTCTAATTTTGCAGTAGGTTTTGGAAACATTGATCTTGATGAGGCAAAAAAAAGAAATATTGTTGTTACAAATACTCCAGATGTTTTAACAGACGCAACGGCAGAAATTGCGATACTCGTGCTTTTAGGTGCTGCCAGAAGAGCCAAAGAAGGAATGGAGTGGACTAAAAAAAATTGGAAATGGTCAACTGATTTTTTAATGGGGAAACAACTAACGGGATCAAGATTAGGGATTTTAGGTATGGGTAGAATTGGTAGGGCTGTTGCTGATAGAGCAAGATCATTTGGAATGAAAATTCATTATTACAACAGATCTAGATTAGATAAAAATTTAGAAAAAGGTGCCATTTATCATAAATCTTTAGAAAGTTTATTATCAGTTTCAGATTTTTTTTCAATTAACTGTCCCTCAACAAAAGAAACAAGGCATATTATTAACAATAAAACTATAAAACATTTTCCAAATGGAGCTGTAATTTCGAATAGTGCCAGAGGAGATATGATTGATGATGATGCAATGGTTGAAGCACTAAAAAATGGGAAAATTTTTTCTCTAGGTTTAGATGTTTACAATGGAGAGCCTAATATTCATCCTGAATATTTAACTTTACCTAATGTTTTTGTTCTACCTCATTTAGGCAGCGCTACAACAAAAACTCGCACTGCAATGGGGGATCTCGCTATCAGTAATATTGAAGAGTTTTTTAAAACAGGTGAGTGTGTAAATTGTGTAAATTAAATAACGAGAAGTTTGTAAATAAAGTAAATTAGATTCAATTATAAATTGTATTTAATTTTTTTTTAACTTTCTAGGCTCACTTATCAGATATTATTTATGAAATTTGAAAAGACTTCGATTTGGTTATGTGATTAACTTAATTCAAGTTAATTAACTAAACGACAATTAGGAGGGAAAACTATATGTCAAAAAAAGATAAAACGTTAAAAGGAATTAAAACTCCTTCAAGACGTAAATTCTTTAAAGCTGCTGCTGCAACAGGTGCAGTTGCTGCTGCTACTCTAGCAATGCCTAGAATTGCCAAAGCTGCGACTACTTTAAAAGTACAAGCTGCTTGGGGTGGTGGAATTTTTCTAGAAAATGCTCAAGCCTACGTGAAAAGAGTAAATGAAATGTCAGGTGGAGCACTGAAGATCGATCTTCTAGCTGTAAATTCTGTGGTGAAAACAAGTCAAATGCAAGACGCTGTGCACAGAGGAGTTCTAGATGGAGCTCATTATGTTCCTGCGTATTGGTATAGTAAAGCTGCTTCAGCTTCTCTTTTTGGTACTGGCCCATGTTGGGGTTGGAGTGCCCAAGAGTTGCTTGGATGGATCCACTACGGTGGAGGTATAAAACTATTTAATGAGCTGATGGGTAATTTAGGTTTAAACCTTGTTAGTTTCTTTAATAGTCCAATGCCAGCCCAACCACTTGGATGGTTTAAAGAACAAATCAAAAAATCATCTCAAATGAAAGGTCTTAAGTACAGAACTGTGGGATTAGCTGCGGACGTACTTGGTGAAATGGGAATGTCAGTTGTTCAACTTCCGGGTGGAGAAATTCAACCAGCAATGAAGAGTGGACTAATTGATGCTGCTGAGTTTAACAATCCAACTTCAGATAGTGACTTTGGTATGCAAGATGTATCAAAACATTATCACTTAGCAAGTTTCCACCAATCACAGGAAGCTTTTGAGATCACTTTCAACAAAAAAACATTTCAAGGTCTTGCTCCAGAATTACAAAAAATTCTTGAGTATGCTTCGGAAGCTGAGAACTCAAACTTCTTCTGGCACAATACACTAAGATATGCTGATGACCTTGTTAAATTAAAAAACAAACTAGGTGTAAACGTTTATCGTACGCCAGATGGTGTTATGCAAGATCAGTTGAAAGCTTGGGATACAATCGTTGATAAATTCAATAAAGAAGATCCATTCTTCAAAAAGGTTGTAAATTCGCAAAAAGGTTATGCTAAAAAAGTTATGGCATACTTATTGCTTAACTCACCTGACTATGGGATGGCCTACAAACATCACTTTGGTGATCCAGCAAAAGCAATTTAAATATTTAAATTAGAATATTAATAAGGGCGGCTCGAAAGGCCGCCCTTTCTTATTGAGTTTTATCTAGTTTTATATAAACTATTTTTTAAATTGAGGGTCCATGGAGAGATTTGTTTATTTTTTTGAGAGTTTGAGCATATGGATAGGTCGAGCCTTTGGTTGGTGCATTCTTATTCTAACACTTTCCGTAACCTATGAAGTTTTTGTTCGATATGCGTTGAATGCTCCTACAGTTTGGGTTTTTGACATGATGGTCCAAATGTATGGGGGTCTATTTTTAATGGCGGGAGCTTATGCTTTGGCACAAGATGCCCATGTAAGAGGCGATGTGATATATCGATTGTTTCCTGTTCGAACCCAAGCATGGATTGATCTAATACTTTATATCTTCTTTTTCTTTCCTGGAATGTTGGCTTTAGTTTGGTTTGGTTATGAAATTGCTTCAGATTCATGGAGATATAAAGAGGTGAGCTGGAATAGCCCGGCACGAATTCAAATCTATTATTTTAAATCTTTAATACCACTTGCTGGAGGTCTTTTAATTATTCAAGGAATATCTGAATGCATGAGATGTATTTTGTGTATTAAAAATGGTCAGTGGCTGAAAAGACATGAGGATGTTAGAGAAACTGAAGAAGATTTAATCAAACAACAACAAGAAGAGCAAAGACGAAAAGAAGCATTAGGAAAAGGAAATTAAATGACGGATCCACAAGTTGCTATCTTCATGCTTTCGATTTTTATTTTCCTTGTCTTATTAGGATTTCCGATAGCATTTACCCTTATTCCGATAGGTGTTGGTTTTGGATACTACGCTTATTTTCAAGCAGATAATTTACTCAATAACCAAATTTTTTATCTTCTCAATCAGAACACATATTCCGTTATGGAAAGCGATATTCTTGTCGCCATACCTTTATTTTTGTTTATGGGTTACGTGGTTGAAAGGGCAAATATCGTCAATCGATTATTTTTTAGTTTGCAATTAGCCACACGCCATCTTCCAGGTTCAATGGCAGTTGCAGCTCTAGCGACTTGTGCGATCTTTGCGACAGCGAGTGGAATTATTGGAGCGGTGGTTACCTTGATGGGATTGTTGGCTTTCCCAGCTATGGTTAAGGCTAATTATCATCGGGGATTTGCCGCTGGAGTAATTTGTGCAGGTGGAACTTTAGGCATCTTAATTCCTCCGAGCATTATGCTTATCGTTTATGCGGCTATAGCAGAATTGTCTGTGCTAAGACTTTATGCTGCTGCGATTATTCCAGGATTTTTATTAGCAGGCTTTTATATGGTTTATGTAGTTACCCGTGCGTACTTTAATCCAAGTATTGCACCAAAACCTTTAGAAGAAGAAGTTCCTCCAACCAGAGTTATCATTATACAATTACTCACTTCTTTTGTTCCATTGGCATTATTAATTCTATCGGTCCTTGGATCGATTTTGTTGGGGCTAGCCACTCCTGCTGAAGCTGCTGCGATTGGCGCATTTGGCGGATTGTTTCTAGCTTTTTGTTATAAAGCGCTTAATTGGAAAACATTAAAAGAGTCAATTTTTTTAACGGCTAAGACCACCGCTATGGTCTGCTGGTTATTTGTGGGTTCTTGGACTTTTGCATCTGTTTTTTCATATTTAGGTGGTCACGCAATTATTGAACACTGGGTTCTTGGAATGAATTTAGAACCGTGGCAATTTCTTGTTCTAGCCCAGTTGATAATATTTTTGTTGGGATGGCCACTAGAATGGACAGAGATATTAATTATCTTTGTTCCAATTTTTTTACCTATGTTAGATGCATTTGGAGTCAATCCTTACTTTTTTGCTATGTTAGTAGCTTTGAATCTTCAAACTTCATTTTTAACTCCCCCCATGGCCATGGCAGCTTATTATTTAAAAGGGGTTGCAGGTGATGCTATTGAGTTAATAGAAATATTTAAAGCCATAATGCCCTATTTGTTCATAGTAATATTTACTATGGTGCTTATGTATAATTATCCTGGAATAGCATTATATTTACCAGATTACTTTTTTGGTTTGTATATAGAATAAATAAAAATGTCTTTGTTTAAACTTTCCGCTGTAGATATTGTTAAATTTCTCAAAGAAGGCAAATATTCTTGTGAAGAAATTATTAAAAGTTTTATAGATCAAATTGATAAGAATGAAAAAAAAGTTGAAGCATGGGAATTTTTTGACCAAGAAATTGTTTTAAATCAAGCTAAAAAATTAGATGAAGATCATCAAAAAGGTAAAGTTCATGGTGATCTTCACGGCGTACCAGTAGGCATAAAGGATATTTTTGATACTGAAGATATGCCAACTATGGATGGAACAGAAATTCATAAAAAAGACATTACCTGGAATGATTGTACTGTAGTTTCAAAGTTAAAACAGGCGGGTGCTGTGATAATGGGAAAAACCGTTACAGCTGAACTTGCTTATTATTCACCAGGAAAAACTAAAAATCCGCACGATACTACAAGGACACCCGGAGGTTCTTCTAGCGGTTCCGCTGCTGCTGTAGCAACTAACATGGTTCCACTTGCTGTTGGAAGTCAAACCAATGGATCAGTTATTAGACCAGCTTCATTTTGTGGTGTTGTAGGTTATAAACCATCTAAAGGTTATATTTCTCGACATTTAGTTTTGCAAGTTTCTCGAACCTTGGATCAAGTTGGAATTTTTTCTAATTCTATAGAAGATGCGGCATTAATTAGTGAACAACTTATTGGCCATGATAAACAGGACTCAGACACTACTTTAAATCCAAAGCCAAAATTATTAGCTGCAAGTAAACAAAAACCACCTATGGAACCTGTATTGGCATATATAAAATTACCTTTCATGAATAAACTAGAAGAAGATGTAAAAGAAGCTTTTGAAGAAGTTAAAGATGAGCTTAAAGGGAAAGTAGATGAAATGAAATTACCAGAAGGTTTTGAGAATATTCCAAAATGGCATCAAATAATTATGGAATCAGATATGGCGCAATCTTTTTCAGCAGAATATAAAAGTTCAAAAAATAAATTAAGCGATAAAATAATTGAGGCAATAGAAAGAGGAATGAAATATACCTCTGTAGAATATAATGATGCTCGTTCTAAGATTGAGGTGGCTAACGCTTACTTCAACCAATTCTTTCATGATTATGATGCTATATTAACTCCTTCAGCAAATGGTGAAGCTCCCAAAGGACTAGAGTCTACTGGAGATCCTATATTTTCAACTATCTGGACTTTCTGTGGAATGCCCAGCATTAGCTTACCACTACTTCAAGGAAAAAACGGTTTACCTGTTGGGATACAGTTAGTTTCATCTTTATATGATGATGAAAGATTATTTAGAAACGCAAGTTGGTTGACAAGTAAAATAAAAAAGTGATTGAATAAGATTAATGAGATTAAGTGAAAAAATTACAATTTTTTTAGGCATCACTCTAGTTGCTATATTTGTACTAGGTTTAGCTTGGAGTATAAGCACAGGTCTAGCAGGATTTTGGAAAGGCCTCCCTTTTTGGATTATAGTTATATTTTGTCTCTATCTGCTTATAGTGGATTCATTAAGATCAATTAAAAAATAAGCAAATTAATAAGAATCTATAAAATCTTTAGTTATTACAATCATGTTTTTAACTGTCTCAGCAAGATATTCTAGTTGTTCGTCCAATAATTCAAAAATATATTCTGTTTCTGGAAAAGTATTTAACAAATCATTTTCGAAAGTTCTTAACACCCCTACAATAGAAAATCCAATAATTATTAGTAAAAAAATATATCCAAAAAGTCCAAGCCCTTGTTCTGATTTATAAATATCTGGTAATTGTTTTTCATTATTCCAACTTTCAGATGACGGGTCAACTTCCTCAAGTTTTTTCTGTCTTTTCTTAGTAATTTTCTTTTCTTTTCTTCCCGTAATTTCGTCAAGTTCTTGAGAAATCTTTTTTCTTGCAAACAATCCAGTTTTTCCAGAAGGAAGTAATTCTGCCCATTGATTTCCTAAAAATTTATAAGTTTTACCGTCCGATCCCTCTATACTGTCAATAGAAGGGCTTTCATCAGTTTCTGAAATGGGTTTAGTTATTTTTGGTTTTTTAACAGTTTTGATTGGTACCGAAGCAGGCATCTGATGCCAGGTAACTGAGCAGTAACCACATTGGACCATTCTTCCCGCCTCAGGAATATCACTATCTTTTGCTACGAATTTTCTAGAACAACTTTTACACTGTATAATCATTTAGCTTTCTTTAATTAAAAGTTTCAATATTCTATTCAATCATTCGATCAAGAACAAGGATTTCGCTTTTATTTGATTTTACTTGATTGTTAAGAGTTAAAATATCAATTTTATCAGTGAAATCTTTTTTTTCTAGGGTTTTACTCTTTTTTTTTCCTATTTTAGAAATACTATTTACCGCATTTAATATATCGTTTATTTCAAATTCTTTTATCATAACTTTATAAAATCCTATGATAGGTTAAATTTTAAAAATAGAAAAATGATTTTTTTATTAATATTATGAATTATTTCACTACTATTATATTAGTTATAGTCTTCTTTTACGTTCTATTGTTGACTTTAGTATTTTTTTTTCAAAGAAATCTTTTGTACCATCCTTCAGTAGACAATTATCTTAAAAATCAGATTGTAAGAGTACCCACTGAAATTGAAAAAGTTGAAATTACCACAAATGATAAAATAGATCTTATCGGGTGGTTTTATAAACGGGACCTTGGGAAATTTAAAACTATCCTTTTTCTTCATGGAAATGCTGGTTCGCTGGAAAATAGAACTTATAAGCTTAACCATTTTAAAGATTTAAATGTAAATTTTTTAATAATTGCTTGGAGAGGCTTTAATGGAAATGAAGGAAAACCAAATGAAATGGGTTTGTATGAGGACGCCAGAAGTGCGGTTAAATGGCTTAGTGCAAAAGGTATAAAAGAACAAAACATAATACTTTACGGAGAGTCATTAGGCACTGGAGTGGCAGTTGAGATTGCGCAAAATAAAAATTATGCAGGCATTATTTTAGAATCTCCTTTTACCTCTATGATAAATATGGGTAAAAAATACTATCCTCTTTTTCCAGTTACTTTTTTACTTAGAGATAAATTTGAAAGTCACAAGAAGATAAACAATATTTTTGTTCCAGTTTTAATTATGCACGGTAAAGCTGATAAAATAGTTCCCTATGATATGGGGAAAAAAATGTATGAACTAGCAAACGAACCCAAATTTTTTTATTCGCAAGAATATGGCGATCATATGATAGAATATGATGAAAAACTTTTATTGGCTTTAAAAAAATTTATTCAAAGCTTAAATTAAGTCACAATTTAAACAATCTAATTACACAGTTAAAAATTATCTTTACAACATGAAGAAATTATTATTATATTTTATATCATTTTTTCTATTTTTTAATATCGAAGGAAATTCGGACGAAATTCTTCCAATTAAGGAAAATTTTGAGGAAGTTTTTAATGTTGGCACAATGCTTTCTCATGATGATAAATTTACCTTATACTTTAGGACTAGAGAGAAGGCAGTTTTAGCTAGCGGAGAAGAATTTAATTATATTAAAGATTACCCTCAAGATCTATATATTTTATATAATGATACAGGAAGAGCCAGCCCATTAATCACCTATGATTGGTTTCCTAAAAAAGTTAAGGAACTGGGTTCAAACTATAATTTACCAGTTTTTCCAGAAGACTATGCTTATTACTTGCTTAGTGACAATAAAACTTTAATTATGATCAGTGGAATAAAATCAATTAGATCTAATTTTAAATTCAATCTTAAAGATAATAAACTTGAAAAATTACCTATGGATAACGATTACAAATTATATATATCTTCCTTGTTAAAAGATTGTGGCTATAAGGATATAAGTGATACTTACAAATGCTCATATTATAAACCGTTAATTTCAGAAAATCTTATTAACTAATTTTTTTAATATTTAGTAAAATAATCAATCCGGATAATAGCAATATAATAGCAGCAGAAAATCCTATTCTTTGGCTAGCTGTTAAAAAAGTAACTGTGCTTACTAATAAAGGACCCACGAAGGATGTTAATTTGCCTGATGTGGCAAACAAACCAAATCCTTTGCCTTGATTATTTTTATTTAACATAGATGTTATTACTACACGACTTGCAGATTGTATTGGTCCTATAAATAGACCATTGATTGCTGCAAGGATAAAGAATGTTGATACTGAAAAGGTAAACAAAATGACAATTGATGAAAGTATTAATCCAATTAAAGAAAAAATAATTACAATTTTAGATCCATATTTGTCATTGGCCATTCCACCAACAAATGCTCCAATAAAGGCCGTTATATTCATAAGTACCGAAAGTTTTAAAAGATCTTTTATTTCAAGATTAAATACACCAACTGCAAATATTCCGCCCATTACAATAATTGCATTTAAACCGTCAGCATAAAGCATCCTGGCAATTAAAAATTGTCCTAAAACACTAATTTTTTTGTTCCAAAGCAATTTTTTTAAGTCTGCAAAGTTAGAAGAGGCACTTTTTTTTATTTTTTTTTTGCTTTCCTTTATTACGAAAAACAGAAATGGAATAGAGAATATTAAAAACCAAATACTTACCAGTAAAGCGATAGCTCTTATGTTTTGAGACTCTTCTTTAATCAATCCAAAGGGTAGATTATCAGTATCGATAAATAATTTAATACTTATAAGCAATATTACAATTCCACCTACATATCCCAAGGCAAAACCAAAACCTGAAGATTTACCCAAGTTTTTATCTGTTGAAATATCTTTTAGTAAGGAGTTATAAAAAATCAAACTTAGTTCATAAAAAAGATTTGCAATACCAACAATTATCAAAGTATATAAAAGATACGACTGAGATGGTTTTGAAAACCACAAGAATGCGGTAAATAAAATACATAACAAAGAAAAAAATCTGATAAAAAATACAGTTCTGTTTTTTCTATCTGCAAATGATCCTACGATAGGTCCAATTATTGCCACTAAAAAACCTGTTATACCTATTGTCCAGCCCCAATAAGATTGTCCTAATACTGGGTTGGGAGCAATTTGTTTAGCAAAATATGTTGCAAAAATAAAAGTTATAATAATTGTTGTAAAAGCTGAATTTGCAAAGTCGTAAAGGGCAAAATTAAATATTTTTTTCATTTAAAAATTCAATAGAGCATTAGCAAAGTATTCAGAATTGAATGTTTGAAGATCATCTTCTTTTTCTCCCATGCCTAAAGCTATAATTGGTAGTTTAAATTTTCTTCCTATAGCCAATAAAATTCCACCCTTTGCTGTACCATCTAGCTTAGTCATAATTATTCCGGTAATCGGTGTAATTTTTTTAAATTCTTCAACTTGATTGATTGCACTTTGACCAGTAGTGGCGTCTAATATTAGAAAAGTTTCATGCGGAGAAGTTGCATCTATTTTTTTTATAACAGTTGTAATTTTTTTAAACTCATCCATTAGATTTTTTTTATTTTGCAGTCTTCCTGCTGTGTCAATAAGGAGATAGTCAAAATTATTCTTTTTTCCATGATCCAAGGCCTTATAGGCAACCGAAGCTGGATCAGCACCCTCATCTGATTTAATAATGTCAGCATTAATTTTTTTAGCCCAAACTTCCAATTGATCTACTGCTGCTGCTCGAAAGGTATCTGCTGCACCAAAAATTATTTTTTTGTTATTTTGACCTAAAATTTTTCCTAATTTTCCAATAGTAGTAGTTTTTCCTACTCCATTAACACCAGCAATTAAAATCACACTTGGTTTATTCTCTTCTATATTTTCTAAATTTTTTTCAAGAGGCTTTAATATTTCAGATATATAATTTGAAAAAATTTTGTAAATTTCATCTTTTCCTGATTTTTTTGGATTTACTTTTGTATTGGCGAATTTTTCTCTTAATTCTTTTGCAGACTCGACACCAACATCAGACTGTATTAAAAAATCTTCCAATTCATTAAGTGTGCTTTCATCTATTTTTCTTTTGAAAATTAAATCATTTAAACCTGATGACAAACTTTTTGAACTTTTGTTTAAACCTAACTTAAACTTATCAAAAATACCCATAATTAAATACTAATTGTAATTTTTTTCACTTGCGAAACCATACCTGTCATATAAATATTATTATCTTTTTTCCAATCAATATTTAGTAATCCTTCTGGAAATTCTATATCTACACACCTTTCGCTTAATTTTAGAACAGCACCCGATACAGCAGCAGCGCATGCAGCTGTTCCACATGCTTTAGTTAAACCAGCACCACGTTCCCAAACTTTTATTTTCACATGTTTTCTATTTTTAATGTTAGCTAATGTAACATTACATTTTTCTGGAAAATAACTATGGTTTTCTACTTTAGGTCCAATCTCTCCTAAATTAAATTGACTAAAATCTTTAACAAAGAAAATTACATGAGGATTTCCAATACTTAGGGAGAAGCCACCTATGACTTCTTTTCCGTCAATACTATCAATTTTTATTTTCAAATTTTGGTTATCCATTTTTTTTAACAAAGGTATTTTATTCCATTCAAAATTGGGTTGGCCCATGTTTATGCTCACTAAATTTTTATCATTTAATTCAGCTTGAAGAATTCCAACTTTTGTTCTTAAAGATATTTTTTTACTGTTATTTTCTTTCATTAATAAATAAGCAACACATCTACTACCGTTACCACATGCTGAAATTTCTCCACCGTCTGAATTATAAAATTTTAAGAAAGCATTACTACTTTCGTCTTTATCAATGAAAATTACTTGATCGCATCCAATACTATTTCTATCCGAAATTTTGACGATTTGATCTTTGGTAAGAGAAATGGACTTTTTTCTTTTATCAAATATTATAAAATCGTTACCCAAACCATCCATTTTATAAGCTTCTAAATTATTCATATTTTTAGTTTTATCTTTATTTATTGACTTTTTGAACCTCAATATGTAGCTTGCGGACTATTCCCGCAAAAGGAAGTTTTTGCGGTGCCTTTGGAAACAAAGGGATCGACACTAGTCAGCGAGGGTTCGCCCACTAGTGTAATTTTTGTTGGAATAAATGAATTATGTTTGAAAATTTAACAAGTAAATTTGAAGAAATTTTTAGTTCTTTAAAAAAAGCACCTTCACTCAATGAGGCGCAAGTTGATGAGGGTTTGAGAAAGATACGTCAAGCTTTGTTAGAAGCGGACGTTGCTCTACCTGTTGCAAAGGAATTAATCCAAAATATAAAGCCTAAAGCAATTGGCCAGGAGATAATTAGATCAACAACACCTGGTCAAATGATAGTAAAAGTTGTTTTTGATGAAGTTGTAAAAATACTTGGTGATACTAAATCTGAATTGAATTTAAATGCTGTTCCTCCAGTTTGTTTGATGTTGGTTGGGCTACAGGGATCTGGAAAAACAACAACAGCAGCAAAACTTGCAAAATATTTAGAAAAAAATAATAAAAAGAAATCTTTAATGGTAAGTTTAGACATTTACAGACCCGCCGCACAAGAACAATTAAATATATTAGGTGAAAAGAATTCGATACAAACTTTGCCTATTGTTAAAGGTCAGCTGCCAATTGATATAGTCAAGCGAGCTCTTAACGCCGCATCTTTAAGCGGAGTTGATTCAATAATTTTTGATACCGCAGGAAGAACTCAGATTGATCTTTCTATGATGAATGAAATTAAAGAAATTAAATCTGTTGCACATCCAACAGAAACAATTTTAGTTGCAGATTCTCTTACAGGTCAAGTTGCCGTTAACGTTGCTCAGGAATTTAAAAAAGCCGTAGATTTAACTGGAATTATTTTAACAAGAGTAGATGGTGATGGCAGAGGTGGAGCTGCTTTAAGCATGAAGTTTG
>CACLKR010000019.1 GCA_902607625.1 uncultured Pelagibacteraceae bacterium
TATTCCTTTTGACGTTTTTTTATCGTAATGAATATTTCTTGCTTCATTGGTAAAATTTTCACCAACATTCTTACAATTTTTTTCTATATATCTTCTAATATCAAGAAGTTGCTTTTTTATATTTTTTTCTAATTTAGTTTTTTTAAATACTTTATTTGATTTACTAGATAAATTGGGAGCCATTACCATTTTCCTTACAGATGTAGATTCACAATAAATACATTTTATAAGTTTTCTTTTACATAAAGAATCAAATTCAGACGAGCTCGAAAACCAACTTTCGAATGTTTCTCGGCACTTACATATTAAATTATATTTAATCATTATTTATGTACTATTTAATTTTTATTAAAAAAAGTAAATATTAATTTCTGTAGTCTGCATTTATATCAATATAGTCGTGTGTAAAATCGCAAGTATAAACAGTATAAAGCGAATTACCAATATTTAAATTCACCTCAATATCTATTGAACCCCATTTCATATATTCTTTTAAATCTTTTTCATTGTAATCTTTTGCCACTTTACCCTGTTCTGCAACTAAATATTTTCCAAATTTTATTTGGATTTTACTTGGTTGAACATTTTCGCCCGATTTGCCTATTGCCATAACAATCCTTCCCCAATTTGGATCTTCTCCTGCAATTGCAGTTTTGAATAAGGGAGAATTGGCAATTGAGAAACAAATATTCCTTGCCATGGTTGTTGATCGTGCTCCTATTACATTTACTGTGATAAATTTTTTCGCACCCTCTCCATCTACAACAATTTGTTTTGCTAGATTTAAAGCTAGTCTATGTAAAGCTTTTTCAAATTCTTGTAATTTTGGATCTAGCACATTATAAATTTTAGAATTTTTTGCTTTTCCTGTAGCAAAAATGGCCACCATATCATTTGTTGATGTATCACTATCAACGGTTATAGAATTAAATGTTGTTGCGGTAACTTTTTTTAAAATACTTTTTAAAAAAACAGAAGGTATGTTCGCATCGGTAAATATAAATGATAACATGGTTGCCATATTCGGTGCAATCATGCCGGATCCTTTTGCTATACCTGAAATTTTTACTAATTTACTTCCTACTTTACATTCTTCATAAGCTACTTTTGGTCTCGTGTCTGTTGTCATTATTGCGCTTGCCGCTTTGAACCACACAAACTTGCTTTGTTCGATTCTTAATTTTTTTACTAATTCGGGAATTCTACTTTTGATTTTTAAATATGGAAAATCTTCACCAATCACTCCTGTGGATGCAAAAAGTAAATCAGTTATTTTTATAACTTCTTTAACTCCTTTGGGTGATTGGGAGGATTTTAGAGTAAGAGACTTTGATAATGCGTGGGCAACTTCTTTGAGTCCTTGAGCACCTTTTATTCCAGTAAATGTATTTGCATTTTGGGTATTAATCATAAGTGCCTTCACAAAATGTCTTTTTACTTTTAAATTCCAATTAATACTAGCAGAAGTAACTTTAGAATTTGTATAGACCGCACCAAAATTAGCTCCTTCTTCAAAAAAAAATAATGTCAAATCGTCTCTTCCATCTCCATAAAGATCTGCGGACACTGCTGAAATTTGCAGCCCCTCAATAGGTCGCAATTCCTGAAATTCCCCCATTTTTGACATTTTAACTTTGGGGTTAAGCAAGTTTTTTAAATTTAAAGTCATTACTATTTAAAATTTGTTATTATTGATTATATAAGTCATATCTAAAACAATATAATTATTTATGTTAAATATTAGCGGCATTATCAGCAAATTTATAAAAAATTCAAGTCAAAGAGAGATAGGTAAACTAAAATCAATTGTAGAAAAAATTAACAATTGGGAATCAAAAATTCAAGGTATGCCGGACGAAAGTTTTTCGGCTAAGACAGCAGAATTTAAATCTAAAGTCCAAAAAGGTGTTAAATTAGAAGATCTAATTATTGAAGCGTTTGCTTATGTAAGAGAAGCTTCTAAAAGAACGCTTTCTGAACGACATTTTGATGAACAGCTGATGGGCGGAATTATTCTTCACCAAGGAAAAATCGCTGAAATGAAAACCGGTGAGGGGAAAACTTTAGTTTCAACTCTTCCAGTTTATTTAAACTCCTTAATAGGAAAAGGAGTACATGTAGTAACTGTAAATGATTATTTAGCACAAAGGGATTCTGAGTGGATGGGTCAAGTATATAAATTTTTGGGTTTGTCCGTAGGATGTATAATAAGTGAAATGAGCGATGCAGACAGAAAAAAAAATTATAATGCTGATGTAACTTATGGAACAAATAATGAATTTGGCTTTGACTATTTAAGAGATAACATGAAATATAATGTAGAAGAAATGGTTCAAAGGGATCATTTTTTTTGTATTGTTGACGAAGTAGATAGCATTCTTATTGATGAGGCAAGAACTCCATTAATAATTTCAGGTGCAACGGAAGATAAATCAGATCAGTATTTTATATGTAATAAATTCATAAAGGAACTCAATAAACCAGACTATGAGTTGGATGAAAAAAATAAAAATGTTTTGCTTTCTGAAAAGGGCATAGATAAAATTGAAAAATTATCACAAACATATGGAATTCTTAAGAACAACAATTTTTATGACCCACAGAACATTAATTTGGTTCATCATATTAATCAGGCTTTAAAAGCAAATTTGTTATTTTCAAAAGATACAGACTATATTGTCAGAGAAAATAAAGTACAACTAATTGATGAGTTTACTGGACGAGTACTTGAGGGAAGAAGATTCTCTGATGGACTACATCAAGCTATAGAGGCAAAAGAAAAAGTTGAGATCCAAAGTGAAAACCAAACATTAGCTTCTATTACTTATCAAAATTATTTTCGCTTATATAGTAAGCTTGCAGGTATGACTGGTACGGCAGCAACTGAGGCAGAAGAATTTTTTGATATTTATAAACTCCCAGTTGTTTCGGTTCCCACAAACCAAAAAATGATTAGAAAAGATTGGAACGATCAAATTTTTCGAACGGAAAAAGAAAAAAACAAAGCAATTATTGATAAAACTATTGACTGCAATAAAAAGGGTCAGCCAGTTTTAATTGGTACTACAAGTATAAATAAATCTGAAATTTATTCTAGGTTACTTACTAGCAAAGGAATTAAACATTCGGTACTAAATGCAAAACAGCATGAGAAAGAAGCTAATATAATTGCAGATGCAGGAAAACTTAATGCCGTAACTTGTTCAACGAATATGGCTGGTAGAGGCACGGATGTAAAATTGGGTGGTAAAATTTTAAATGGAAACAATGAGCAAGAAAAAAATAAAGTTAAAGAACTCGGGGGACTTTTTGTTATTGGGACAGAAAGACACGAAAGTAGAAGGATTGACAATCAATTAAGAGGAAGATCTGGAAGACAAGGAGATGAAGGAAATTCTATATTTTATATTAGCTTAGAAGATGATTTGATGAGAATATTCGGGTCCGAGTCCATAGATAGCATAATGAAAAAATTTGGACTAAAGGAAGGAGAATCAATCGACCATCCGTGGATCAACAAAGCATTGGAAAGAGCTCAAAAACGTGTTGAAGGAAGAAATTACGATATAAGGAAAACTTTATTAAAATTCGACGATGTTATGAATGATCAAAGAAAAGTTATTTTTGAGCAAAGAAAGGAAATTTTAAAATCAAAAAATATTAACAAAATTATAAATTCTTTTTTAGAAGATTTAATAAAAAGCTTCTCAAATGAAAAAATAATTTACGAAAGGGAAAATCAAATTGATGCCTTTAAAACTAAAATTAAACCCATAATGGGCCGGTCAATAAAAGATGCAGAATTTAAAAATATTATACAACTTAAAGATAAAGAATTTGAAAATAGAATTAAAGAACGATTTGACGAATTTAGGAATAAAAGAACTATAGCAATTACAGAACCCACAAATATAAAACTTGAAAAAAGAATATTTTTACAAACTGTTGATTTTTTATGGAGATCACACCTACAATACCTTGAACATTTAAGGCAGGTTGTTGGATTGAGAGGTTACGCTCAAAAAGATCCCTTGGAAGAATTTAAAAGAGAAGCATTTAAACTGTTTGAAGGATTATTAAATAAAATAAAAATCGATTTTATTACTTTCCTCAATAATCTTGAAATAGTAACGCAAGAAGAAATGTCAAACGAAAAATCAAGTAAACTAATACCACAAAAAAATAATCCAAAATGTTTATTAGTAATAAAAAAAAATGAGAAATTTTCTAGAAATGAAAGGTGCCCTGCAACAGGAAAAAAATATAAGAATTGCTGTGGTGCTTTATAAAATATTAGAACAAAAATAAAATTGCTGAAAGTATTAATAAAATTACAATTATTAATTCTTTTTTAAACTTGAATAATATTTCTTTGATGAATGCAAAATAATTATCTTTTTTAATCCAAGCTTGCTGATGAGAAAATACTTTGAAAGTTTTTTGCTTCCCAATATTTAAAAATTTTTCTTTTCTTTGTTCAAATATTTCTTTTCTGGTATATTTCTCAAATTCTTCTAAATATTTTGATAACGCTTCTTTGGCAGAGAAAACAGCTTGGTCTTTATTTCGATGAGCACCACCAATGGGTTCTATTATTATTTCATCAATAATTTCCATTTTGAGTAGGTCATTTGCTGTTAACTTCATCGCTTTGGCAGCTTCTAAAGACTTACTATGATCTCTCCATAATATGGAGGCGCAACCTTCTGGTGATATAACAGAATAAATTGCATTCTCGAACATTAATATTTTATTTGCAGAAGCTAAAGCAATCGCCCCACCCGAGCCTCCTTCTCCAATAACAATCGAAATTATTGGAACTGTTAGTGACATACAGCATTCTATCGAACTTGCAATTGCTTCGGCTTGACCTCTTTGCTCAGCACCGATACCGGGATAAGCACCGGGTGTATCGATAAATGATATTACCGGAATATTAAATTTATTTGCTATTTTCATTAGCCTAATACATTTTCTATAACCCTCAGGTCTCATCATTCCAAAATTTCGTTTTAGTCTACTATCAAGATCTTCTCCTTTTTCTTGTCCTAAAACTAAAACTGATCTGCCTTCAAACTCTGCAAAACCAGCAAGCACAGCTTCATCTTCTGAAAAACGTCTATCGCCAGACAAATTAATAAAATTTCTAAATAAATTTTCTATAAAAAACTTTGCTTTAGGTCTATCTTCATGTCTCGCAACCTGGGTTATTTGCCATTCATTCAATTTTGAATATGAAATTTTTAATTTATTATCAATCTCTCCTTGTATCTGTGATATTTTTTCTGTTTCAATCTCTGACAAACCCTCTTTAATGAAAGGATCCTTTAATTTTTCTAATTCTTCTTCTAAAACTTTTATATCACGCTCGAATTCTAAATAACTTTTCATCTTGTCTATATATATATAATATACAGAACTATGGCAAAAAAATATATTTTACTCAAACAATTATCAATTGCTTCTAATTTATTGGATTTTGTTAATAATGAGCTTTTACCAGGTACAGGTGTTACTAAAGAAAATTTTTGGAAGGGTTTAGATAAATGCGCACACGAGCTTGTTCCAATAAATAGAAAACTTCTCGAATTTAGAGAAAATTTACAAAAAAAAATCGATATTTGGCACAGAGATAAAAAGGGAGAAAAAATTGATATTGAAGAATATTTAAATTTTTTGATAAACATTGGCTATTTAAAAAAAGAAGGAAAAAAATTTCAAATTGAAACTAAAAATGTAGATAGTGAAATTTCTACAATTGCTGGGCCGCAACTTGTGGTTCCGGTAATGAATGCAAGATATGCTTTAAACGCAGCAAATGCGAGATGGGGAAGTTTGTATAATGCCTTATATGGAACAGATGTAATTCCAGAAGCAGATGGAGCAAGTCGTGGAGATAAATATAATCCAAATAGAGGGCAAAAAGTGATTGAATATGCTCGTAATGTCTTGGATGCTAACGTCCCATTACAAAATGGCAGCTGGAAAGATATTTCAGAAATTCCAAAAGTTGAGAACGGTAAATTAAACTTAAAATTAAAAAACCCCAAACAGTTTGTGGGATATATTAAAAATTCAAATAACTTATATTCACTATTATTTATAAATAATAAACTTCATATAGATGTAAGATTTGATCCGGATGGTACACTTGAAATTTTTAATCCAGATGGCAATCAAGATAAAGCGTCAATACATGATGTTATTTTGGAGTCTGCTATTACTACAATTGTAGATCATGAAGACTCCATTGCAGCAGTAGATGCTGCGGACAAAGTACATGGATATAGAAATTGGTTAGGATTAATGAAAGGTGACTTGAAATATGAGGGGGAAAAAAACACAGGTAATAAACCTTTTAATTTCATAAGAAAACTAAATCCTGACAGAGAGTATATTTCACCCAATGGAAATAAAATTAAATTACATGGAAGAGCTTTAATGCTAAATCGAAACGTTGGTCATTTAATGACAAACCCCTCTATTTTATTAAAAGATGGTTCTGAGATTCCGGAAGGTCTACTAGATGCATTTATAACTACGGCAGCAGCAATTCATGATTTTAAAAACAAAAAAAATTCAAGAACTAATTCTGTTTATATTGTAAAGCCTAAAATGCATGGCCCCGATGAGGCTGCATTTACTGATTTAATTTTTGAAAAAGTTGAAAATGTTTTGGGACTAAAAAAATATACCATAAAAATTGGAATAATGGATGAGGAGAGAAGAACTACGGTTAACTTGAAAGAGTGTATTAGAACTGTAAAAAATAGAGTTGTCTTTATTAATACTGGATTTTTAGATCGTACCGGTGATGAAATGCATACGTCAATGGAGTCTGGACCAATGATAAAAAAGGGAGATATGAAATCTTCCAAATGGATTTCTGCGTACGAAAATAATAATGTTGATGTAGGTTTAGCGTGCGGATTTTCTGGTATAGCTCAAATTGGAAAAGGTATGTGGGCTGCGCCGGATAAAATGGCAGACATGGTTAATCAAAAAATCAATCATCCAAAATCTGGTGCTAATTGCGCTTGGGTTCCATCCCCAACTGCTGCAACTCTTCATGCTCTACATTATCATCAAATTAATGTGTTTTCTAAACAGAAGGAATTAAAAAATAGAACGCCAGCAAAACTTATGGATATTCTGACAATTCCAATAGCGGATAGACCAAATTGGTCGATGGAAGAAATAACTAAGGAATTAGAAAATAATGCACAAGGTATTTTAGGTTACGTAGTAAGATGGATTGACCAAGGGGTAGGTTGTTCTAAAGTACCTGATATTAATAACATTGGATTAATGGAAGACAGAGCGACACTTAGAATTTCTTCGCAACATATTGCAAATTGGCTTCACCATGGAATTTGTAGCAAAGAACAAGTTTTAAAAACTATGAAAAAAATGGCAAAAATTGTAGATAAACAAAATGATAGGGATCCCGCTTTAAAAGGCTATGCCTCTTATAATCGTATGTCCGATAATTACGAGAAATCTATCGCGTTCAAAGCTGCTTGCGAATTAATTTTTCATGGAAGGTATCAACCCTCAGGATATACGGAACCCATTCTTCATTTAAACCGACTGCTAAAAAAAATTTAATCACTAGTTATTGGACTTCTATTTTTAAATGCTGAAAATAAAGTTCCATCATCTAAAAATTCTATTTCGCCACCCACAGGTACTCCTTTAGCTAATCTTGTTATTTTTACTTTTATATTTTTTAAACAATCAGATATATAATGTGAGGTAGTTTCACCTTCAATGCTAGCACTTGTTGCAAGAATTACTTCTTTGACTGAATTTTTTTTAACACGGTTTACCAATGATTCAATTAACAATCCATTTCCAGTACTTTTGCTTTCAAAAGAAGGCAGTGTACCACCTAATATATGATAGTGACCTTTATATATCCCGCTGCTTTCAATAACCCACATGTCAGCAATATTTTCTACGACACAAATTTGTTCATATTTATTACTGGAGCAAATACAGTTTGTATTTATAGATTTTAAATTACCGCAAATTTTACATCTAACTACATTTTTATAAACTTGAGCTAGCGTATTTGTTAATGGTTTAATTAATTCTTCTCTGTTCTTGATAAGCTTTAATACAATTCTTTTTGCGGATTTCGGACCTAATCCTGGCAATTTTGAAATTATTTTAATTAAATCTTCTATCTCTTTAACATTACTATAAGTCATTTCTTTTCTCAAAAAGGAAGTTTAAAACCAGGTGGTAAATTGATGCCCCCTGTAACTTTAGAAATTTCTTCAGAAGTTTTTTTCTTTAATTTAGATTTTGCATCATTGTGAGCAGCCACAATTAAATCTTCAAAAATTTCTTTTGACTCTTTAAACAGCGCGTCATCAAAGATAATTTTTTTTAGTTCGCCATCTCCATTCATAATTACTTTAACAGCATTACCTCCCGATACTCCCTCTACTTCAATTTTTTTTAAAGCTTCTTGAGTCTCTTTCATTTTGTCTTGCATTTTTTTTGCTTGAGATATTAAATCGGTAAAATCTGTCATAATTAATCTCTTTTTTTAACTTCCAATAGCTCTCCATCTGGAAAAGTATTTTTGAATTTTTTGTAAATTTCTTCTTTTTTTTCTTGGTTAAATAATTCTTTTTCCTTTATATCCCGGAGTTCGGAAAAAGTTTTTTGACCTTTTTCTCTTGCTAAAGTTATTACCCATCTATTACCCGTCCATTCATGTAACCTTTCGGACAAATTACGAACAAAATTTTTATCAAGATTTTCATTAAAACTTATATCTATTTTTCCCTGAGAGAATTTGATTAGATTAACATTTTTTTCTAGATCATATTTTAAATTTATCTCCTTCCTTTTTGAAGATAGAGAAATTAGATCTTCAAAAGACAAAACTTTTTCGTAGACAAAAGTCTTTGGATCTAAAGATGATAAAATGGGTTTCGTTTGCATTGTATTTTTAATTTGGTCTTTAGAAATTTTAGGAATTTCTTTTTCTTCATTCGAAATAATTTTTTTATCATAGTTAAGGTCTATTGTTTCTTTATTATTATTTATCTCTATTTCATTTAAATTATTTTTTTTTAACGAATCTAATACATTTTCATAAGAAGGTATTTCTTTTAAATGGACCAGCCTAACTACCAACATTTCTATAGATAGAATTGGACTAGCTACAATTGATAGCTCGTCCAAAACTTTTAATATCAGTTGCCAAAAAACTATTAGGGTAGACATGCTTATATCTCGTGAAATCAATGTAATAGTTTCTTCTTCAGAGCTAGATATAGATAAATCTGAATCAAAATTTCCAATGTTTTTTTTCTGTTGTATAAAATATATTATTTCTAAAAGATCATTTAAAAAATTTGCAGGCTCAATACCTTCATTTATCATTTCTCTCAAGAGTTTTATAGATTTTTTTTGCTCTCCTTGAAAAATAAAGTGTAATAAATTCAAAATTTTTGATCTATCTGCTATTCCTAACATTCTTCTTACAAAAGTTTCGCTGATCTCTTTTTCTTCAATATTTTGACTTACAAGCGCCCTATCCAAAAGAGACAATGAATCTCTTACTGATCCTTCGGCTGCCTTTGCAATTAATTTTAATGCTCCGTCTGATATTTTTCCATTCTCTAGCTTTAAAATTTTTTTAAGATTTTCTAATAAATCTTTTATTGGCACCCTGTGTAAATCAAATCTTTGACATCTTGAAACAATAGTAGCAGGTATTTTTTTTACTTCAGTGGTTGCAAAAATAAATTTTAAATGAGAAGGCGGTTCCTCTAAAGTTTTTAATAGACCATTGAAAGCTTGTTTACTCAGCATGTGAACTTCGTCTAAAATTATTATTTTATAATTAGCAACTGTTGGATTGTATTTTGAAGACTCTATTAATTCTCTAACATCATCAATTCCTGTTCTCGACGCCGCATCCATTTCTAAAACATCTAGGTGTTTCGAATTACTAATTTCTTTGCAGTGACAATATTCTCCTGGATTACATTTTTCATCTTTAATAAAATTTTTACTGCAATTTATCGCTTTAGAAATCAAACGTGCTGTAGTTGTTTTTCCGACACCTCTAATGCCGGTTAACAGATACGCATTTGGTAACTTATTTAGCTTAATGGAATTAGTTATTGTTTCTACCATTATATCCTGACCAATCAATTCTTTAAAATTTTTTGGTCTATATTTTAATGCCAAAATTTTATGTGTAGTTTTTTCCATATTATTAAAATAAGGAGACTGAACAACAACCTGAAATATTTTGTTGCGGCTGCTACGTTTCCGTCCTGACCGAGTTGTTCAAAAAATTCCACCCGCTGCCAGCCTCCGATTTTATTATATCAGCATCAAAATAAGAACAACAATATACGTATAGGTTGTTTATTTATTTTTAAATCTAAACTGATGAGCCTCATAAACCCCTAAAACATCCAATTTTTGTGTGTGAAATCCTAATTCTTCAAGCGCTTTTTGCAAAGATGGGTCCTCTATGTGTCCTTCAATATCAATATAAAAGTTTACTTGGTCAAATGTGTTTTTGACTGAAAAACTTTCTAATTTACATAAATTTACACCATTTGTCGCAAAACCTCCTAGTGCCTTATAGAGGGCGGCTGGAATACTTTTGAGTTTAAAAATACAACTTGTAATATATTTTTTATGCTTAAGTTCAGGATGTTTTGAATCATTTCCCATAATAAAAAATCTTGTAACATTTCCAGATTCATCTTCCACGCTCGATTTTAGTATTTCTAAACCATAAATTTTTGCGGCAAGTTCAGAAGCAATCGCTGATTCACTTTTATCTTTTTTTTTAGCAATAAATTTAGCTGAACCCGCGGTATCTGCAGAAATTATTGGTATTAGTTTGTTTTCCAAAATTATTTTACTACATTGCCCAATTGCCTGAGAATGACTTCTAACAGTTTTTATATCTTTTATTTTTGAACCTTTAACTCCAAGTAAATTATGGGTAACTTTTTGAAAGTGTTCCGCATGAATTTGAAGTTTATATTTTGGAATCAAATAATGTATATCTGCAACTCTTCCTGCTAAAGAATTTTCTATTGGTATAACAATTTTATATTCTGGATTATCTTTTGCTAATTGAAAAGCTTCTTCAAAAGTAGAGCGGGGTACAGCCTCAACATTTGGGAAAACTTCTAAACATGCTAAATGAGAATATGCTCCTTTTTCTCCTTGAAATGCTACTTTTATTTTTTCTTTCATAACAAATTCATTTCTTTGCTTACTTTTATTAAATCTTCTTCTGTATCAACACTCAAGGGAACAGAATCGCATAATCCCACTCTAATAACCAAATTATTCTCCATAGCTCTCATTTGTTCCAAATTCCTTTCTATTTCTAATTTAGATCTAGCAAGCTTTACATACTTTGTTAAAGCATTATTTGTAAAGGCATAAATTCCGATATGATGATATATTTTTTCATTATTTAAATTATTTTTTGTGCGAAAAAAATCTCTTGCCTCTAGAAAGTTATCATCTTTTAACATTTTATCGATATGAACTTTAACAACATTTGGATTAATAATATCTTTCTTGTCTGTTATATAAGAAGCCAAGGTGCCAATATCACAATTATTACTCCTCATAAGTTTTGCTAGTTTTGAAATAGAGTTAGGCTTTATATTGGGCATATCGCCTTGTAAATTAATTATTAAGTCTGCATTTTTTTTAAGCTCCTTTACATATACTTCATAAATTCGATCGCTACCCGATTGGTGGTTTTCTTTAGTCAAAAAAGCTTTTCCACCATTTTCTCTGACAATTTGTAAAATTTTATCATCTGGAGTTGCGATAAATACTTCACCTACCTTTGATTCTTTTGCTCTATTAAGTACATGAATAATCATTGGAACATTGTTAATTTTTGCCAAAGGTTTATTTGGAAATCTTTTTGCTTCTAAACGAGTCGGTATTATTATTGCGGTATTTTTCATAAATAACAAATTGTGCGTCTAACCGTCGCAAAACAAACTTATTAAAGTTCATTTTTTTGATCTAAGTCATGATATATCTTAGAATTAAATTGTACTAAATTTATATACTTTTTTAAAATGAATAAAATTATTGTTTCAATTGTATTGGCTGTAATCTTAGTTTTGGGAATCAATAAAATTACAGATGCAATATTTTATGTAGAAAAACCAGAACAATCTGCATATCAAGTTGCCACCATTACCACAACTGCTAGTACAACAGCCACCGAAACAAACTCAGAAAATTCGGAATCTGGAAATATTATGACCTTATTTGCTTCAACAAGTTCAGCAGATGGAGCAAAAGTTTTTAAAAAATGTGCCGCATGTCATAGCATTGCTCAAGGAGATGGTAATAAAATTGGTCCGGCTTTATGGGGTGTTCTCGGAAGAAAAACTGGCTCTGTATCAGGTTATAAATATTCCAAAGCCATGGCAGCATATGAAAAAACTTGGACATTTGAG
>CACLKR010000020.1 GCA_902607625.1 uncultured Pelagibacteraceae bacterium
TAATTTCTATAAATCTTACCTCCTAAACAAGGATTTTTAACACCTGTAGTTTCTGGAAAAGAAATATACTTTTTCAAATAAGATCTAATAGCTAAATATGCAAATGCTTGGGATTCCGTAAAATCTCCATTAAAATTGAATTCATCAATTAAATGAATCTGTTTATTTAATATTTTTTTAATATTATCTATAATAAACTGATTTTTTCTACCTCCGCCCGAAAACAATATTGTATTTGGAATCTCTCTAAGGTTATTAATTGAATTACAAATTGACTTAACTGTTAACATTGACAAAGTTGCACATCCATCTTCTAAACTCATTCCTCTCAAGTCATTTAAATTAAAATCTTTTACATCTAGTGATTTTGGATTCTTTGCTCTGTAATAGTCATTACTAAGGAATTTTTCTAATATATCATTATTTAATTTTCCCGATTTTGCTAAAGATCCCATATCATCAAATTCCATTTTTGAGTTGGATTTAACCCATTGATCTATTAAATAATTTCCGGGCCCAGTATCAAAACTAATTATTTTATTTTTTTTTTCTAGGTAAGTAATATTTGAAATACCTCCAATATTAATCATTACAGATGGATAATTTATTTTAATTTTGGACAAGATTAATTGGTGATATAGAGGAGTCAGGGGAGCACCTTGTCCACCATTTAAAATATCATTGTCTCTAAAATTGGCAACCACTGTTTTGTTTGTAAGTTTTGATAATAATTTAGGATCACCTATTTGTATCGAATAACCTTGGTTGGGTTTATGCAAAACTGTTTGTCCATGAAAACCTATTAAATCCATATCTATATTTTTGTTTTTTTTTGTAATTGTCTTGCATGCTTCAGCGTGACGAAGAGTTACCTCGTTTTCTATCTTTCTAATACTCTCCGATAGTTTTTTGAATTGATCTTTTGATGTACAAGAATCAATGATCTTTTTAAGATTTGATCTTAAGGAAAAATCATACTTTAAATATATATTATCTATTATTTCAATAGATTGTTCGCCATCAGATTTAATAATTGATGCATCTATACCATCCATTGATGTACCGCTCATTAGGCCTAAACTGTATAAATTTTTATTCATAAATTATATTTTATTTAAATAAAATCTTGTATATTAGTGTTCTAATTAAGCAAAAAAAACTCATGCAAGATACATTTCTATCAGAATTTCAAAAAAGAGGTTATTTTAATCAGTGCACTGATCAATCTGGTTTAAGTGAATTAATGAATAAAAGTAAAATTAAAGCTTATATTGGCTTTGATTGTACGGCCCCAAGTTTACATGTGGGAAGCTTAATGCAAATCATGTGCCTACGTCTTCTTCAAAAATATGGTCACCAACCAATAGTTTTGCTTGGTGGAGGAACGACGCTCATAGGGGATCCTTCTGGCAAAGAAGAAACCAGAAAAATTCTTAACAAAAAAGAAATTGATAAAAACATAAAGAGCATTAAAAATGTATTTAAAATTTTTCTAAAATCAAAAAATTCAAAAACAAAACCCATTTTTGTTAATAATTATACTTGGTTAATTAAATTAAACTATATTAATTTTTTAAGAGAAATTGGCAAACATTTTACAATAAATAAAATGTTAACTTTTGACAGTGTTAAATTACGCTTAGAAAGAAAACAGTCTTTAAGTTATATGGAATTTAATTATATGATGCTTCAAGCTTATGATTTTTATGAACTTAATAAGAGACACAAATGTGTTTTGCAACTTGGCGGTTCTGACCAATGGGGAAATATAGTCAATGGAACTGACTTGATCAAAAGAAAAGATAAAAAACTAACTTTTGGCTTAACTACTCCTTTACTAACACTTTCCTCTGGAACAAAAATGGGAAAGACCGAAAAGGGAGCTATTTGGTTAAATAAAAAAATGCTTTCCTCCTATGACTATTGGCAATTTTGGAGAAACACAGATGATAAAGATGTAATAAATTTTTTAAAACTTTTTACAGATCTAGGTCTTGATCAAATTGATAATTTAAAAAGTAGTGGTCAAGATATAAATAAACTCAAAATTTTACTTGCAAATGAAGCAACTGCCATGTTGCATGGATCTAAAGCAGCTAAAGATTCTGAGTTAACTGCAAAAGAAACCTTCGATGATAAATCCATTGGAAAAAATCTTCCGGTTGTAAAAATAAAAAGAAATATAATAACAAGTGGTCTAAATATATTAGATCTAGTTCTTCAAACAAAACTGGGCAATTCTAAAGGTGAAATTAGAAGAATGATCAAAAATAATGGTTTAAAAATTAATAATGAAGTTGTAAGTGATGAAACAAAAACAATTGATCAAAATAACTTTGATCAAAACAATAACATGAAAGTTTCTCACGGAAAAAAACAACATGTGATTGTAAAAATTATTTAACTTCTTCTTTTTTTTTCTTTTTCATTTTTTCTACAGCTCGAACAATAAACCTAGGGGTTAAAGTTTTAATTGGGTTTACTGTTGTCTTAATATCTTTTGGGGGCCCTTTCATCTTAAAGCTTACACCAACTACACCTTCTCCAGTTTTTTTTCCAACTAAAATATCTCCAACAAGAGGTATTGATGCTATAATTGAATTAAGTTTTGTTGCAGGAATCAAAGTTCCTCTTAAACTAACAGTTTTACCTTTATCTACATATCCTTCCAACAAAATTGATACTGCTGGACCCATTGCTAATGCATCTTCAATATTTAAAACATTACCTTCAGAATTTGATTTCATTTCAAAAGACTCAAAACGTATGCCTTCTCCACTCAACGTGTCTGCAATACCCTGCAAAGATGCTAGAGTTAATAATTTTGCTAAAGCTGGAACTTTTGAAACCTTAAAATCCGTTATCAACAAATCTGAATTAGAACCTTCTTTAGAAATAATTGATTCATATTCTAGTTTTCCATCTTCAAATCCTTTTATGAAATCAAAATTCTTTACAAAAGGTCTTGCTCGATCGGAAATTACTTGGAGCGTTTTTTTATCATTATCATGTTGGTAAATTGACATCTCAACTATTTCATTTTCAGAAAAATTTCCTTTGGAACTTAACTTTACGTAAGAGCCTTTATTAATTAACGCAATCATAGAAAAATTTGATATATCGTCATTTGTTCCTGTAAGCGCTTTGTCAAAATTAATTTTTAATTCACTGGTAAAATTTTTGCTGAATGTTCTTGTATCAGTTTTTTTGTAAAGCGATTTAAGTAATGGCTGAGCATCAAATATCTGACCTGTAATTTTTACTTTGTCAGACTTTTCGATGAAAAAATCATTATTTTTTGTTTCATTTAAAAAAGTTTTAACCTCTATTTTTTTTAAATCAATTATTTCAAAATTTTTGTTAAGTTTTACATTTGATAAATTAATTTTATCTTTATCAGTTGAAAACTTTAGTTTATTAATATTATAATATTTATCTAAAGCAAAATTAATATCGAAACTTAAATTGGCTTTTTCCCCACGATCTTTGTTGTAATTTAGTCTTGAAACCTTAAATCTAGAGTTTCTTAAATCTATAACTCCATTAGTATGAAAACTTTTTTTATCGTAGTTATAGATCTTATTTATTTTGAAACTATCAAAAGTTTCATTTACTTTTAAATAGCCACTTAATTCAGCTTTATAATTAGACTCAGAATTAACTAGTTTTATATTAGTATCTTTAAGTATAATCTTAGGATTGTATTCGGGTAAATAATTTTCAATAATTCTTTTTTTATCAGTATGTATTTCAAAATAAGCTATATCACCTTCCATCGAATAAGATGGATTTTTAATTCTGAATCGATTGTCTAAATTAAAGTTAATATTTGATTTCAAATCTGCTGTTCCATTAATTTCATTAAAATCACTAATATCTAAACCAAATAAAGATGATATTTTTTTAATTTGAGAAAAATTAAATTTTCCTTTTGTTCGTAATAGACTATCAATTTTAATTTCATTTCTTACACGTTTTAAGTTAATTATAGTATCTTCCAATTCGAGATCGTATATAGAGCCCTTTTCAAAAACTATTTCGATACCTTGGTGCCCATTATCATTATCATTAAGATCGTTAATTCTTGCTGTTAAATTTTTAATAGAAAATTGTTTTGTTAAATTAATTGAAGCATCAGAAATTTTTCCAAAAAATCCATAATCCTTTCCTAAACTTCCATCTGTTTCAAAAGGAATAACAAATTTTCCCTCTAAATTTCCTTTGTCAAAAATTTTATTAAGTTGTTTATTAATTAATTTTGGGAGAAAAATGTTAGTAATTTTAGTTAAATCTTTTATATCATTTCTTATAAAAGCAACTTCGGCTCTTTTTAATAAAAAGTCCAAACTAAAAAATGATTTCAATGATAAAAATAGATCTAGTTTTGATAGAACAATTTCATTATTTTTAATTAAAATCTTAGGGTTTTGAAGTTTTACAACGAGATTTAATTCTTTGAGATTAAGATGTATTTTTGTTTTTTGAAATTCTAATTTTACATGCTGATTGACTTCATTAACTTTATTTTTGATTAAATTATCAAATTTATCTGTGTTTACACCAAAATAGCTAAGATAAATTATTAATGAAACAACTGTAAACAATAATAAAAAAAAAAATCTTAAAAAAAATTTACCCATAACTATTTCTTTTCTTTTGTTTGATATAATGCAGATTCTAAAAAACCATCTATTTCACCATCTAGCACGCTATCTGGATCGGTATTTTCTAAATTATTTCTTAAATCTTTGACCAATTGATAGGGTTGCAAAACATATGATCTTATTTGATGGCCCCACCCTATATCAGTTTTTGACTTAGCTAAATTTTCTGAAGCTTCTTCTTTTTTTTGAATTTCGTATTTGTACAAACGAGCTTTGAGCATATTAAAACACGTTGCTTTGTTTTTATGTTGAGACCTTTCGTTTTGACATTGAACAACAATGTTGCTTGGTAAATGTGTTATTCTTACAGCACTATCTGTTGTATTTACATGTTGTCCTCCAGCACCACTGGATCTATATGTATCCACTCTGATATCTTTTTCTTGAATATCTATTTTGATACTATCATCTACGACTGGATAAACCCAAACGCTCGCAAAACTAGTATGTCTTCTAGCTCCAGAATCGAAAGGAGAAATTCTCACTAATCTATGAACACCAGATTCTGATTTTAACCAACCATACATATAAGGTCCTGTGATTTTAAGAATGCTAGATTTTATTCCTGCTTCTTCGCCCTTGTGTTCGCTGATTAATTCAAATTTACATTTCTTTTTTTCTACCCATTTGGAATACATTCTTCTTAACATTTGAGCCCAATCTTGACTTTCTGTTCCACCTGCACCGGCATGTATCTCTAAATAAGTGTTTAGATAATCATTTTCTCCAGACAAAAAACATGAAACTTCTGTTTTTTTTATTTGATTGAGTATCAAAATTATTTTTTCTTCACAATCTTTTATTACCACTACATCATTTTCTTTTGCGGCAAGATCAAGGAGTTGGTCAACATTTTTTAACTCGTTAGTTACTGAATTGTAATCATTAAAAATATTTTCAAGAAATTTTTTTTCCTTAAGAATTTTTTGCGCAGTTAGCTTATCTTTCCAAAAGTTTTCTTTTGAGATTTCCTTGTCAAATGTTTTAATTTTTTCATTAATTTTATTTTTTTCAAAGATACCCCCTAACATTGTCTATAACTTTTTTTGTTTCAAGAATTTTAGCTTTTATATCTTCCATATTTAATAAAATTTAAAAATTAAACTTTGATTTTCAGAATTATAAACCTTCGATGTATCTATATTAGTTAATTTTTGAAGATCAAGCATAAAATTGTCATTTGATTTATAAGATTCATATATTATTTTTTTTGTAGTAGCATTTGGTTGTAATCCGGTCTCTGCATCAACCACCACTAAATTTATATTGTTTGGCACTTTAAATGGAAGTGCTTCCTTTTTTTTCACTACATTTTCAACAAATTTTTTAAAAATAGGTAGGGCTGCTTTTGCTCCCGTTTCGTATTTACCTAAACTCTTAGGTTCATCAAAACCGACATATGTTCCTATAACAATTTTAGATGTAAAACCTAAAAACCATGCATCCATATTTTTATTTGTAGTTCCGGTTTTACCAGCTAATGATAAGTTGAGATTTTTCAATTTTCTTCCAGTTCCTCTTTTAATGACTCCCTCCAACATTGAGGTAATTTGATATGCTGTTTCTGCTGTAATAATTTGTTCTCTGTTATCTTCAATTAAAGGTATTTCTTCTTTTAAGTATGAAATTTCTTGACACCCTAAACACTTTCTTTTATCAGCATTAAATATTGTTTTTCCTCTTCTATCCTGAATTCTATCAATAAATATTGGGGTAACTTTTTTTCCTCCATTAACAAATGTACAATAAGCATTTGTTAGTTTAATTAAAGTTGTTTCAGCAGACCCCAAAGACACGGATAATAATTCTGGCACATCATCATATATTCCAAAACTATTCGTGATTTCAGAAATTTTTTCAAAACCAACTTTTTGCGCCACACGAACTGTCATTAAATTTCTAGATTTTTCTATACCAGTTCTTAAAGTAGATGGGCCGTAAAATTTTTTTCCGTAGTTTTCTGGTTTCCAGGTTTTCAATCCTTCTCCTTGTTCCATAACAAATGGAGCATCTAAAATCAAAGTGGATGGAGTAAAACCATTTTCTAAAGCCGCAGCATAAACAAAAGGTTTAAAGGCTGAACCTGGTTGTCTTTTAGCCTGTGTTGCTCTATTAAATTCACTTAATTTAAAACTAAAACCCCCAACCATAGCTAATACTCTTCCGGTATAGGGGTCCATTACTACTATTGCGCCATTAATTTTAGGTAATTGTTTTAAATTCCACTTATTTTTTTTTATTTTCTGCACATAGATAATATCGTTTAGTCTTATAAGATCCTCAAAGCTCTCTTTTCTGGTCCACGCAATACTTTGAAAATCTATAAATCCTTCTTCTTTATTTTTTGTTTCGATTTTGATCGTTAATTTATTTACATCAATTACTTTCGCCAATTCCCAATTTAAACTTTTATCAGGAATGAATTTCTGAATATTATTGTGCCAATCCTTTGTTTCTAAATTAATTATTGGACCTCTCCAACCGTGCCTTCTATCATATTCTTCCAAACCTTCTCTTAGAGCTTTTAAAGCCTCAATTTGATAATTAGAATTTAGAGGCGTCCTTATTGATAGCCCTCCTTTATAAAGAGCATCGTACCCGTACTTATCACTAACTATTCTTCTAGCTTCTTCAGAATAAAAATTCGCTTCTTCAAGAAGTTTTATTTCTCTTTTTTTTGTTATTATTGGTTTCTCTTTAAAATTATTATATTGGACTTGATTGATATATGAATTTTCATACAAATTCCTTAATACCAAATTTCTCCTTTTCTTCGCTCTTGTATTTGATTTTTTTGGATTATATTTACTTGGAGCTTTTGGAAGACCAGCAAGAAGAGCTGCTTCTTCATAATTTAAATCACTAACGGCTTTGTCAAAATATTCCAAACTAGCCGCTGCAATTCCATATGTTCCCTCTCCCAAATATATTTGGTTCAAATATAATTCCATAATTCTCTCTTTTGAATATGCTCTTTCAATTCTAAAAGCCAAAATGGCTTCTTTAATTTTTCTTTTTAGAGATACTTCGTTTGTTAGAAGAAAGTTTTTTGCTACTTGTTGTGTAATAGTAGATGCTCCCTCTAATCTTTTTTCTGATAAAATATTTTTTAGATTTTTTATTATTGCTCTGGATATACTTTTTGCATCAATTCCCGGATGAGAAAAAAAATTTTTATCTTCGGCTGATAAAAATGAATAAATTACTTTTTTGGGTACAGAATCGTAAGGAATAAATAGTCTTTTTTGTAATGCATATTCAGCAATTAACTGCCCTTCTCCAGAATGAACCCTGCTTGAAATTGGCGGTTTGTAGTTTGCAAGTATTTTATAATCTGGAAGATCAGAAGAAAAATACCAGAGAGTAGAAAATGCAAATAATACACTTAGCGTTATAATGGCAAAAATTAATTTAATGCTTTTTTTTAGATAAATTAGCATAAATTGGAGGAAATGAATCAATTCTGGCTATCTTAAGGCATTCCAAGATTTAACTAGAAACTTAGGGAAAGAAATGCATATATTTATTGATAAATTTAAGGTATATCTGATTACAGAGAACCTACAAAATTCAAATTTATGAACGAAACATTCATTACACACAGGATTAAATTTTCATGGAAAAAAATTTATACATTGATTCATCTCATCCAGATGAAACTAGAATCGTACTCAAATCGGCAAATCACATTGAAGAATATGAGTATGAAAACAAAAATAAACTTTATTTAAAAAATAATATTTATTTAGGAAAAGTTAGTAGAATCGAACCTGCTCTTCAGGCGGCTTTTGTTAACTACGGAAAACAAAGGCACGGATTCTTAGCATTTAATGATATCCAATCAGATTACTATCAAATACCCTATGATGACAAAGATAAGCTTAAAAAAGATGAAGAAAGTCTAAGATTAGAACTTAAAGAAAAAAGTAAAGATGTTGAAGAAAATGAAAAAACACAAAATAAAACTCCAAACATAAATTCTGCGGATTCCAATGATCTCAATCCAGACCAGATCAATAATAATGTTGAAAAAATTAAAGACGAGAATTCTCCAAGAGAAAGAAACGATCAAATTAATGAGCTAAAAAAAAGATATGGTATTAGAAGATATAAAATACAAGAGGTAATCAAACCAGATCAAATAATTTTAGTTCAAATCTTAAAAGATGAAAGAGGTCAAAAAGGAGCCGCATTAACAACTTTTATATCTTTGGCTGGAAAATACAGCGTTTTAATGCCAAACACTGCAAAAGGTGGCGGCATCTCTCGAAAAATATCTAATTATGATGATAGAAAAAAAATCAGAAATATTCTTAAAGAAATTAATATTCCTCCAAGCATGGGGTTAATAGTTAGAACGGCAGGTTTAAATAAAACAAAAAATGAACTCAGCAAAGATATAGAAAATACCACAAAATCTTGGGAAGAAATTAAAACAAAAACTATTACATCGTTTGCACCTAGTTTAGTTCATGAAGAAGGTGACCTTATTAAAAGAGCGATAAGAGATATTTATGACAATGAAACTAATAATGTAATTGTAGATGGAAACGAAGGCTACCAAAAGGCTAAAAATTTTATGAAAATTTTAATGCCAGAAAATGTAAAAAAGGTAAAGAAGTATAGAGGCAAAATTCCTCTTTTTCATGATGTGGATATTGAAAAAAAATTAAATCGTATCTTTGAACCAACAGTAAAATTGGAATCAGGCGGCTATATAGTAATTAATCCAACTGAAGCATTGGTAGCAATAGATATAAATTCGGGACAATCAATAAAAGAGGTAAATATCGAAAAAACGGCTTTAAAAACTAATCTAGAAGCAGCAGAAGAAATATCTAGACAGATTAAAATAAGAGATCTTTCTGGATTAATTGTAATTGATTTTATTGATATGTTTAGTTTTCATAATAGAAAGACTGTCGAGAGAAAATTAAAGGAAAAGTTAAAAGATGACAGGGCCAGAATACAGTTTGGTAGAATAAGCAATTTTGGTCTGCTCGAAATGACAAGACAACGATTAAGAGAAAGTGCTGTAAAATGGAATATGATTCTTTCGATTGATTCTTTTGCTTTAAAAATCATTAAAAAAAGTGAAGAATTAGCTTTTTCTAATAAAGCAAAATTTGTAAATATTAATGTTTCTGCAAAAGTTAAAACAT
>CACLKR010000021.1 GCA_902607625.1 uncultured Pelagibacteraceae bacterium
TGAAGAATAAATAAATAAAACATCAGGTGGATTTTTTTTAATAAAATTTAATGTTTTTTCATCAATTTGTTCAATTGGCAGTGAAGTGTAATTTGAAATTCTATCTACTGAATATCCTGCTCTAATCAAGTCACTATCTAAATCTTTTGAAATAAATTCACTACTTAAATAAAGTAATTTTCCCGATTTAGTATCTAGGGTTCTTATTATTAATTCAATTAAAGAATCTACTGTCCCACCAGAAGAATAAGTATTTATAAACCCGGCCTGCTTTGCTGTAAACTCTGTTGCACTACCTACGCAGAAACATTTAATTTTTAAATCATATTTTTCTATATTCATAAATCTTATTGCATTAGAGCTGGTAAAAATTACAGCCTTATAATTTTCAAGGTTTATTTTTTTTGTTTCTAATTTTTCAATTTTTATTACAGGAAGATGAGTTACAGAATGTCCTAACTTTATTAGTTTTTCAATAAGATGTAATGAATCTTCTTTGGGTCTTGTAATAACGATATGCACTTTTTAATTCCCTTGTGTTGTAAAATCTGGACCAGCTTTTTTCAATAATTCTTTACCAACTTTATAGCCTATTTCTTTAGCTTCTTTAAAGTGTCCTGAACTTTGAAATTCAAATTTTTTATTTCCATCATTTGAAAAAAGTTCACTTTTTAAAGAGATTTTTTCATTTGATAATTTAGCTAGACCACCAATAGCTGTATCACAGTCTCCGCCTATTGCTTCAAGTAAAGCACGTTCTGCCTGAATGCAATAATATGTTTCTTTATCATTTACATCTTTTAAAATATTTAAAGTTTTTTGGTCATCTTTTTTACACTGCAAAGCAATTGCTCCTTGACCTATGGCTGGTAACATTTGTTTGGTAGTAAAAATTTCTTTAACTTCATTTTCTATATTAAGCATTTGAAGTCCAGCCAAAGATAAAACTATGGCATCAAATTCTTGATTTTTTAATTTTTTAACTCTTGTGTCAATGTTTCCTCTCATTGCAACAATTTTAATATCATTCCTTAATAAATTTAGTTGAGCTTGCCTTCTAAATGAACTGGTGCCAATTTTTGACTGAGGTTTAAGTTTATTAAAAGATTTACTTGAATAACTTAAAAATGCATCTCTTGGATCATTTCTTTTTACCACGGCATTTACACATAGTCCTTCTGTCATTTTTGTGGGCAAATCTTTTAAAGAGTGAACAGCTAAATCTATTTTTGAGTCCAATAATTCCTCTTCAATTTGTTTACAAAAAACTCCCTTGCCTCCAATATCTGATATTCTTTTATTTTGGAAAATATCTCCGGAAGTTTTTATTATTTTTATCTCTATTGAATTTTCATCAAATTGTGAATTTGATTTTATTAGTAAATTCTTAACGTGATTTGAGTAAGCTAAAGAAAGCTTGCTTCCACGAGATCCTATTATAAATTTTTTCCTATCTGTCATTATTATTATAAATTACTTATGTTATATTATTATTTTATATTTATAGACAGGTAATCAAACATGAAAGAAAAGCTTACTTTTTTAGGAATAGAAACAAGCTGCGACGAAACTGCAGCATCAGTTGTCCGAGAAAAGAGTGATGGAACTGGCGAAATTTTATCAAATATTGTTTCTAGTCAAATTAAAGAACATAAAGAATTTGGTGGTGTAGTCCCTGAACTCGCCGCAAGAGCCCATGTTGAAAAAATAGAATTCATAATTAAAAAAGCACTGGAAGAAAGTAATTTGCATTTAAATAATATAAATGGAATATCTGCAACAGCTGGTCCAGGATTAATAGTTTGTTTAACTGTTGGTTTAAATGCGGGAAAGGCTATTGCAGGATCTTTAGGAAAACCTTTTGTAGCCGTAAACCATTTAGAAGGTCATGCATTAAGTCCAAAGATCAATAGCAATATTAAATTTCCATATTTATTGCTGCTGATATCAGGAGGACATACTCAATTTTTAGAAGTAATTGGAGTCAACAATTATAAACGACTTGGAACCACAATTGACGATGCGCTTGGAGAAGCTTTTGATAAAACTGCAAAAATTTTGGGAATAGAATTTCCAGGTGGTCCAAAAATTGAAGAATGGGCAAAAAAAGGGGATGAAAATTATTTTAAACTCCCCAAACCTATTTTTAAAAAAGGTGGCTGCAACTTGTCTTTTGCTGGTCTAAAAACTGCTGTTCTTAGAACATCTAAAGAATTAAAAAATCAAAAAGAAAAATATCACCTTGCAGCATCTTTTCAAAAAACTATTAATGAAATTCTTTATGAAAAAACTAAGGTAGCGATGGAAGAATTTTTAAAAAATAAAAAAAATATACAAAAAACTTTTGTAATTGCGGGTGGAGTGGCCTCTAATTTAAGAATAAGAGAAAATTTGGCTAAATTAGCTAAGGAAAAAAATTTTACTTCTGTTTTTCCACCCAAAAACTTATGTAGCGACAATGCTGCAATGATTGCTTGGGCGGGTATCGAAAGATATAAAATTAATTTAGTTAATAATTTAGACTTCCCATCAAAAGCAAGATGGCCACTAGATGCCTCTGCTCCTTTTTTAAAAGGTCCTGGATTAAAATTATAAATGCAATATTGGTTAATCAAAACAGAACCGGAGGAATGGTCGTGGCACCAACAAGTGGAATCTGGAATGAAAGGAGCTGAATGGAATGGTGTTAGAAATTTCCAAGCTGCAAAAAATTTAAAAAATATGGAAATAGGTGATAAATGTTTTTTTTATCACACAGGTAAAACAAAAAGCATTATCGGTATAGTTAAAGTTATAAAAAAAGCTTTTTTGGATAAGTCAGACAAAACTAAAAAATTTGTATCTGTTGTTGTTAAAGCATTATATCCCCTAAAAAGAGAAGTAAGTTTACAAGAAATCAAAAAAAATAAGGATTTTAGAGATTTTTCTCTAGTAAAACAAAGTCGTTTATCAGTAATGAAGGTCAATTTAAAATACTGGAAAAAAATACTCAAGATGGGTAAAGTTTAAGCTTGGAAATAATTTTATGGCTAAAAAGAAAAAGAGAAAGCTTAAAAAACTAAAAAGAAGGAAAGCAAAAAAAAGAAAGAAAAAGTTAAAAAAATTAAAAAGAAAAAAGAAAAGTAAAATAGCAAAAAATTCACAATCCACTGACTTAATTTTTAAAGTTCCAAAAAAATGGTCTAATAAAGCATACGTAAATAAAAACAAATATGAAAAAAAATACAAACTATCAATTAAAGACAATGAAGGTTTTTGGAAGAAAGAAGGAAAAAGAATTGATTGGATAAAACCATATAAAAAAATAAAAGATGTAAAATACAGCAAAACTGACGTTAAAATTAAATGGTACTATGATGGAACTCTTAACGCATCAGCAAATTGTATTGATAGACATTTAAAAGATAAAAAAAATAAAACTGCAATTATTTGGGTTGGTGATGATCCAAAAGATTCTAAACAAATCAGTTACACAGAACTTCATAAAAATGTGTGTAAAGCAGCAAATGGCTTAAAAACACTTGGTATAAAAAAAGGAGATAGAGTAACTATCTATTTAACTATGATTCCCGAGCTAGCATACGTAATGTTAGCTTGTGCAAGAATTGGTGCCATTCATTCAATTATATTTGGTGGTTTTTCTCCAGATTCAATAGCAGGAAGAATTAATGACTGCCAATCTGATTATGTTATAACTGCAGATGAGGGTGTTAGAGGAAGTAAAATAATACCACTTAAAAAAATAACGGATGAAGCCTTAGTAAGTTGCCCTAATGTAAAAAAATGCATAGTGGTAAAGAGGACGGGTAATGAAGTTAATTGGGTTGAGGGTAGAGACGTTTGGTACGACGATATTACAAAAACAGCAGCAAGCTATTGTGAACCGGAAGAAATGAATGCTGAGGATCCATTGTTTATTCTTTACACCTCTGGATCTACAGGAAAACCTAAAGGGGTTTTGCATACCACAGGTGGTTACATTGTTTATGCCTCAATGACTCATCAATATATTTTTGATTATAAAAAAAATGATATCTACTGGTGCTCAGCAGACATTGGTTGGGTTACTGGTCACAGCTATATTATTTATGGCCCTCTTTCAAATGGTGCAACCACATTAATGTTTGAAGGTGTTCCAACATATCCTGATGTATCAAGATGGTGGCAAATTATCGATAAGTATAAAGTAAATATTTTTTATACTGCACCAACTGCACTTAGAGCTCTTATGAGAGAAGGTGTAGAGCCTGTCAAAAAAACAAGTAGAAAATCTTTAAAGCTTTTAGGCACAGTTGGAGAGCCAATTAATCCTGAAGCTTGGCTTTGGTATTATAAAGTTATTGGAGATTCTAGATGTCCCATTGTTGATACTTGGTGGCAAACAGAGACAGGAGGAATATTAATCTCTCCTCAACCTGGAGCAATTGATCTAAAACCAGGCTCCGTAACTAAACCATTTTACGGAATTATACCTGTTATTGTAGACGAAAAAGGTAAAACTTTAAAAGGAGCATGTAGGGGAAGACTATGCATAGCTCAATCGTGGCCTGGCCAAATGAGAACTGTATATGGTGATCATCAAAGATTTATTGATACCTATTTTTCACAATTTGATGGAAAATATTTTACTGGTGATGGATGCAGAAGAGATGAAGATGGATATTATTGGATAACAGGAAGAGTTGATGATGTGATAATTGTGTCCGGCCATAATCTTGGTACAGCAGAACTAGAAAGTGCTTTTGTTGCTCATGCAAAAGTGGCTGAAGCTGCAGTAGTTGGTTATCCTCATGATATTAAGGGCAATGGACTTTATTGTTATGTAACATTAAATGCTTCTGAAAAACCTTCGGGTGAATTAGAAAGAGATTTAAAACTTTGGGTGAGAAAGCAAATTGGTCCTATTGCTACGCCAGATTTTATTCAATTTGCTCCTGGTTTACCAAAAACAAGATCTGGCAAGATAATGAGAAGAATACTTAGAAAAATCGCTGCAAACGAGCACGATCAACTAGGCGACACAACTACTTTAGCTGACCCAACCGTAGTTGAAAGTTTAGTAGAGAATAGAAAAAACAAATAATTAATAAATGAACGGTTTACTAAAAACGTTAATCAAACCCGATTGGGACGATAACCCAAAAAGATCTGAAATTCTTCATGCTGCAAATTTACTTCAAATAGGAGAATTTCAATTAATCCAATTAGCTTACAAAGTTTGGTACGGAGAAAATCTTCCTGAAGATAAAATAAATAAAATATTTAACGAATATATGGTCACAGGAGTAATACCTATTTGGGTAACATATTATGCAAAAGATATTCTAAAATTAGATCAAGCAAATATATTAGATAGTTATAATAAAAAATATCACGTTTATGATCACGAATTTGGAAAATATATTTTTAACGAAAACCAAAGAAGAAAACGTGGAATTCTATATGCATTAATTATTATATTTTTTTTTATTGGTAGTCATTATATGGCTATTAATTATGTTGAGGATGAGGCATCAGCAAGTTTTTACCCACCTTATATCGAAAAACGAGTAGTCTACCCAGAACTCTACAATGAAAAAAAGTAATATTAATGTTTGATTTTATTCCACAAGAATATGAACAATTAGTCAATATTATATTTCTAGTGGTTACCGCATTAATAGCGCGACATGGAATCACTTATAGAAAAGAAGACGGCGAAAGAGATTTTGTAAGATTACTTTTTGGATGTATTGCTGCAACTTATTTTTTTTTAGTACTTTTTAAAGATGTGTTGGGTTTGATAAGTTTTTAGAGTTTTCCAGGCTTATGCATAACTTGTCCTTCATCTAATTCTTTTATACTTAAAACTCTTTCATCCTCTGGAAGTTGAAGTTGTTCATTAAGATACAAAGCTCGTTCTTTGACAGAAGAAGATTTAAATTTATAGTTTAGAATTATTGTACCCAAACCTGGGCCAGCAACAGCTTCATCGTCAATTCCAAGAGCTTTTACATAATCTTGTAGGGCTTCCTCATAATTTTTGTTTCTATCTTTGATAATACCTCGATTAGCATATGCCGCCGCTAAAGTACCTTTTCCTGTTAGATCATCAACTTCAAGATTTTTTTCCAAAAATTTTATTAAATAGTTAAGTTCTTTATTTGCTTCTTCATACATCTTTTGTGAGATAAAAACTAAAGCTTTACACATAATCGCCCCACGGTGATTAGGTGTTTTTTCTAATGCTATACTGGCTGCTTGAAGCGCCTTATCGTATAGCTTATCCTTTAACCGCATATCACAAACCTCTGTTTCATAATCGCCAGGAGGTCTATTCATAAAGGATCTAACTAATGCCCATACCGTAAACATGACAAAAGTTAATATTGCCATATATATAATAAATCTTTTCAGGATATTTGCGTTAACATTCATTAATTAAACACCTGATTTACATATATGTAACTAAAAACAATACATAAAAGAACAGAAGTGAATGTTGCTCTTTTTTTTAAATTTTTTTTTTCTTCGTCAGAAACCATTTTTTGAGATTTTTGTTTTTTTCTTACATACAAAACCCAAATTAATTGTCTAACTGGAAAAAATAATGCTACGCTTAAAAGCACAACCCATATGGGATCATGAAAAGCAATGTAGAATGATGTAAAATTCATAATAAGTTTTTATAAACTTAGTTATATACTTAAATTAACGTCTATATAACAACATTTCAATTACTAGTTGAATCTATATTAGTATTTTGGCCTATTCTTTAATGTAAATAATTTACAAATCTATTGCTTTGAACGATCAATTGTGATGAGCTTTCAGCATTAGATGCTTGGAACTATAGTTCTGAGCATTTTGTTTTATAAAACAAGTAAAAATAATTTAAAGGGGGAACCTTTATGTCAGCAAAAGTAACGTGGCTGATTGTGTTTGTCTTACTCTACTGGGCTTATTGTATATTCTGGGGAATAAGAGGCGCGCAGCTGGCGAAAACAGCATCAGACTACTTTATATCGGGAAGAAAACTTCCGATGTGGGTGTTTGTTCTGGCCGCCACAGCTACATCATTTTCTGGTTGGACCTTTATGGGTCACCCAGGATTAATTTATAGAGACGGTTTCCAGTACGCATATGCTTCTTTTTATGTAATCACCATTCCTTTCACAGGAGTGATGTTTTTAAAAAGACAATGGATACTTGGAAAACGTTTTGGTTACGTAACTCCGGGAGAAATGTTAGCCGATTACTTTAAAGGTGATATGGTTCGTGTTTTAACCGTTGTCGTAGCTTTATGTTTCTCAGTTCCTTATTTAGGTTTACAACTTGCAGCATCTGGAAAACTATTTAACGTTTTATCAGATGGTATGTGGGGCGTAACAACTGGTACATGGGTACTAGCTGCTATCGTGGCCCTTTACGTAGGGCTCGGCGGATTAAGATCCGTGGCTTACGTGGATACTCTGCAATGTGTACTTCTATGGTTTGGAATTGTAGCAATTGGTTTTATTACGTACGACCTCGTTGGAGGTTGGGACGCATTGAACGAAGGTTTAGCAAAAGTTGCTTTAGTAGAAGGCACCAAGTGGGGGACAACTCCAGGTGACGGATACTCCGCATACTTTGCCATACCAGGTGTCATACAGTTTACTGCTGGATTAGGAAAAGAAACTCCAGTTGGTGGATTGTGGACAGGAGTAATGGTGTTAACTTATATGTTTGCTCTTATGGGCATTCATTCTTCACCAGCATTTTCAATGTGGGCGTTTTCAAACAAAGACCCAGAACCGTTTGCACCACAACAAGTTTGGGCTTCTTCTTTCGGAATAGGCTTTGCCTTATTCCTATTTACAGCAGCTCAAGGAATGGGGGCACACTTATTAGGTGCGGATCCAGTTGTGAATGCAGCAGGAGTAAATATATCAAATGTACTTCCAGAATCGATTGGTACAGGTGGTCAAGGAAATCTTGTACCTTACTTAATCAATACGATTGGAGATGCATCTCCGTGGTTTGTAGGTCTTCTTGCCGTATGTGCGCTTGCAGCAATGCAATCAACAGGTGCCGCATACATGTCGACTTGCGCATCAATGTTAACTAGAGATATTTACAAAAAATTCTTTAGTCCAAAAATGTCACACGCTGAACAAAAAATGTTTGGACGTATTTGTGTTGTGATTGTTGTTGGGGCAGCCTTAATGGTTGCAACATTTTCAAAAGATGCACTAGTACTATTGGGAGGATTAGCTGTAGCGTTTGGTTTCCAAATGTGGGTACCACTAGCTTCAGTTTGTTATTTCCCATGGTTGACAAGAGAAGGAGTATCTTGGGGTCTGTTAGCAGGAATTATAGGTGTAATTATGACGGAAAGTATTGGTCAAAATTTATTTGGCGATAGCATTCCGTGGGGAAGATGGCCTTGGACGATGCATTCTGCATTCTGGGGTATGTTCTTAAACTTATTGGTTGCACTGCCAATATCTGCAATGACGCAAAACTCAAGGGAGCGTGCACACAGACAAAAATACCATGACTTCTTATCTGAACATGCTGCTCTTCCAGCAAGTAAGCAAAGTCTTAAGCCTGCAGCTTGGATTATAACTATTGCTTGGTTGTTCTTTGGAATTGGACCAGGAGCTGTCATAGGAAATGATATCTTTGGTTCACCAAATGATATCAGTACATGGACATTTGGAATTCCATCGATTTGGGCTTGGCACATACTATTCTGGATATTAGGAGTTGGAATGATGTGGTTCTTAGCTTACAAGATGGAAATGTCTACTATGCCTAGAAAATCAGTAAGTGCTCTAGTTGATGATATCGGAGATACTGCTAGATCTTAGGATTTGCAAAGAATATTAAACTTATATAAGAAGGGCGAGAATTCTCGCCCTTCTTTTTTTTTGACATAGTTC
>CACLKR010000022.1 GCA_902607625.1 uncultured Pelagibacteraceae bacterium
AAAACTCTTAATTATAAAAAATGTCCAATATTAATTGATGTTGAGGGTGGAAAAGTTTCTCGACTTAATAAAATTATCCAATTATCTTGCTTTTCACAAAATTATTTTGCTACTCTTTATAGAAAAAACAAAAAAATATTTTTAATACATTATAAAATTTATATTAATACGATTTGTAATATATTAAAAAATATAGGTGTTAATATAAATACTGTTCCCGTGCTTGATGTTAGAAGAAAAATAACTCATAATGTAATAGGAACTCGATCATTTTCTAACAATCCCGCAATAGTAACAAAACTAGGTAAAATATGTATAAATTTTTTCAAAGAAAATAAAATAGCAACTGTTATAAAACATATTCCAGGTCATGGACTTTCTAAGCATGACAGTCATTATGAAACACCGACAATAAATGTCTCTAGAAAGAAACTTATTAATGAAGATTTTAAACCCTTTAAAGCATGCAAATCTCCTTTTGCCATGACAGCCCATGTGATTTACTCAAAATACGATCCAAATAATGTCGCGACTCATTCTAAAATTGTTATTAATGAAGTCATAAGAAATCACATAAAATTCAAAGGACTATTAATTTCAGACGATATATCTATGCGTTCATTAAAAAAGTATAGTTTGGAGGAAAATGCAATCAGGGCTCTACAAAGTGGCTGCAATTTGGTACTTCATTGTAACGGCAACTTCAAAGAAATGAAAAAATTAGCAAAAGTTATACCCAAAATTGATAAATTTACTCAAAAAAAAACATCGCATTTTAATAAATTTTTAGGGTAGAGTAAATTTTATGGAATATGTTGCGAATGAATCATTAAGAATAAAAATTGACAACTATTCTGGACCTCTAGATGTTTTGTTGGATTTAGCAAAATCACAAAAAGTTAATTTAGAGGACATCTCTATATCACAACTAGCTGATCAGTTTATAGAATTTATTAATACCACAAAAAAAGTTAATTTAGATTTGGCCGCGGAATATCTACTTATGGCGACATGGTTAGCTTATTTGAAATCAAAACTTTTGTTACCCGAAGACGATCAAGATGATTTTAAGGCTAGTGAAGTTGCTGAAAAACTGAAATTGCAATTAAAGAAATTAGAGTTAATAAGATTACTATCCGATCAATTATTAAAGAAGAAAAGATTAGGTGTAGATGTTTATATGAGAGGTATGACCGGTGGTATTAGATCTTCATATAAGTCTAAATATTCTGTTTCATTATTCGAATTATTAAAATCCTATTCTAATCACGTGATGAGAAAAAATTTTTTATCAATAAATATACCAAAACTTCCTGTTTGTACCACTGAACAAGGTATAGATATAATAAAGATCAGTTTAAATAAACTAAATGATTGGAAAGATTTATTTGGACTAATTCCAGTAAAATTCAAAAAAACTAATAATCTTAAAAAATCAGGTATAGCGGGACTTTTTGCAGCCGCACTTGAGCTTGCTAGGGAGGGATTAATTACTATATTACAAAAGAAAACTTTTGGTAAATTGTTAATTAAAGAAAAAAATGAGTAAAAAAAACGATTTAAAAATATTAAAATTTCCTAGCAATATTACTCAATTGGAAAGGCAAGTCGAGGCAATTTTGTTTGCCGCTGAAGAACCCCTCGACATTGAAAGCATCCAAGAAAAAATTAAAACAAAAACTGATATTTCTAAAATTTTAAGCTCATTAGAAAAACAATATAAAAATCGAGGGATAAATCTTGTATGTATTGCAAAAAGATGGTCATTTAGAACAGCTTCAAATCTTGCTAAATTTATGAATATACAAGCATTTGCCAAAAAAAAACTTTCAAAAGCTGCAATAGAAACTCTTGCAATAATTGTCTATCACCAACCTGTTACTAGATCAGAAATAGAAGAAATTCGTGGGGTATCATTTGCTACTGGTACATTAGAAATATTATTAGAATTGAACTGGGTTAGACCTTCTGGTAGAAAAGATATTCCTGGCAAACCTATACAATACGTTACTACAGATGATTTCTTAAGTCATTTTAACCTTCAAAAACTATCAGATCTACCAAATATAGAGGAACTTGCATCCGCAGGATTAATTGATAACGCAAATGTGAACACTTCAATTTTTGGTACCGGTAAATTTTACAAGGAACAATTAAATGAAAAAAAAGAGAATATTTATTCAAATATAGATGATATGTTGGGCCAATCTCTTAAATCTGATGAAGAATAAATGATCTCTTTAATAAATTTAAAAAATTGTATATAATTTAGACATGAGTATTGGTTTTTGGCAAATTGCGATCGTAGTTGTCTTAGTTGTTCTACTTTTCGGTAGAGGCAAGATATCTGATTTAATGGGAGATTTAGCAAAAGGAATTAAGAGTTTTAAAAAGGGAATGAAGGATCCCGCACCAGATCAGTCCGATACCTCTTCATCACAAGATAGTTCTAGCGAAGATTCAAATCCAGATAAAAAATAATTTAAAATGCCACAAATTGGATGGTTTGAAATACTAATTGTAGTGGTAATGGCCATATTAATTATCGGCCCTAAAGATTTTCCAATTATGCTTAAAAAGATTGGAAGATGGGTGGGCACATTCAAGAATTATTTTACCGAAGTACAAAAAGACTTAACTGATATGGAAAATACTGTTGAAGACGAAATTTCTTTTGAAAAAGACTTTATTAATAAAAAAGATAAAAAAAAAGATGAATGATAAAAAAACTAAGCAATCAAGTTTTGTTGAACATCTCACGGAATTAAGATCAAGACTTGTAAAATCTATTATTTATCTATTTATCTTTTTTATTATTTGTTATTTTTTTGCTGAGAATATCTATAGTTTTTTGGTAGCTCCGTATGCAGAAGCTGTAAAAAACGATGATGTTAGTAGAAGAATGATTTTTACTGCTTTACATGAAACATTTATTACATATTTAAAAGTTGCTTTTTTCGCAGCAATGTTTTTAGCAAGTCCTATAATCTTAACTCAGATCTGGAAATTTGTAGCACCAGGTTTGTATAAAAATGAGAAAAAAGCTTTATTACCTTATCTTGTAGCGACCCCAACTTTATTCTTATTAGGAGGTATGTTGGTCTATTATTTGATTATGCCACTTGCCATCAAGTTTTTTTTATCATTTGAAACTTCAGCTCAATTTACTAATCTACCAATTCAATTAGAGGCAAAGGTAAATGAGTATTTATCTTTAATAATGAGACTTATTTTTGCTTTTGGGATTAGTTTTCAATTACCAGTTTTATTAAGTTTATTAGCAAGAGTGGGTTTTATTGATTCTCAATATTTAATAAAAAGAAGAAAATATGTAATTGTAATAATTTTTGCAGTTGCAGCAATATTAACGCCGCCTGATCCAATTACACAAATTGGTTTAGGAATACCTTTGTTAATTCTTTATGAATTATCTATATTATCAGTCAAATTAATAGAAAAGAAAAAGAATAATGCATGATATAAAATTAATTAGAAAAAATTCTGATTTTTTTACAAAAAAACTATCTGAAAGAAATGCAAAAATTGATATAAAATTTTTATTGGATCTGGACCAAAAAAATAGAATATTAATTCAAGAAAAAGAAAAACTCGAACAGGAAAAAAAAATCATTTCAAAAAATAAAGATAAGAGTCAATTTAAAAGATCAAAAGAAGCATCTTTAGAAATTGACAAGTTAAATAAAGAACAAATAAAGATTAAGAATGAGATTGAATCATTGTTGAGCACTTTACCAAATCTTGCTTTAGAGGATGTTCCAGTAGGTGTAAACGAAACTAAGAATAAAGAGATTGATAAAATCGGAGAAATTCCAAAATTTGATTTTAAGCCACTTTCTCATGACCAAATAGGTAAAAAATTAAATCAAATGGATTTTGACATAGCTTCAAAGACTTCCGGCGCTAGATTTGTATTTTTAAAAAATCACCTAGCTTTACTTGAAAGAGCAATTTCTAATTTTATGCTTGATGTTCATACTAAAGAATTTGGATACAATGAAATTTCACCACCATTAATTGTAAATCAAAATGCTATGTTTGGAACAGGCCAATTGCCAAAATTTGAAAGTGATCAATTTGAAATTAAATTGGATGATGAAAATTCTAGAAAATTTTTGATACCTACTGCTGAAGTGATTTTAACAAATGTAGCCAGAGAGACATTCTTAAAAAAAGAAGAATTACCTCTTCGATTAGTTGCTTCTACTGCATGTTTTAGAAAAGAAGCTGGTAGTTATGGCAAAGATACTAAAGGTATGATTAGACAACATCAGTTCTATAAAGTTGAACTTGTTAGTATAGTGGAACCAAATAAATCTCTTGAAGAGTTAGAAAGAATGACAAATTGTGCACAAGAAATTTTAAAAAGACTTAACCTTCACTATAGAGTAATTTTATTGTCAACAGGAGATATGGGTTTTAGTGCTGAAAAAACATACGATTTAGAAGTCTGGATACCTTCGGAAAATAAATATAGAGAAATTTCCAGCTGTTCTACTTGTGGTCAATTTCAGGCGAGAAGGATAAAGGCGAGATATAAGAATGATAAAAATGAAACAGATTTTTTAGCTACTTTAAACGGGTCTGGTTTAGCTGTAGGTAGAACATTAATTGCAGTTATGGAAAATTATCAACAAAAAGATGGAAGCATTGTTATTCCCGAAGCTCTTAGACCTTATATGCACAATCAAAAGCGCATTGGATAATTATTATTGTTTATTTTTTTTATTTAGTATAATCATATTACAAAATTAGGAGTAAATATGTCGGGTTCAGGTTTTGCACAATTCGTTCCATTAATACTTATTTTTGTTATTTTCTACTTTTTTTTGATAAGACCCCAACAAAAAAAAGTGAAAGAACACAAAGCCATGGTCATGTCTCTAAAAAGAGGCGATGAAGTTATTACATCAGGTGGAATTGTTGGAAAAATTGAAAAAGTTCACGAAGATGATAAGGTTGATTTATTAATTTCGGAAGGTGTCACAGTAACAGTTATTAAATCTACAGTACAAAATTTATTAAGCGATACTAATACAAAAAAATAATTATATTTTGTGTTATATTTTTCTAAAACTAAAATTTTCGTCATATATTCGGTAATATTTTTTTTATCATTATGTGCCTTTTTGAATTTAATTGAAAACGATCAAAATTTTATTTTATCTAAAAAAGTTAATTTAGGTTTAGACCTTCAGGGAGGGTCATACATGTTGTTAGAAGTTGATTCTGAACCTGTATTGAAACAAAAATTACAACAAAAGCTCCTTAATTTTAAAAAATATTTAAAAAAAAATAAAATTCAATATCAAGATTTAAAAATTACAAATCAATCAATCAATTTTTTTATTGGTAAAAATGATATAGAAAAGTTTGAAGAATTTTTTTTAAAAAAAGACAATTTAATCAATATTTATTACAATCAATACAGATCATATGAAATGACTTATTCTATTATCGATAATGAGGTTAAAATTGAATATTCAAAATTTGGAATAATTGAGATAAAAAAAACTACTTTGAATCAATCTTTAGAGATAGTTAGAAGAAGAATAGATGAGGTGGGTACTAAAGAACCCACTATATTAAGGAGAGGAAATGACAGAATATTGATCGAACTACCTGGTTTGGAAAACCCCAACAGGATCAAAAAACTTTTAGGTAAAACGGCGAATTTAAGTTTCAGATTTGTTTCTCAAACTGAAAGTACTTTCGGTTCTGAACTTTTATTTTTTGAGAACAGTGATGATCAATTAAGTGTTAGTAAAAGAGTTATTGTGAGCGGAGATAATTTGATTAATGCGAAACCTGTATTTGATAATCAAACTAATCAAGCAATCGTAAGTTTTAGTTTTGACAGAGTGGGTGCAAAAAAATTTGGCAGAGCAACCACAGATAATGTTGGGAAAAGATTGGCAATAATTTTAGACAATAAGATTATTAGCGCTCCTTCTATAAGAGAACCTATACTAGGAGGCAATGGACAAATTTCAGGTGATTTTACTTTTCAGACAGCAACGGATTTAGCATTATTGTTAAGATCAGGAGCTTTGCCAGCACCTTTAACAATTGTAGAAGAAAGAACAGTTGGCCCAGATCTTGGAGAAGATTCAATTAAAGCAGGTGCAATATCTTTAATGATAGGTTTTTTGTTGGTTATATTTTACATGTTATATAAGTACAGACTATTAGGAATAATAGCAGACCTTTCTTTAATTATTAATCTTATACTTTTGCTTGGTATTCTAACAATATTGGAAGCTACATTAACTTTACCTGGTATTGCAGGAATCATTTTGACGGTAGGTATGGCTGTAGATGCTAATGTTTTAATTTTTGAAAGAATAAAAGAAGAAATGAAAATTGAAAAATCTACCATTCACGCGTTTGATATGGGATATAAAAGAGCGCAATCTGCGGTGATAGATGCAAATATAACAACTTTAATATCAGCTGTAATACTTTTTTTCTTGGGGTCTGGTCCAGTAAAAGGATTTGCGGTTACATTAGGAATAGGTATTTTAACTACGCTATTTTCTGCTTATTTCTTTGCACGACATCTTTCATCCTTTTATGCAATGAAAAATAAAGATAAACAAATTGTATTATGATGTTTAAAATAGCTAGAGATATTCAATTTTCACAATTTTATAAAAAAATGAACATTCTTTCAGTTATATTAATTTGTTTATCGATTGTAGTGTTATTAATTAAAGGATTAAATTTAGGCGTTGATTTTAAAGGAGGCACTTTAATTGAAGTTAGAACAGAAAATGTTAATATTGAAATTGCTGACATAAGACAATCTTTATTAAAAATGGAACTAGGAGATGTTACTGTTAAAAAATTTGGAAAAAAAAATGATTATCTGGTAAAAATTGAAATGACCAAT
>CACLKR010000023.1 GCA_902607625.1 uncultured Pelagibacteraceae bacterium
CTTTTTTCTTCCGCTTTTAATCTTCTTTCCTTTTCCTGTTTTAGGTTTTTCTCTTCTTTTTCTTTCAGTATTCTTTGCTCTTCTTTTAGTTTAGCCAATTCTTCTTCTTGTAATTTTTTATCTTCTTCTGCTTTTAATTTTCTTAAATTTTGCTCTTCGATTCTTTTTTGTTTTTCTTTTACTATTTTTTCTCTATGAAGTTGATCTAGTTTTTCTTTTTCTTGTTGTTCTTCTGCTATCCTTTTTTCTTTTAATTTAGTAACTTCATCAAGTTGTATTAATTTTTCTTGTTCTATTTTCTCTAAATTTTCCTTAAAAGTATGATTAATTTTTTCTTGTTTTGTCTTTTCCTTTTTACGTTTTTCCTTAAAATTTTCATAAGCCTTATTCAGTGCTTGAAATTTAAAACTTACGATTTTCTGTAAATTCACAGAATTACGACTATTTCTTCTGCTATTAGCTTTGATTTTTCTTTTTTTTCTTTTCTTAGTCGTGTTTTTGTATTTTTTTTTCATTGTTTCCCCTCTCCTTACAATGAACACTAATTCTATACCTTTTATTAATAGATAAATACCCTTATGGTCATATACAACCCATAATGGTTACAATCTATAAGCATTCTATGACACCATTAATGCCTATTTTTAGTTTAGTTTCTAAACCATATGCTGGAGTTTCATCAATTTCTAACACGTTTAATTTTTTTTCTAATACATTGTAAGCACTTTTTTCCGGACAAAGTTCAGAAGCTTTTGCCTCAAAATCCGCTTTTAGCTTATCCATAATTTTTTTTCCTTTTTTCGTATTAGTCTCATATTGACTAATCCTAACCCATTTTTTGGCGACAATTGAAATATTACGTGTGTCTTTTCCTACATATTTTTTAGTCTGAGTATCTGATTTGCTTATACATGGAATGGATGAACCATCTTTACTAATACATTCACCCAGACCTTGTTCTTTTCCAGCAATAAATTTACCTATGTATGCTGTTCCGTCTGAGTAAGTAAACGTTCCTTCACCGTGTCGTTTTCCATTTAAAAATTCACCTGTATATTTTTTACCGTCAGCATAAAACAAAGTTCCTTTACCATGCAATTTATCGTTTTTAAATTTTCCTAAATATTTTCTTCCGTTTTTCCATATTTTTGTTCCATCACCATAACTTTTACCATCTTTCCATTGTCCATAATATTTATCGCCATTAGTCCAAACGAAAGTTCCGTATCCGTGAGGTTCATCATTTTTAAATTCTCCAACATATTTTGAACCACCAGGATATATTGAGATTCCTTTTATAATTTTTCCATCTCTAAAAAGCCCACTATATTTATGTTTAGTTTCCGTTTTGTATGAGCCTTTACAATTTGTCCATTGCTTGTAGTCACTTCCTTGGCAATCGGCTAAAGAACTTTGCTCTTCTTTTATTTTTTCTTGTGCTTTTAAAATTTCTTTTTGTTCTTTGCTAATTTTGGCTTTGTCGATTTTAAGCTTGCTCCAATCTGCTTTAATGTCAGCACAATAACTCTCTCTTCTTACAGACAAGTTAAACAAATCAATATCAAGCCCTGTTTCTCTTTTATATTGATGTTTAATTACGGATCTGGATTTAGAATTTAAAAAATATTGATAATAAAGATTTTCACCTTTTACACTTTTTATTTTTTGACTAGTAATTTTATTTTTCCCAATTGATTTTATTTCATCATAAAAGTTTTGAACTTTTCCATCTATCGCTATTAATTCTACCTCAATTACATTTTTTTTAAGGTTAATTATGTAATTCCCTGTTATCGCATTACTTATCTTGCACCCTTTAAAATAATAAGATTCGGAAAAACCTGTGTTGCAAAACAATAAACCTAAGAAGAAAATAATAAGAAGTTTTTTCATGTATAACAATTCTACCATAAGATGTTTAATTTTAAACTAACAGTTGATTTTCTTTTGCAATATTTTCCTATACTGTTAAAGATGATTCGTTCACTTAATTAAAAGGAGGTAAATATGGTATGGGTAGCAGCAGCAGTAGTTGTAATCTGGTATATGAATAAGTAGTTAGTCAATTCGTCTTATAGCGACTACTTTTAAATTTGCGGTTTTGTAAATTCTATCAATAGTTTTTTTGATAGGCATGATCAACGTTTTTTTCTCTGGCCCGTAGGCATGAATTAGATTGAGCCTCGAGATGGCAACGGCCACGTGACCTTTCCAAAAAATTAGATCGTTTTTTCTGATCTTGTTTAGTTCAATTTTTTTTTTAAAATACTTAATTTGATCTTTTGTATCTCTGGGACAAAATTTGTTATTAAAATTGATAAATAATTGTATAAGAGCTGAACAATCAATTCCACTGTAATGCTTTCCTCCCCATTTATATTTTGTATTAATAAATTTTTTGATATTTTTAAATACGTCTTTAGTTTTATAGTTTATTTTTTTTAAATCTTTTTTTTTAATCCACAAATTATCAAATTTGTAGAAATTATTTTTTTTTTGTGAAACTCTAATTTTAGATCCAAAACTAAGTTTTTTTTTAATTATAGTATTTGGTTTGGAATATAGTTTTGCGGACAAATTATAGACTTTGTGCGTATTTTTTTGCTTAGTGGAAAAAAAGTTTTTTTTTATAAAACCTTTATAGTTATCAGAATCATTTTTAATTTTAATCCAAGATCCATTTTTTTTTATTTTCTTGAATGTATCACCATATAAAAGCTGGGTAACAACTTTAGATTTTGTATTTTTTTTATTATATACGTTTATGACAGATAAATTGCATCTCACTGTATTTTGAGTTTATTGCGAATAAACCACAGAAGAATTAAAGAAGGTATTACCATAACTGTAGTGATTACAAAAAATATACCCCAATCACCATTTAACCAATCAACCAATTCTCCAGAGGAGGCTGCTAATGTTGTTCGACCAAGAGTACCTATTGAAGCAAGCAATGCATATTGAGTTGCTGTATACGTCCTATCAACCAAAAGTGATATGAAAGCAACAAAAGCAACAGTAGCAAATGCTGCTGCAATATCATCTAACAGAACAGCTGCTGCAAAGAGTAACTCAGATTTTCCAGACCAAGCAAGAGCTGCAAACAAAAGATTTGTAGCTGCCATTAATATTCCTGAGATAAACATTGCTTTTACTACTCCAGAACGTATTGCAAACAGACCTCCTAAGAGTGTAAATATGACTGTGGTAATCCAACCTATACCTTTAGAATAAAGCGCAATATCCCCTTTAGAAAATCCCATCTCTTTGTAAAAGACAATGGACATACGTCCAAGGAAAGCCTCTCCAATTTTAAAAAGAAATACAAATCCGAGAATACCTAAAGCAATTTTAAAACCGTTACGTTTAAAGAAACTTATGATGGGGCCAGCAATTGTTCCACTAATCCATGCTGCTGTTTTAGCAAAAACTCCAGTGGATCCTAATTTATTTTCGATCATCTGGTCAGTTTGTCTTTGGGCCATTTGTCTTTCAGTAGGTTGTGATTCATGCACGAACATTAAACCAATGTTGCAAGCAATTACTACAACACCAAGTATTAGAAAAGTAACTTGCCAATAGTTTTCAAGCCCTGCATTCTGAAAATATTCTGCCGTATTCAGTGCTATCACTCCCCCTAATTTATATCCGGTCCACCAACCAACGACAGCCATGGCTGCGCCCGCCTGCATTGATGTTCCTTCATTTTCTCCAATTTGTTCAATTCTTAAAGCATCCACAGTGATGTCTTGAGTTGCTGAAGCAATAGCTATAATTAAACCAATTGTAATTACTAATGCAAGATTTGCAGTTGGATCTACTACGCTCCAACAAACCAAGCTAACCAAAATAATGAATTGCATGGTAACAATCCAACCACGACGGTGACCAATTTTATTGGTTAACCATGGAATACGAATTCTATCAATTATTGGTGCCCAAAGGTAATTGATTGCATAAACACCAAATATTAATCCAGCCCAACCGATGGTACTACGACTTAGGCCGTCTTCTTTTAACCAAAGACTTAAGCTGCTTCCAATAAGAACCCATGGAAATCCACTTATAATTCCCAATAAAAGAATCCTAAGCATTCGTCTATCTAAATAAATAGAGAATGTTTCTGATAATGTTTGTTTTTTAACTATCTCCATTACACACCAAAAAGGGTTTCAATTTTTCCAAAAAGATGGAAAAAACAAAACTAACACAGCAAACAGTTCAAGCCTACCAAGAAGCATTCCTAAACTCAAACTTAATTTAGAAAAATTAGGCAAATCGCTAAAATTACCATTAGGACCGATTATATCACCCAAGCCTGGACCTACATTTGATATTGCTGAAGCAGCTCCTGATATTGCTGTAACAAAATCTAAACCATTAATAGACAAGAGCGCTGCTAAAATAAAAAAAATGAAAAAATAAAGAAAAATAAAGGTCATTATCGAATATATAAATGTATTACTAACTTTTTCATTATTATATTTTATTGAAAACACACCGTGCGGATAAACTAACTTTTTGATTTGATTTATTATAAAACGAACAAGTATTTGAAATCTAAAAATTTTAATACCACAGGTAGTAGATCCAGCACAACCTCCAATAAACATTAAAAAAAGAAAAAATATTAATGGAAATTTTCCCCATGAACTAAAATCGGCCGTGACGTATCCTGTGCCAGACAGAACAGAAACAACGTTAAATGTGGATGTTCTCAGATTTTCTAAAAAACTATATTCTTTATTATTCAGCATTAAATACAAAAACATTAATAGAACAGAAGCAATCAAAATATAGATCAAACCTCTAATTTGGGCATCTTCAAAAAATATTTTTTTATCGCCTTTTACAAATTTTAAATAAGCAATGAAAGGTATGCTTCCTAGGATAATAAAAATTATTGAAATAATTTCAATATTAGGATTTTGAAAATATCCAATCGAAGTGCTATGGGTAGAAAAACCTCCTGTTGCAATTGTTGTCATAGAGTGAGCAATGCTATCAAATATATTCATTCCAACGATCCAATAAGCAATACTACAGACAAAAGTTAAGATAAGATAAATTATTGAAATTATTAAAGTAACCTCACGTGTTTTGGGTAAAATTTTTTCAGTGGTGTCAGAACTTTCCATTCTAAATAATTGCATACCTCCAACATTTAATAGAGGAAGTATAGTAATTGCCATTACGATTACACCTATGCCACCGAGCCATTGCAAAATAGCTCTCCAGATAAGTATACTTTTTGGAGCATCATCTAGGTTAGTAATAATCGTTGACCCAGTTGTTGTTATTCCAGACATACTTTCAAAAAAAGCATCAACGAACGATAAATCAAGATTAGATAATAAAAAAGGTAAGCATCCAAAAATAGCAATACTTAGCCATGATAAAGTTGTTAGAAGAAAAGCTTGTTGTAAATTAAGTTTTCTGTTTTCTTCTAGATTTGTAAGGACAAGAAGTATTCCAATAAACGCCGTTACAGACGCAGCTGATAGAAAAGTGTTATTTTTCTCATCATATATAAATTGTACAAAAAATGGTATAAGCATGAATGCCCCTAATATTATTAGAAGCATACCAGTTGCAAAAAAAACGGTTTTGTTATTATTCATTTTTGAAGTCGGAGGTTATTTAAAAATATTTGAAATTCAACATAATAAGACCTTATTATATCTGTATTTTACTTGTGAAATTTAATAAATCTTTTATATCGTGATTGATAAATCAGTAATTCAAGCAACCAGCTCTTGGCCATTTGTTGAGGCAAGAAAATTGGTAAAAGAAAGACAGAAAATTTACGAAAAAAAAGGAAAAATTACTCTACAAACGGGTTATGGTCCCAGTGGTTTACCACATATTGGAACTTTTGCAGAGGTAGCAAGAACTACAATGATGGTAAATGCTATTAAACAAATTATTGATATTCCGACCGAAATTATAACTTTTTCTGATGACATGGATGGTTTGAGGAAGGTACCCGACAATGTTCCAAATAAGGAAATTTTAGAAAAAAATTTACATAAACCACTTACCAGCGTTCCTGACCCTTTCAAGAAATATAAAAGCTTTGGCGAACACAATAATGAGATGTTAAAAAATTTTTTAAATAAATTTAAATTTAATTATACTTTTAAAAGTTCAACCGATACATATAAAAAAGGATTATTTAATACAGAGTTACTTTTAGTTTTGGAAAAATATGAGCAGATAAAAGAGATTGTTCTTCCTACATTGGGTAAAGAAAGGCAAAAAACTTATAGCCCTTTTTTACCTGTATGTCCTGAAACTGGACAAGTCTTAGAAGTTTCAGTTATTGAAGTTAAAAAAAAAGAAGGGAAAATTATTTATCAAAAAGGAGATAAAAAAATAGAAACAGAGGTTACAAATGGAAAATGCAAATTACAATGGAAAGTAGATTGGGCAATGAGATGGTATGCTTTTGATGTTGATTACGAAATGTACGGAAAAGATTTGATTGAAAGCGCAATTCTTTCTAGCAAAATTTGTCAAACCCTTGGAAAAAAAAGTCCCAATGGCTTTGCATATGAAATGTTTTTGGACGAAAAGGGTGAAAAAATTTCTAAGTCTAAAGGAAATGGAATAACCATTGAAAAATGGTTAAAATACGCTTCCCCAGAAAGTTTATCTTTGTATATGTATCAAAATCCAAAGAGAGCAAAAAAACTTTATGCTGATGTTGTTCCAAAGGCTGTCGATGAGTATTTGACATGCATTGATAAATTTAACGAACAAGGTGATAAACAAAAACTTCTTAATCCGGCTTGGCACGTTCATAATGGAAATCCCCCTAAAGAGAAATCAATTATACCGTTTTCAGTTTTATTGAATTTGGTCGGAACAAGTAATGCTACAGACAAAGATGTATTA
>CACLKR010000024.1 GCA_902607625.1 uncultured Pelagibacteraceae bacterium
TTTTGATGATGTGCATGAAATAATTAAAAGTGGAAAAATTGATAAGTCAAACGAAAAAAATAATATTGAAATAAAACCTATTTTTATAATTGGGGTCCCAAGATGTGGCTCTACTTTAGTAGAGAGAATTATTGGATCCGGTAAAAGATTTATTCCCGTTGGTGAAGAGACTGGAGTTATGGGCAATTTTATCCCTACAAAAATTTTAGAAAGGCAATCACTTAACTTAGGAAGCCTCGCAGACATCAGGGAGAAACTATTCAATGTTTATAAGGAAAAAGGATTGCTTATGAAAAAATACGATTATATTTTCACAGATAAATCTTTGGATAATTTCTTTTATTTGGAGTTAATCAAGGAAATTTACCCAAATGCTAAAATAATTAATTGTAAAAGAGATAACCTATCTTCGATTGTATCAATTTTCCAAAATAACTTGACTACATTAGCTTGGACTCACGACTTAGATAATATTTTTAAATATTTTGATAATTATTTAAAAATTATAGAAAAATATAATAAAACCTATCCTAATATTTTATATCAATTGGAATTTGAAAAATTAATTAATAATCCAGAAAAAGAATCCAAAAAATTAATGAAATATTGTGAATTACCTTGGGATAAAAATTGTTTGGAATTTTATAAAAGAAAAGATCTTGTTTCGAAAACAGCAAGTAACATACAAATTAGAAAGCCGATTTATAAACATTCAATAGATAAGTATTTGCCATATAAAAAATTTTTAGATAAATATAGCAAAAATTATTCATGGTTTAATTGAAAAATGACAATCTACGCTTTATCGTCTGGACCAGGAATTGCTGGGATAGCCGTAATAAGAGTTTCTGGGAAAAATACGGCAGATGTAATAAAAAAAATTACAGGAGATAAATTACCATCTCCGAGAGTGGCAACTCTTACAAAATTCAATAAAATTGGAACAAAAGAGTTGATTGATGAAGGAGTAATTATATGGTTTCCAGCTCCAAATAGTTACACAGGTGAAGATTTAGCAGAATTTCATGTTCATGGTAGCAGAGCTGTGATTAACGCAATGCATGCCTCTATTTCAAAAATAAAAAATTGTCGTTTAGCTGAACCAGGTGAGTTTACAAAGAGAGCATTTCAAAATGAAAAGATAAACTTATTAAAGGCAGAAAGCATAGCTGATCTAATTTCATCAGAGACAGAAATACAAAGAAAACAAGCTCTTAAAATCATGAGTGGAAAATCATCTGATAAATTTAACTCCTGGAGGGAAAAGCTTTTAAAAATTTTATCACATGTGGAAGCAAAAATCGATTTTCCAGATGAAGATTTACCTAAAAATATTATTAGTGAAATACAAAAAAAATCAAACAATATAATCAAAGAAATTAAAAAAACTTTAAACGATCAAAAAGTTGGAGAAAGAATTAGAGAAGGCTTTAAGATTGCAATTGTAGGACCATCTAATTCTGGTAAATCAAGCTTATTGAATTATCTTTCAAAACGTGATGTGGCTATTGTTTCTGAGATTGCTGGGACTACAAGAGATGTAATTGAAACGCATCTTAATTTAGACGGCTATCCTGTAATTATTTCTGACACAGCTGGAATAAGAAACTCAAAGAATGAAATTGAAAAAAAAGGAATTAAAATCGCTTTAAATAGGGCTGAAGATGCTGATTTAAAACTGATTATCGTTTCAGCTAAAAACGTTGATTTTACAGGTGTTTTGAAAAGTTTATTAACAAAAAATGCTATTTTAGTAGTAAATAAATCAGACTTATTAAAAGCAAAGTTAAATAATAAGTTTAAAAAATATGAACATGTTTTGATATCCATAAAAAAAGATTTAAATTTAAATAAATTAATTACAAAAATAAAAAGTAAATTAAAAAGCAAATTTTCAACTTCTGAAGATATTTTAATTACCAGAGAACGACATAGACAAAATTTGATAAATTGTGTTCAACATTTAGAGAAATTTAAAAAAAAAAATTCTACGCAAGACTTTGATAAAGCTGCTGAAGATTTAAGATTAGCCACAAGGCATCTAGGTATGATTGTTGGGAAAGTCCATGTTGAAGAACTATTAGGGAGTATTTTCAACGATTTTTGCATTGGTAAATAAGCTAGTAATCAGCTTGTAAATTCATAGATCATCTGTAAATTCTGTCTATGAAAAATGATTTGTCATTTGATGTCATAGTGATAGGTGGAGGTCACGCAGGATGTGAAGCTGCAGCTGCCTCAGCTCGAATGGGAGTTAACACTGCTTTGTTCACTCATAAAATAGAAACTATAGGTGAGATGTCTTGCAACCCGGCTATTGGTGGATTGGGTAAAGGACATCTTGTTAAAGAGATTGATGCCCTAGATGGAGTTATGGGTGTAGTAGCTGATAAATCAGGAATTCAATTCAGATTATTAAATAGAAGTCGAGGTCCTGCTGTGCGAGGACCTAGAACACAGTCAGATCGAGCTTTATACAAGAAATATATGCAAGAAACTCTCTTAAGTTATTGTAATTTAAAGGTTTTTTCAGACCCTGTCGTAGAGTTTATTTTCGACAAAAATCAGGTTGTTGGGTTCCATTCAAAGTCGGGAAAAAAAATAAATTGCAAAAAAATGATTTTAACAACAGGAACTTTCCTAAACGGTATAATTCATATCGGTGATGAAAAAACTCCAGCAGGTCGGCACAACGAAAAACCATCTACGGGATTAAGTGAACAGTTAGAGAAATTTAAAATTAAATTAGGAAGATTAAAAACTGGAACTCCACCACGACTAGATGGATCGACAATTAATTATGAAAATTTAGAAAAACAAGATGCAGATACTGATCCAAAATATTTTTCTTTTCTTACAAAAAAAACTTATAACAAACAAATTGCTTGCAGTTTAACTTATACAAATAAAAAAGTTCATGAGATTATAAAAAAGAATTTAATAAAAAGCGCAATGTATTCAGGGAGCATTAAGGGTGTTGGACCAAGATACTGTCCGTCCATTGAAGATAAAATTGTAAAGTTTTCTGACAAGACAAGACACCAAATTTTTTTGGAACCAGAAGGGTTAAATGATAAAAGTGTTTATCCAAATGGTATTTCTACCTCTCTGCCAGCCGACGTACAGGCTGAAATGTTGAGTAAAATCAATGGTTTAGAGAGAACTCGTATAATAAGACCTGGATATGCTATTGAGTACGATTATGTTGACCCTCGAGAGCTTAATTCCACTTTAGAAACAAAAAAAATTAAATCACTTTACCTTGCAGGTCAAATTAATGGCACAACAGGTTATGAAGAAGCAGCGGCCCAAGGACTTATGGCAGGAATTAATGCTGCGTTAGTAATCAAAGAACAAGAACCATTAATTTTAGATCGTGCTCAAGCTTACATCGGAGTTATGATAGATGACTTAGTTACAAAAGGTGTTGCTGAACCTTATCGTATGTTTACATCTCGAGCTGAGTACAGATTAAGTTTAAGAGCAGACAACGCTGATACAAGATTAACTCAAATTGGAATTAATATTGGCTTGGTTCAAGCTCAAAGAACCGAAATATTTACTAAAAAAGTAAATAAAATCAATGAGTTAAGCAATATTTTAAGCAGCCTTAAAATATCACCTAATGAAGCTGGAAAATTTAGTATTAAAATTGCGAAAGATGGAGTTAAAAGATCAGCCTTTGAAATTTTATCTAGAGAGGGAGTGACGTTTAAGAAGCTAAGATTAATTTGGAATAAAATACCAAAGGCATCAAGAGACGAAGAGGAACAAATCGAAATAGGTGCTCATTATTCGGGCTACTTAGAAAAGCAGGAAGCTGATATTATTGCATTTCGAAAAGATGAAAATTTAATCATACCTGAGAATATTGATTATACTAAATTAAGTGGCCTTTCTAATGAGGTTAAGAGCAAATTTAAGCTTATTAGGCCTAAAACTTTAGGGCAGGCACTTAGAATAGATGGAATTACACCAGCAGCGGTATATATTTTGCTTTCACACGTGAAAAAAGGATCAAAAAAGCTTAAAATAGCATAGATGGATAAAACTATCCAAATAGATACCTTCAGTAGATTTACTCAAGTTTCACGTGAAACAATCACAAGTTTAAAAAAATACGAAAATTTGCTATTAAGGGCAAATAAAAGCTTAAATTTAATTGGAAACTCGACAATTAATCAAATATGGACTAGGCATTTTTTAGATAGCGTGCAAGTCATTGATTTTGTTGATGAAAATGATATATCCTTGATAGACTTGGGTTCTGGAGCAGGTTTTCCTGGTTTGGTATTAGCAATTGTTTGTAAAGATAGAAAAATACCTTTGAAAATAAAATTAATAGAAAAAAGCTCAAAAAAAACAAAATTTTTAAAAGATGTAATCAAAGAACTTTGTCTAGATGTCGAAGTACTCAATCAAAATATATTTAAAGAGCCTGCCATATTTTCTGGAGATGTTTTTGTGACCAGAGCCTTTAAACCATTAAAAATAATTCTTCAACTTATACACAATAAGGTTAAAAAATGGAAAAAAGTTTTTATTTTTCTAGGAAAAACAGGAAATAAGGAACTACTTCAAGCTTCAAAAAGTTGGGATATTAAGTATAAGCAAAGGGTGAGCATAACTAGCAACGATTCGATAATAATTGAAATTAATAATTTAAAAAAAATAAATTGAAAAATACTCAAATTATTTCTGTAATAAATCAAAAAGGTGGAGTAGGGAAAACTACTACTGTAATTAACCTAGCCACAGCACTTTCTTTTCATGGAAAAAAAATTTTGGTCATTGATTTAGATCCACAAGGTAATGCTACAACAGGATTTGGTCTATCAAGTAACGATAACACTAAAACTGTATACGATGTATTAAATGGCAGCTCTAATTTTGAAGAAACTATTAGAGATACAAAAATCGATAATTTAAAAATAGTTTCGTCAAATGTAGATTTGTCAGGTTTAGAGGTTGAAACTGCTAACGAAAACAGAAGAGCTTTTTTATTAAAAGATAAAATTGAAAATTTTATTAACAGCTCTCAAAATAATTTTTCTTACATTTTAATCGATTGTCCGCCATCATTAAGTTTGCTTACTGTTATGTCGCTAGTTGTTGCAAATTCGCTAATTGTGCCACTTCAAGCAGAATTTTTCGCATTAGAAGGTCTAAGTCAATTAACAAAAACAATTGATAGAGTTAAATTTAAATTAAATCCAAAGTTAGAAATAAGAGGAGTTCTATTAACAATGTTTGATAAAAGAAATAAACTTTCAACTGAAGTGGATACTGAAGCAAGAAAATTTTTTAAAGAAAAAGTTTATAAAACAGTAATTCCTAGAAATGTAAGACTTTCAGAAGCTCCCTCTCATGGAATTCCAATCCTGATTTATGATAAATTATGTGCAGGCAGCAGGTCTTATTCTAGTTTTGCTGATGAATTTTTAAAACAAGAAAATATAATGGAAAGTGCCGCATAATTATGGAAAGTCGCTTAAAAAAAGGCTTAGGAAGAGGCTTATCATCTCTGTTGGGTGATACAGAAAAAAAAATAGAAAAAAACAAAGTTTCGATTAAAGATTTAATAAGAAACAAACTGCAACCTAGAAAGTATTTTAGCAAGGAAAGTTTAGACGAATTAACTAATTCAATAAAAGAGCAAGGTATTATCCAACCAATTGTTGTCCGTCATGATAAATTGCTTGAAGGAAAGTACGAAATTATAGCAGGAGAACGAAGATGGTTAGCATCTCAAAATGCTGGACTACATGAAATTCCAGTTGTTATTCTTGATGTAGATGATGTTAAATCTTTAGAGTTTGCTATTGTTGAAAATGTACAAAGACAGGATTTAAATTCAATTGAGGAAGCCAAAGCATACCAAAAATTAATTGATGATTTTGGCTATAATCAAGAAAAATTATCCAGATTTATAGGTAAAAGCAGAAGTTATATAGCAAATTCTCTAAGATTATTAGCTCTTCCGGAAAAAGTTATTTTATTGGTTCAAGAAGGAAATTTATCTGCGGGACATGCGAGATCTTTAATAGGATTAAATAATTCACTCGATATTGCAAAAATAATTATACAAAAAAAACTTTCAGTTCGACAGGCAGAAGTTTTAGCAAGACAATTTAGAAACAAAAAATTTAAATTAGTGTCCAAAAAAGATTCAAATATCCTAGAATTGCAAAAAGATTTGGAAGATAAAACTGGATTAATTGTTTCTATTAATAATAAAAAAAATAATTCAGGAAGCATTTCTTTTGAGTATAAAGATTTGGAGCAATTGGATAAATTAATTAATACAATTAAGAACCAATACTAGCCTTTTTACAAATTTCTGAAAAAAAATTAAAGAATATAGCATTAGATATTTGAGGATTTTTCTTACACAAAAGTTCTGTATTATTAATTTCTTCAATTATTTTTTTTAAATCATCTAAACCCCATATTGTTAATTGTTTTTTTACCAATGGTTTTTCCTGCCAAAAAATTTGTGGTTTAGAATTATTGATGAGATCATCAAGATGATTTAATTTATTTTCTTGTTCTTTAATTTTAAGCAAACGTTGAATTTTATTACTTAGAATTCTTAATAATAACATATGATTTATCATACCTACATAGAATTCTGACATGATTTTTTTATATTGATAAATGTTTCCGCACAAGCACTCGT
>CACLKR010000025.1 GCA_902607625.1 uncultured Pelagibacteraceae bacterium
GGTGAATATCGCTCCAAGACCAAAAGCTTTAAAAGGTAACATTATTGGAATAAAAGCAAAACTTGTTCCTTGAATAATTGGAAGTCTTGATCCAACTTTTCCAATACCTACAGTTTGTATGATTGTTGCTACACCCGCAGCAAACAAAGCCATTTGAATTAAAAAAATCTTTTCTGCAGTTGTTGAACCAAAAACACCCGCAACAATTATTGGGACAGTAATGTTACCTGCAAACATGGCAAGTACATGCTGGATACCTAAAGGTATAGATTGTTTCAGTGGTAGTTTTTTGTTTGGACTACCGCCCCCTCCAGATTTTCTACGTGATCTAGCCATTAATCCCTCTCAATCGAGAAAGCCTATTAAAATTAGAGAGCAATGAAAAGCTTTTATTAATTTAAATTATCCCTAATTTTGCAGCAAATTTGCTAATTAATAACCAAGTTTTTTATCAATTTGGTTTACTAATGGTTTATTAGCAATAAATAATTCTAAATTTTTAATAAATAATTCAAGAGTTAATCTTACATAACTTTCTCCATCATCAGCAGAAACATGTGGAGTAATCACAAGATTAGGTGTGTCCCAAAGTTTAGAGTTAGACCCAATAGGCTCAGGGGTAAAGACATCAAGTATAGCTCCAGACAATTCATTTTTGTTTAGCTTTTCACATAATACATCATAATCTATTGATGACTGTCTGCCTATATTAACTATTCCACAAGAAGATCTAAGAAGATCTAACCGTTTACGATTAATGAGGTTTTTTGTTTCTGGAGTTTCTGGAAGAGCTAAATAGAGAAAATCTGCTTCTGGTAACACACTATCAATTTTATCTGTGGTTACTACTTTTAAACATCCTTCGACATTACCACCTTTTTTGTTTACTCCAATAATTTTAGCACCAAGAGGAGCAAGAAGTTTTATCATTGATCCACCAAGAGCACCTGTTCCAACCACCACAACTGTTTTTCCTGCAATTGGATTACTAAATAGAGATACAAATTTTTTATTTTTTTGATTTGTCATGATTTTAGGTAAATGATTTTGGAGCATTAAGACGCTCATCAATCCATACTCACCAGCTTTTTTTGAATGCACTCCGCTATTGTTAGTTAAAATTAATTCCCCAAACATCCAATTTAAAGGAAGCAAGTGTTCAATGCCTGCGGAAATACAATGAATCCATTTTAAATTGGGAGAAATTTTTTTTAAATTTGAAGTTGGAAAATTCCAGGCGATCAAAATATCTGAGGAAGACATTGATGAATTAAAATTATCTTCATCCCAATCAATAAAAATTTCTACTTTTTTTTTAATTTTAGGAAATTTCATAAAAGCTTTTTCAAAATGAGAATTGGTTATCGTGAAGACTTTTTCACCCTCTGCATCAGTAGGAAATGATCCTGGCGCCCAATGATTATTTTTAACATGAATTCTAATTTTTTTATTATCTGTCAAATTGCACCACTTTTTTCCATATTTTTTAATTGATTTATAATACTATTGTCACGATCTTTGATGGGCATTTTTTCTGCATCAAATTGTAACTTCATGACAGCAGAGCCAATTGATTTGATAAACTTACGATCTTCAATATTTCTTTTGGGTATTCTCAGAACCGTATCTTGTCCGTTAGTTCTGATTATAGCTCCTTTTTTATTTTGAGGTTGCGGAGGCTCTTTACCTTCTTTTAAACTTTTAATTAATTTTCTAATACGACGTCTGTAAATCATAATTCCATAATCAGTAGGCATTAAATGCTCACCTTTGTGAGCAGTGATAGAGCCCATTCCCTCGACGGCCTCTGCATCTCCAGGTCTTTTTTGTTTCTCTTTCCAAGGTCGATCCATAATTTCACCAGCCTCAATTTTTTCACATCCTTCTTTAGTGTTATATTCTATTGGATCACCTCTTTCACCGAAATTGCCCCATGCCAAAGCTACGCAATGATTGTCATCAACAGGAACCACCCAACGAGTAAAAGAACTGCGACCAAAATACCGAGTCCTAGTTCCATCTGCGGCGAAAGCAGACCCAGCTTGAGTAAAATTAGGTAATATTAATTCATTCACTCTGATCCAAACATGATCATCAACACGACGAGTATTGCATCCAAGATACTGAGCTCCTCTTTCAAAAAATTCTAGTTCCCCAACTTCTGCAAAACCTTTAGAAAATTGTATTCCTGAATTTTGTCCATGTAAAAATGAGGTATGAACAGGATCCATAATTGCATCAAGTACTTGAATCCAATTACAATTATACTCGATACGATAAGGCCTTCTTGTTATTTCCGGTACATCAAATGCATCGTAGTGAGGAAATTCAGGAGCATTTTCCGGAGGCCCCAAGTATGCAAATACTAACCCATTAAATTCAATAACTGGATAAGCTCCAAGTTTAAATGTTTCTTTTAATTTAGCAGCTTGTTTTGAATTAGAATCTTCACCAGGGGTTTCAAGAATTTCACCATCTGTTGCAAACAACCATCCATGATAACAGCATCGAATACCTTTTTTTTCACACTTACCATAAACCAGTGATGCTCTTCTATGAGGACAATTTTTATGAACTAATCCAATTTTGTTTTCAGTTGTTTTAAAAATAACTAAATCTTCACCAAGGATACGTATTTGTAATGGGGTAGTGCTTACTTCTGAAGTAAGAGCAACTGGATGCCAATAACGACGAAGATATTCTCCACAAGAGGTACCAGGATCAGTTTGTGATATTGTCTCATCACTTTTTGGTAATTTTGATTGTTTATATCCTCTAAAATTTTTCATTACCTTGATTATTATTGATTAATGTAAAAATCGCAATTAGATTTGAAACAATTTTTAACAGAATATAAAATGACCAGAAGCAGAAAATCTATACATGGCCTTCCTGCAAAATATTATACCACTCAGCAGTTCTGGGAAATTGAATGTAATACTGTTTTAGCTAACGGGTGGCTATTCGTTGGATTCGTTCATGAATTTTTAAAACCTGGTGATGTAATTCCAATTTCAATCACTGGTAAACCGATACTACTTATCAAAAATAATAAGGATGAAATTACTGCATTCCACAATGTTTGCAGTCATCGATGTCTTAAATTAGTTAATGAAAAAAAAAATGTTGGAAAAATTATTCAATGCCCCTATCATTCATGGTCATACGATCTAGATGGAAAATTAAAAGCCTCACCCCATTTTGGTGGCACCAACCAACATACACCCAAAGGATTTAACAAATCAGATCATGGACTTAAGCCAATACGTATTCATATTTGGTATGATTGGATTTTCATTAATTTAAGTGGTAAAGCAAAAAAATTCGAAGAATATGCAAAACCTCTTATAAAAAAATTTAAGGATGTTAATCTTAAAAAAATAAAAAAAGTAGCTACATTAGATTTTGGAAAAATTCATTCAAATTGGAAATTTCTTATAGAAAATTTTATTGAACCTTATCATGTTCAGTTTGTTCACAAAACAACAACCAAGCAACCTCTCAAAGACCATTACACAATTGTAGACGGCATATGTTTGGGTAGTGGTGTAGATATAAAAGATGAGAATAAAGATAGCAATGCTTTGTCTGTTAGCTCACGTTATTTATCTTTATTTCCTAATTTCATTATTGGAACTTATTTTCCTAATCAAATTGGTGTTTATTTGAATGTCCCTATAAGTCCTGGATTGACTACTCAAAAAAGAATAATTTATACTGCTGAAGGACAAAATATGTCAGAGCAAGAAATTGAGTTACAAAAAAAAATTTGGTGGAGCGTTCACAAAGAAGATCACGAAATATGTGAAAGATTACAAGAAGGACGATCATCTCCCGCTTCTATAAAAGGTGGACTTTTATCCCCGCACTGGGAAACAAGTGTTCAAGCATTTCAAAAACTTATAATAAATTCAACCATGAAAGGAAAAAAAAATGTCCGAAGAAGCAAATAGAGATGGTTATAGGTTAGCGCATACAATGATTAGAGTTAGAGACTTAGAAGCTTCTTTCAATTTTTATTGTAAAACCTTAGGAATGAAAATTTTAAGAAAAACAGATTACCCAGATGGCAGATTTACTAATGCATTTATAGGTTATGGTCTTGAAACAGAATCTCCTTGTCTAGAACTTACTTATAATTGGGATCAAAAAGAAAATTACGATAAAGGCAATGGTTGGGGTCACGTATGTATAGAAACTCGAGATGTTTATAAAGCTTGTGACGATCTTTCTAAACTAGGAGTAAAAATTACTCGAGCACCCGGCCCAATGAAACACGGAACTAGAGTGATTGCTTTTTGTGAAGATCCAGACGGTTACAAAGTAGAATTAAATGAACCAGTAAAAGTATAAAACAGAAAGGAAACAATAATGTCAAAAAAACCGCAATTATATAAGTTTAAAGATATCGAAAATAGGCTTCACACACTAGAACCGGGAAAAAGTTATATCAAACCATTTGTAACTAGCAAAGTTAGCAACACTATGTGCGGGGGGTTAAATTTCTTAAATAAAGTTTCTGTACCCTGGGATTTAACATGTGATGAGATTATATATTGTATGGAAGGAACTTTTCGTCTGACTTGTGATGGTCAGTCCTATATTTGTAACCCAGGAGATGTTCTATATATTCCAAAAGATAATCATATAGCCTATGAATGCGATGAAAAGTGCGTGATATTTTATGCAGCTTATCCGCATGATTGGAAGCAAAAAGCAGGCATAACTTTTGTTCCAGGAATTGATCCTGAAGATATGCCAAAAGTAGATAAATAATTATGAGCAAAAATAAAAAAATTTATTATGAATCATTTGAAGAAGCAATTGAACGTAATAGAAAAAAGATACCCGAGGTCCATAAAAAGTTAAAAGGTGCTGGCGTAAAATACGTATTATCAAGCTGGATAGATCTTCATGGAATACCAAAAACTAAACCGGTTCCTATGAGTGATTTTGAACTTTTATGTTTAGGTAAAGGTCCTCAATTTGCTGCCCATTCTATTTCTTTCGTACCAGAACTTACTCCAGCAGACTCAGACCAGATCATGTTACCAGATTTAGATTGTGTTTATATTTGCCCTTGGGACAAATCTATAGCTATAATTTTTGCTGATTTTTTTTGGGAAGGAAAACCTTACAATGTTTGTCCAAGACAAGCACTAAAACGTGCGATGCAAAAAGCTCAGGATGCAGGATATAAAGGGATGGCAGGTATTGAACCAGAATTTATTGCAATGAAATACGATGAAGATGGAAAGCCTATTAAGGCTATTGATAGCGATCCTATTAAAGGAATAAGACCAAGACGACAAGCTTTTGGTTATGATGTAGAACATTCATTAGACTCAATGCATTTTTTTAAAGAATTAATAGATATTCTTGAAAATCTGGGTTGGAATTTACATGATGTCGTAGCTGAAGGAGCTTACTCTCAATTTGAATTAGATTTTCATTATACAAATCTTCTCGAAATGGCCGACAGATTAGTTTTTCTTCGTATCCTCCTAAAAGAAATTGCCAAGAAACATAATATGTTCATTACATTTATGCCAAAACCCACGATAGGTGATTGGCGTTCGGGCGCACATATAAATTTTTCTATGGAAGATGTTAACAAACCGGGAAAAAATATTTTTACCGATGGAAAATCATGGTCCAAAGAATCAAAGTATGCAGTAGGTGGCCTTATGAAATACTCGGAAGCTTTAACTTCCATTACATGCTCAACTGTAAATTCTTACAATGGATTGGTTCCAAGAGTAGGTGGATTTGAGGGAGGTACGGTAACTTGGGCTCCTACAAATATTACTTATGGTCATAATAATCGTTCAGCACAATTTCGTTTACCTCAAAATAGATATTGTATTGAAAATAGAGCAGCTGACATGATGATGAATGTTTATCTTGGTCTTGCTATGACGCTTTCGGCTGCAACTGAGGGAATAAAAAGTAAAATAGACCCAGGTAAACCAACTGATCAAGATTTATATCAAATGACAGATACAGAATTTAAAAAGCTAGAAATTAGGCAATTACCTAAAAACTTGCTACAGGCAATTGAGGCTCTTA
>CACLKR010000026.1 GCA_902607625.1 uncultured Pelagibacteraceae bacterium
AATTAAGATATATCAACATTTGCTTGATCGTAGATTTATATTTACTTTTTCTTTTTCTATTGACTAAGGTTTGTCGCTGAACTCGTCTTACGCGTCTTATTGCTGACTTAGTGTTTGGCATAAAGTGCTGAATATATATCTTTTTGCCTTATGTCGGTCAACACCAATATATTGTGAAAAAAGTTCACATATGATCTATTTAAATTAAATGCGAATCTATCGTACAAATAAAAGCAGGGTCGTTACTAAAGTCTTCGAAGAAGTTTTTGATAAATATGACCTCATGAATGACTTAATGTCACTAGGTATTCATAGATTATGGAAAAAAACATTCATTAATTGGTTAAATCCTCAGGTAAATACTAGATTAATAGATGTTGCCTCCGGAACTGGAGATATAGCTAAATTATTTTTAGATAAAGTTGATTATGAAAGCAATGTTTGTTGCGTAGATGAAAATAAGGATATGCTTAAAATAAGTAAAAAAAAATTAAATGACACAACTAATATAAAATGGCACTGCAACAGTGCAGAAAAACTACCATTTAAAAACGATGAGTTTGATTATTATACAATAAGTTTTGGTATAAGAAACATAAACAATGTTAATAGTGCTCTTAAAGAAGCTTTTCGGGTTTTAAAACCAGGTGGAAGATTTTTGTGTTTGGAATTTTCAAAGGTTGAAAATAAAGTTTTAAATAGATTTTATCAAATTTATTCAAAATCAATACCAAAAATTGGAAAAATTGTAGTAGGTAAATCAGAACCATATAAATATTTAATTAACAGTATAGAAAAATTTCATTCACAAAAGGAACTATTAAATTTACTAAAAAAACACAACTTTGTAAACTTATCTCATAGAAACTTAAGTGGTGGAATCGTAGCTATGCATTCAGGTTGGAAAATATAAGAAATGTTTAGGAAATTATTTATGCTTTTTAAAATTGGAAGGAAACTATCCACTTCTGGAGCAATCTCATCTATTTACGAAATTTATAATCCTCCTGTTGGAATCAAACTACTTTTTTTTATAATTGGCTTTAATTTAGAAGAAAAAAAAATCAACGACAATTTATCTCCAGGAATAAAACTATGCAATGCATTACAAGGAATGGGAACTACCTTTATTAAACTAGGACAATTTTTAGCAACCAGACCAGATATAATTGGCGAAGATATTGCAAAAGAATTAGAAAAACTTCAAGACAAACTACCTCCCTTTCGATTGGAAGAAGCAAAAAATATATTAAGAAAAGAACTTGGAAAAGAAAATTTTGATAAGATTATAAATTTTTCAGATTCAATAGCAGCTGCTTCTATTGCGCAAGTGCACTTTGCAACAATTAATGATTCTACTAAAAAAAAAGAAGTTGCTATTAAAATTTTAAGACCAAACATAGAAAAAATATTTAATGATGAATTAGATGCCTTAATGCTTTTGGCTTACATAGTTGAAAGTATTATTAAAAAAACTAAGAGATTAAAATTAGTTGAAGTTGTGCAGCTACTACGTGAAATCACAAATGTTGAAATGGATCTTAGATTTGAAGCTGCAGCAGCCAACGAACTTTATGAAAATACTAAACTTGATGTTGGATTTAAGGTTCCAAAAATTTATTGGAATCAAACCAGTAAAAAGGTTCTTTGTTTAGAAAAAGTAAATGGAATTTCAATAAGGGAAGTTGAAAATTTAAAATCATTAAATATTGATATAAAAAAACTCGCAAAAGATATTATTCAGCATTTTTTAAGACACGCAGTTAGAGACGGCTTTTTCCACGCAGATATGCATCAAGGAAATTTATTTGTTACAAAGAATGGCAACATTGTGCCGGTTGATTTTGGAATAATGGGTAGACTCGATAAAAATAATAGAAAGTATTTAGCTGAGATACTTTATGGATTTATTAAACGAGACTATAAAAAGGTAGCCGAAGTACATTTTTTGGCAGGATTAGTTTCAAAAAATGTTTCAAAAGATGATTTTGCACAAGCTTTGCGTTCCATAGGAGAACCAATTTTTGGACAATCTGTAAAAAACATATCTGGTGGTAGGCTATTAAGTCAACTTTTTGAAATCACAGAAAAATTTAATATGCAAACTCAAATACAATTATTGCTTTTACAAAAAACTATGGTTGTTGTTGAAGGTGTTGCTAGAAAACTTGATCCTGATACTAATATATGGAATATATCAAGTCCAATATTAGAGAACTGGTTAAAGGAAGTTAAAGATCCAATTAATAAAGCAAATGAATTTGTAAATGAGGCCTCTGAAGTGCTTAAAAGATTGCCGGATTTACCTATTATTATGGACAAAGCAAATGATGTTATGACTTTAATAGCAGAAGGTAAATTTAATCCAAACACATTAGCTTATAGAAGTTTAAGAGAAGAAAAATTAAAGCTAAAATTAATGCGTAACAAGATATTAGGAGGAGTTTTAGTGCTTGTAATTTTTGTTCTCATAGTATTCAAATAAGCGAGTTAAAGAAAAAATGGACAAAATACTTAATAAGAAAAAAATTATTTTAATTATAGGTGGAGGAATTGCTGCGTACAAATCTCTTGATTTAATTCGTTTATTAAAAAAAAAAGAGTGCGAAATAAAGGTTGTTCTAACAGAATCTGGAAAAAAATTTGTTACTCCCTTATCAGTTACATCATTATCTCAAAATAAAGTCTATCAAGATATTTTTGACAGCGATAACGAAGCAGAAATGGACCACATATCATTATCAAGATGGTGTGATATAATTTTATTTGCACCGGTTACTGCAAACTCGATTGCAAAGCTCGCCTCTGGAAAAGCTGATGACTTAGCTTCTACACTCATATTGGCATCAAACAAACAAATAATATTAGCGCCCGCAATGAATGTTAGAATGTGGCTTCACAAATCAACTCAAAGTAATATCGATAAATTGCTGGATTTTGGATATTTGTCTGTTGGACCTTCGACTGGTGAAATGGCGTGTGGAGAATATGGTGAAGGCAAAATGTCGTCGCCAGATCAAATATACGAATTTATAAAAAATTATTTTTCTGATCGAAATATTGTTAAAAATAAAAATTTAAAGGCGTTAGTTACTGCAGGACCAACAAAAGAATACATAGATCCTGTTAGATTTATTACGAATAACTCAAGTGGCAAACAAGGTTATGAAATTGCTAATTCACTCGCAAAATTTGGCGTTAAAACAACATTAATATCAGGACCATCCGCATTAAAAAAACCTGAAAATGTAAATATCATAAGAGTAGAATCTGCAGATCAAATGTACGCAGAAACAAAAAAGGCTTTGCCTGTAGATATAGCCGTATGTACAGCTGCCATAACTGATTTTAAACCTGAAAAATATGAAACAAAAAAAATAAAAAAAGATAACTTAAATATAAATTTTAAAAGGAACATAGATATCTTAGAATTTTTATCAAAAAATAATTTACAAAGGCCAAAATTAGTAGTTGGTTTTGCTGCAGAAACAAACGATATTATAAAATTTGCTAAAGAGAAAAAAAATAGAAAATATTGTGATTGGATTATAGCAAACGATGTTTCGAGCCCAGAAATTGGATTTAATTCCGAATATAATGCTGTCTCAATAATTGATGGTAATAAAGTTGAAAAAATTGAAAAAAACCTAAAATCTTATATAGCAAATAAAATAGCTAAAAAAATAATTAATAATTTTATCCAATAATATACATGGTAAGAATATTAGTTAAAAGGTTTGATAAAAATATCAAACTTCCAGCCTATAAAACTTCTGGATCTTCGGGAATGGATCTTGTGGCATATATTAAAAATAAAATAACTATTAATCCCGGTAAAACGGCAATGATCCCTACTGGCATTGCCGTCGCAATTCCTAAAAATTATGAAATACAAATAAGACCAAGATCGGGCTTAGCAGCAAAAAAAAGCATTTCTGTTTTAAATACACCGGGTACTGTCGATGCAGATTATAGAGGTGAAATAAAAATTATTTTAATCAATTTGAGCAAAAAATTATTCGTAGTAAAATCAGGCGACAGAATAGCACAAATGATATTATGCCCAGTAGCTAAAGGCAAGTTTAAAGAAGTTAAAAAACTTCCAAAAACAATAAGAGGCAAAGGGGGTTTTGGATCAACGGGTAAATAAAAAATTTAAATGAAATTTACAAAAAAACAAATAGATAGATATTCAAGACAAATAATTTTAAAAAAAATTGGTGTCGTTGGGCAAAAAAAACTCTTGAAAGCCAGTGTCTTAATTGTAGGCGCTGGTGGACTTGGTTCGCCCATCGCAATTTATTTAGCAGCACTGGGCATAGGTAAAATTGGAATAGTTGATAAAGATAGTATCGAAATTTCTAATCTTAGTCGCCAAATTATCTTCTCAAC
>CACLKR010000027.1 GCA_902607625.1 uncultured Pelagibacteraceae bacterium
AAAAATTAAAACTCAAAACAATCTAACAATAGAAGATTTAAAAAGCGTAAGTGTAAATGATATTTGGAAGTTACTTTTTACAGATGAAAAAGCCAACACAGACCTTAAAACACTTAAAGACCAGTACACAAATGTGAAAATGGACATTAAAGATAGATTTGAAGATAAAGTTGAAAAAATTCAACAAGGAGACGATCTGTTACCAAATGTACTAAAAATGGTAAAGGTTTTTGTTGCTGTTAAAAGAAGTTTAAAACCTGGAGATAAAATGGCAGGCAGACATGGAAACAAAGGAGTTATTAGCAAAATTGTACCCATAGAAGACATGCCATATATGGAAAATGGTAAACCTGTAGATGTAGTTCTTAACCCATTAGGTGTGCCGAGTAGAATGAATGTCGGTCAAATTTTAGAAACTCATTTAGGCTGGGCTTGTGCCGAATTAGGTGAAAAAATTAATCAGATAATTAAAAAATATAGTGATTTAAAAAAGAGAAACAATTTGATCCATGAAATTCTTAAAAAAGTTTATGACAAAAATATATATGAGGAAAAAATTAAACTTTTAGAGGGAAAAGAATTTGACGAACTAACAAAAAATTTGTCATTAGGGGTTCCTATATCTACACCAGTTTTTGATGGAGCGTCGGTTGATGATGTGACTGAATTATTGAAATTGGCTGAACTACCATCATCAGGACAAACAAATTTGTGGGACGGGCGTACTGGAGAAAAATTTGATAGAAAAGTTACTGTAGGAATTATTTATATGTTAAAGCTTCATCATTTAGTAGAAGATAAAATACATGCCAGATCTACGGGACCTTACAGCTTAGTGACACAACAACCTCTTGGAGGAAGAGCTCAGCTAGGTGGACAAAGGTTTGGCGAGATGGAGGTTTGGGCATTAGAAGCATATGGAGCAGCATATACACTACAAGAAATGCTAACTGTAAAATCTGATGATGTTGCTGGACGAACAAAAGTTTACGAAACCATAGTTAAAGGAGATGATAAATTTGAGTCAGGAATTCCTGAATCTTTCAATGTCTTAGTCAATGAAATTAAATCATTAGGATTAGATATAGATTTAAATTAAATTTTTATGAAAAAAAGTATAACTAAATTATTTAAAACAGAAGTCACTGGAGAAAAATTTGATAAAATAAAAATTACTTTAGCCAGTCCAGAAAAAATAAAATCCTGGTCATTTGGTGAAATCAAAAAACCAGAAACGATAAATTATAGAACTTTTAAACCAGAAAAAGATGGACTTTTTTGTGCAAGGATTTTTGGTCCTACAAAAGATTATGAATGTCTATGTGGAAAATATAAAAGGATGAAATTTAGGGGAATAATATGTGAAAAATGTGGTGTTGAGGTTACTAAATCAAATGTAAGAAGAGATAGAATGGGACATATAGAATTGGCGGCCCCAGTTGCTCATATTTGGTTTTTAAAATCACTACCAAGCAGAATTTCTGCAGCAATTGATATGAAACTTAAAGATGTCGAAAAAGTTTTATATTTTGAGAGTTTTTTAGTTATAGAACCAGGTCTTACTAAGCTTACGAAAAATCAGCTTCTTTCTGAAGATGAATATATTGCGGCCCAAGAACAATATGGAGAAGATTCTTTCGAAGCTGGCATAGGAGCTGAGGCGATAAGAGAAATATTATTAAAGTTAGATCTTAAGGCTGAAAAAGATAAATTAAGAGCGCTATTAAAAGAAGTTAAATCGAAAGTTGCAGAAGAAAGAGCAATAAAAAGATTAAAATTGATAGAATCTTTTATTGATTCAGGGAATAAGCCTGAATGGATGATTTTAACAAGTGTTCCAGTTATTCCTCCAGAACTCAGACCTTTAGTACCCTTGGATGGGGGAAGATTTGCTACATCTGATTTAAACGATTTATATCGAAGAGTAATTAATAGAAATAATAGGTTAAAAAGATTAATTGATTTAAAAGCTCCAGATATAATTGTGAGAAATGAAAAAAGAATGTTGCAAGAGTCAGTTGATGCACTATTTGATAACGGAAGAAGAGGCAGAGTAATTACTGGTACAGGAAAAAGACCTCTGAAATCATTAGCCGAAATGTTAAAAGGAAAACAAGGAAGATTTAGGCAAAATTTATTAGGAAAAAGAGTTGATTATTCAGGAAGATCCGTAATTGTTGCTGGTCCAGAATTAAAACTTCATCAGTGTGGGCTTCCAAAAAAAATGGCAGTTGAACTTTTTAAACCATTCCTATACGCGAGATTAGACAAACTCGGTTTAGCTACAACAATCAAGCAAGCAAAAAAAATGGTAGAAAAAGAAAAACCTGAAGTTTGGGATGCCCTAGAAAATATAATAAGAGAACATCCGGTTATTCTAAATAGAGCCCCAACGTTACATAGATTAGGCGTTCAGGCTTTCGAAGCTAAACTAATTGAAGGGAGTGCAATAGAACTACATCCTTTAGTATGTTCTGCATTTAACGCTGATTTTGATGGTGACCAGATGGCAGTTCATATTCCTTTAAGTTTAGAAGCACAATTAGAAGCTCGAGTGCTAATGATGTCTACAAACAATATATTAAGCCCATCTAATGGAAAACCTATTATTGTTCCAAGCCAGGATATGGTTTTAGGATTATATTATTTATCACAATCAAGTGAAAAAAATATTAAAGAGAAGCCTAGAGGGTATTTTACAAATATTACAGAAGTTGAGCAGGCTCTAGAATCTGGAAGTATTAGTTTACACTCGGATATAATTTGTAGATATGAAACGGTAGATAATGAAGGTAATAAAATTTTTGAAAGATATCGAAGTACAGCAGGAAGATTTATTTTATCAAGCGTTTTACCAAAACATCAAAAAATTAAATTCTCTTTCATAGACAAAATTTTATCTAAAAAACAGGTCTCAGAACTTATAGATACAGTTTATCGCTATTGTGGACAGAAAGAAACTGTTATCCTTTGCGACAAATTGAAATCTTTGGGTTTTAAACATGCTTTTAAAGCTGCGATCTCATTTGGAAAAGATGATTTAATTATTCCAAAAACCAAAGGAAGACTTGTTAGCGACGCTAAAAAACAAATCGAAAATTATGAAACTCAATATTCCGAAGGCTTAATAACAAGAGGAGAAAAATATAACAAAGTAGTTGATGTATGGTCTAAGTGCACTGATTTAGTAGCCAATGAAATGATGAAAGAAATTTCTTCAGCAACTAAAACAATGCCAAATGATAGAATAGAAACAAATTCAGTTTTTATGATGGCAAATTCTGGTGCAAGAGGGTCTGCAGCACAAATGAAACAATTAGCAGGTATGAGAGGTTTAATTGCAAAACCATCTGGTGAGATTATAGAAACACCAATTACAGCTAATTTTAAAGAGGGATTAACTGCTTTGGAATATTTTAATTCTACCCATGGAGCGAGAAAAGGTTTGGCTGATACTGCGCTTAAAACTGCCAATTCTGGTTATTTGACTAGGAGACTTTGTGATGTTGCTCAGGATATATCAATTACCAAAACTAAGTGTGATTGTAAGACAAAAGACTGCTTAACAATGTCTGAAATTATAGAAGGAGGCAACATAATTGTAAGTTTGTCAGAAAGAATATTAGGAAGAGTAGCATTTGAAGACATAAGACACCCAATTACTGGAGAGGTAATATTAAATAAAAAAGAAATGATTGATGAAGAAATTTGTGAAAAAATTGATGCTGCTGGTGTCAAATCAGTAAAAGTGTATTCCGTAATAACTTGTGGTTCAAAAAAAGGTGTTTGTGCTATGTCATACGGAAGAGATTTGTCACGTGGAAAAATAGTTGCTGAAGGAGAGGCAATTGGAATGATAGCAGCCCAATCTATTGGTGAACCCGGAACTCAATTAACAATGAGAACATTTCACGTAGGTGGTACGGCTCAAATTAAAGAAGAATCACAAGTGGTTGCTCATGCATCTGGTAAAATTAGAATTGCAAACAGAAACATTATAGAAGATTCTGCAAAGAATAAAATTATAATGGGTAGAAATACTCAGGTATATATTGAAGACGAAAGTGAACGTCAACTTGCAGTATATAAAGTTCCTTATGGAGCTAAGCTTTTTTGTGATACCGGTGAAGATGTTAAAAAAGGTAAAAAAATTTGCGAATGGGATCCATATACTTTGCCTGTTATTGCCGAGAAAAGCGGTATTGTTAGTTACATGGATCTAGTAGATGGTGTTTCATTAGCAGAAACAATAGATGATGCTACTGGTATAGCTTCGAAGTCGGTTTTGGATTGGAGATCTCAA
>CACLKR010000028.1 GCA_902607625.1 uncultured Pelagibacteraceae bacterium
AAAGTATTTTTAATAATGAAATGATAGAAAACTCCTACAAAGAATCAGCCGTCACCGCAATTTTAAATCACAGTTCATCCAAAAATAATATTGTAAGACAAATTTTTTTAAAGAATGCAATATTTGCATTACTTCCCATTTCAAATACTAAAACCTCTATAGTTTGGTCGGTTAAACATGATATGTTAAAAAAGAATGATGTGTTTCTTAAAAAGAGAATAATACTTTATGCAAAAAATTATTTAAAAAACGTAAAGTTCACAACTAATCTAGAATATAAAAACTTAAATTTTTTAATTAGAAATAAATATTATTTGGATAGAATTCTTTTATTTGGGGATGCTTTACATATGCTCCACCCTTTTGTTGGTCAAGGTTTTAATATGACGCTTAGGGATTTAGCATCTCTAGAGAAAATATTTACTCAAAAAATAAATCTAGGTTTAGATATTGGAAGTTCTGATATTTTGTCCGAATTTTCCAGTGAGATTAAACCAAGAAATTTCGCTTTTTCTATTGGTATAGATTTTATAAAAAATTCTTTCTCTTACAAAAAATTGAGAAATGATATATTGAAGATTTTAAACAAGAGCAACTTTGCAAAAGATATTTTCTTTAATATTGCAAATAAAGGATTTAGATTTTAATTAAAACTGATCAGTTTCTGTAGAATCTTTCATTGCTGTAGTAGAACTTTCGCCAGAAGAAATAGTTTTTGATACAGCATCGAAGTATGATGTTCCAACTTCTCTTTGATGTTTGGTAGCAGTATAACCTTCTTTTTCACTATCAAATTCCTGTTGTTGCAATCTTGAATAAGCTGCCATTCCATATTGTTTATATTTTTTTGCCAAATCAAAAATAGCATAATTTTGTGCATGAAATCCTGCTAAAGTTATAAATTGGAATTTATATCCCATTTTACCAATTTCTTTTTGAAAAATTTCAATTTCTTTGTCTGATAAATTTTTTTTCCAGTTAAATGAAGGTGAACAATTATAAGCTAGCAGTTTACCAGGAAATTTATTATGAATAGCTGTAGCAAAACTTTTCGCTTCTTCTAAATTTGGTTTTGCGGTTTCGCACCAAATTAAATCACTATATGGAGCATAAGCTAAACCTCTAGAAATAGCTTGGTCTAAACCCGCATTTACGTAATGGAATCCTTCTGGAGATCTTTTTCCTGTTAGAAATGGTTTATCGTTTTCATCAATATCGTTAGTAATTAGTTTTGCTGCGTTTGCATCAGTTCTTGCTAAAATAATTAATGGAACTTCCATTACATCTGCTGCAAGTCTTGCAGATTTAAGATTTCTAATCATGGTTTGTGTAGGAACTAATACCTTGCCTCCCATATGACCACATTTTTTTTCTGAAGCTAATTGATCTTCGAAGTGTACTCCAGCTGCTCCAGCTTTTATAAATTTTTTTGTTAATTCAAATACGTTTAAAGGACCACCAAATCCAGCTTCTCCATCAGCTATAATAGGCATTTTGTAATCTACTCTATCCTTAGCATCCGTTTTTCTTTCTGTAGTTTCCATATGTTGAATTTGATCTGCTCTAATCAAAGCATTATTCATAGCTTCCACTAACTTGGGTGCACTGTCGTAAGGATACAAACTTTGATCTGGATACATTTCTCCTGCACTATTTGCATCTGCTGCTACTTGCCAACCACTTAAATAAATAGCTTTTAAACCTGCTTTTGCATGCTGTACTGCTTGATTGCCTGATAACGCACCTAATGTATTAACATATGGTTCGGTGTTTAATAAATTCCAAAGTTTTTCAGATTGTGATTTGCATAGCGTGTATTCAATTCTAAATGTACCCTTGAGTTTTTCGACATCATCTTTTGAATAATCTCTTTTTATTCCAGCAAATCTTTTGATCTCAAAAGAGACGTTTGAAGATTTCATTTTTCCTTCTAATTCTGGTGTTTTTACTCTAGATCTTTTTGAATGTCATTCATCCCAGCGCTACCCCAATCTTGGTCATCTTCTCTTACAAACACTGTTTTTTCAGAAAACTGGCTATTTAGCCGATTTTTCTCTGCGTTCTTTTCTGGATCTATCAAGTCATTCATGCATTTACTATATTTACAAAAAATCACATATGCAATATTTTTATTGATTTTTCTAATAAATTAGTAAATATTTGTAAATAAATTATTTACTATATGTAAATTTTGTAAATATGTCACAAATAGACCTACAAATTGGCCACAAAATTAAAAGCAAAAGGAGAAAGCTTAGCATTTCACAAGCTGATATGGCTAGAAAATTGTCTATTTCTCCAAGTTATCTAAACTTAATTGAAAGTGGTAAGCGCAAAATAAACGTAGATCTTTTACTTAAATTATCGAGTGAGCTTGGAATTGAAATGTCAGATATTTCCAAAAAGACAGATACAAATCTGTATCAAAATTTAATGGATGTATTGGGAGATAATTTATTTGAAGATTTAGACATTACAAATTTTGATATTAAGGAAATTGTTAATACAAATCCTTTAATTGCCAAAGCCTTGGTCAAACTTGGAGATAATTATAAGAAAAAAAATCAAGACATTGTTAGTAAAGTAGAAAATATATCGGGCAAATTTATTGATAATCAGAAAAATTCTTTTCCTGGAGAAGTTGTTTCAGACTTTATACAAGAAAATGAAAATTACTTTCCCAAATTAGAAGAATTTGCAAATGTAATATTTTCTGAAATACAAAACAATAATCGAACAAGTTACTTGCCCTTATGTGAATATTTATTAAAAAAACACAAAATTGAAGTTAAATCTTTAATTCCAGATGAAAAAAAACCTTTTACGAAAAAATTTGACCCAATTAAAAAAACTTTTCTTTTATCGGATTATTTGACATTAGCTACAAAAAAACTTCATCTAGCTGCACAAATTGCCCATTTAGATGCGAATAATATTCTTGATGGATATTTAGATACTTTCAAATTTCCTTCAGAAGAATCTAGAAAATTATCAAAAGTTGCTCTACTTAATTATACTGCTGCAGCAATATTAATGCCTTATAAACTTTTTTACAAAGAATGTAAGGAACAAAGATATGACTTGGAACTTTTACAAAATACTTTTGCTACTTCTTTCGAACAAGTAGCTCATCGAGTAACATGTTTACAAGATCCTAATATGAAAGGAATTCCTTTTCATATGTTAAGAGCAGACGTGGCTGGAAATATATCTAAACGGTTTTCTTTATCAGGAATTGAAATTCCTCGTTACGGCGGCGCTTGTCCTAGATGGAATATTTATTCAGCTTTTACTGCACCAGGAAAAATCCATGCAGCAGTATCAAAAATGCCTGACGGCGAAAAGTATGTTTGCATAGCAAGAACAGTAGAAAAAGGAATTGCTAAGCATGGAATGTTCAAAAGTTTGTTATCAATAGGGTTAGGTTGTCAGATCAAATATGCAAAGGATTTTATTTATACCGACTCCCTAAATTTAAATGATAAAAACACTGAAGTGTCAATAGGAGTAAATTGTAGAACCTGCGATCGTATGGATTGTCAACAACGGGCCTTCCCCCCTCTGCATAAAAAATTTG
>CACLKR010000029.1 GCA_902607625.1 uncultured Pelagibacteraceae bacterium
AGATTTACAAATAGCAAAAAAAACTGTCCAAACGGAAATTAATGCGTTAAAAAAATTATCTCTAAGCTTTAATCGTTCATCCCAATTCTCAAAAGCTGTTAATTTAATTTTTAAAACTCGAGGTAAAGTATTGGTGGTTGGTGTCGGAAAAAGCTACATAGTAGGAATTAAAGTTAGTTCTACATTATCAAGTCTTGGTACTCCAAGTGTAGCTTTTAACGCAACCGACTTGCAACATGGAGGCCTTGGAGCTATACAAAAAAAACATGATGTTTTGTTAGTATTCAGTGTTTCTGGAGAATCTTCGGAATTAAACAACATATTAAGATATGCTAACAGACATAATGTCGATGTAATTGGAGTCAGTTGCAAATCTTCATCAATGCTTCTTCGCAACTCAACCATAAAGATATTACTTCCTAAAGTTATCGAAGCTGGCCACAGTTTAGCCCCCACCTCTTCTTCTTTAAATTTTCTTTCTTGGGGCGATTCTCTTGCAATTGCCTGCATGAAAAGAAAAAAATGGACAAATAGTAAATTTATTACAAATCATCCATCAGGAACTTTAGCTACGTCTTTAATTCTAGTAAAGGAAATCATGGCAAGAGGAAAAGAAATCCCGTTGATCTCCTCAAAAAAAACTATACGAGCCGCTGTAATAGAAATGTCCAAAAAAAAATTAGGACTAGTTTGTTGTAAAGAAAAAAGTGGGAAAATTAATATTATAACTGATGGTGATCTACGTAGACATTCAAATAATTTATATAAAAAGACAATTACAAAAATATCTAGTAAAAACCCAGCTTGGATTTCAGATTCTGTAACTGCTCTTTCAGCAATTGAAAAGATGAACTATCAAAAAATAACTGCACTTTTAGTTGCACGCAACCAAGACATAAATAAAAAAATTAAAAATGTTATTGGCGTAATACATTTGCATCATTGCTTAAGTAGAGGAATTAAATGAGAAAACAACAAAAAAGAATCCAAATAATTCTTGTAACAATTGGTCTTTTGCTGATTGCCATAACATATTTCTACTATCCTTATTTGAAAAAGGTTGACTTAATTAAAGATCTGCCTTCTCAGAAAGATTCGAAAAATGTTACTGATGGTGATCAGCAAAGTACTTCTTTCGAAAATGTGGAGTATAAAGGGTTATATGATTTGGATAAGGAATTCACGGTAAAATCTGAAACAGCTCATATGCTTAATGCAGAACCTGATATTGTTTATATGCAACGCATGCACGTGGTGTTGTATTTAAACGATGGAAGAATCGTAAACATAACATCAGATGAAGGAAGATATAACAAAATCACATACGACTGTTTTTTTGAAAAAAATGTTATTGCAAATGATGGTGAAACACAAATTCTAGCAAAAAATATGGATCTTTTGGCAACAGATAGTATCGTAAAAATTTATAATGATGTTGATTTATATTACCCCACAGGTTCTCTTCAAGCAGATATGGTTGACTATGATTTTGAAACCAAATATTTCAAAGTTTCAATGTTTGACGATAAAACTATAAAAATGAAGGTAATTAAATGAGTAACATAAAAAAATTTAGAATTTTAAAATTTAAATCAAAACCTCTATTCATTGCTAAAAATATATCTAAGTCCTTTGGTAAAAGAGTTATTCTAAGAAAAATTGATATCCATTTAAATAAAGGTGAAATGCTAGGTTTGTTAGGAAGTAATGGCGCGGGCAAAAGCACTTTTATGAATATTGTTTTAGGATTATTAAAAGCTGATTTTGGAGATATATTTTTGGGCAACATAAATTTAACAGGTTTAGCAATTCACGAAAGATCTAAATTAGGAATTTCTTATTTGCCTCAGCAAACCTCAATTTTTAGAGGTCTTACTGTTTATGAAAATTTATTAGGAATTGCACAAATTGTAAAAAAAAAAAAAACATTACAAATTGAAATAGTAGAAAAATTAATGGCTGAATTTTCAATTACACATTTAAGAAATGTTAAAGCAACTGCTTTGTCGGGAGGTGAGCGTCGAAGAACTGAAATAGCGCGATGTTTGATAAATAATCCTAAAGTCTTGTTATTAGATGAGCCTTTCGCGGGTGTAGACCTGCTTGCAATACAAGACATCAAGGTACTGCTTTTAAAACTGCAGGCTAGAGGTTGTGCTGTACTAGTAACAGATCACAATGCATCACAACTTCTTAGTGTCGTAGATAGAGCCTATGTAATTGCCAATGGAAATATAGTTGCAAATGGCACGCCTCGACAAATTGTAAATACCGCTGAGGCTAAAAAATTATATTTTGGAGCGGACTTTACTCTTTAACATATAATGAAAAAAAAAAATTCTGTTTTAATAAATGGTAAAATTAAAAAATTCAATAAAATACTAAAAATCGCTCCAGACAAATCTCTTAGCTTGAGGGCTTTAATGTTAGCCAGCCAATGCATCGGAGTATCAAAAATAAAAAATTTATTAAAATCTGAAGATGTTTTAAATTGTTTGAAAGCATTAAAGACATTGGGTGTAAAAATAGTAAAAAGAAATAATATTTACTTAGTATACGGAAATGGCTTAAATTCATTTAAAATAAATAAAAAAATAACTAAAATCTTTGTTGGAAATAGCGGAACTACTGCTCGACTCTTATCAGGATTGTTGTCAACTCATACTAGTAAGTTTTACTTATATGGAGACCAGTCAATGAATAAACGCGATATGTCAAGAATTATTGAACCTCTTGAGAAAATAGGCTGTTTTTTTTATCCGAAAAAGAAAATGACTCTTCCACTCACAATAGAAGGAACGTCTATGCCGCTAGCTCAAAATCACATTGAAAACAGAGGAAGCGCACAAGTTAAAAGTTCAATACTTTTATCGGCTCTTTCAACGCCTGGTGTAACAACTATAGAAGAAAAAAAGATTAGTAGAAATCATACTGAAATTTTTTTAAATAAAATTTCAGCTAATATAAAAATTAAAAAACTAAAAGAAGGAAATTTAATATCATTAAAAGGTCAAAAAAATTTATTTGCTTTTAATTATGAAATTGGCTCTGATCCTAGTTCGGCTGCATTTTTAATTGTACTTACTTTATTAACACCTGGGGCTAAATCAACGATCCCTGGTGTGATTTGTAATGCCACAAGAATAAAATATATTCAAATTTTGAAAAAGATGAACGCTAATATTAAAATAAAAAATCTAAGAAGAGATTCTAATTCTGGAGAACTTTTGGGTTCCATTGTTACATCAAGTAGTATTTTAAAACCTATCACTGTTTCTAAAGATATAGGAACAGTCATAGATGAATTGCCGATACTGTTTGTAGTTGCAAGTTTGACAAAAGGAATTTCAAAATTTAAATCAATTTCTGAATTAGCTCACAAAGAAAGCTCAAGAGCAGATGAAATGAAAAAAATATTAACTCAGGCTGGAATTAAATGTAAAAATACAAAAGATAGCATGACAATATACGGGAGAAATAAAATAGAATCTAAAAAAAAATTCATTTTAGTAAAAACAAAAGATGATCATAGAATTTGCATGTCATCAATAATTCTTTCCT
>CACLKR010000030.1 GCA_902607625.1 uncultured Pelagibacteraceae bacterium
TTTCCCAATCGTTATCGGGTTTTTTATTGCCAGTTACTATTTAGAATTTAGTCCAGAAGCACAATCATTTATTGATAATGTAAACAAGTCACTTATTACAATTTTAATTTTTTGGTTGATACACCAGTTTATTCAACCCGTTACTTATCTTTTGGGAGGATTAGAAAAACTTTTAACAAAAGAGTTAATTGGTTGGATAGTTAAAGCTTTAAAGATACTCATTTTTATTTTAGGAGCCGCAGCAGTACTAGAGCTGTGGGGTATAAAAATAGGACCAATAATTGCTGGATTAGGTTTAGTTGGTGTAGCTGTTGCATTAGGTGCTCAGGACTTATTTAAAAATTTAATATCAGGAATTTTAGTGCTAGTAGAAAAAAGATTTAAAGTTGGTGACTGGATTATTGTTGAAGAGATTATAGAAGGTATAGTTGAACGTATAGGATTTAGATCAACAGTTGTTAGAAAATTTGATAAATCTTTAGCTATTATTCCAAATTTCCAGTTTGCGGAAAATGCTGTGGTTAATATAAGTGCAACGACTAACTGGATAATCAGTTGGGTAATAACTTTGCAATATAATACAACAGTTGATCAACTTAAAAAAATTAGAGACGAAATAGAAAAATATATTACTACTCATAAAGATTATAAAATCACTCTAGGACATGCGGTTAGAGTTGATAAATTTTCTGATAGTTCTATAGATATGTATATAAGATGTTTTACAGTTACAGATGATTGGGATGAGTGGCTCAAAGTTAAAGAGCGATTAGCAATAGAAATTAAACAAATTATAGAAAAAAATAATGCATCTTTTGCTTTTCCTAGTCAGTCTATTTACGTGGAGAAAAAATGAAATCAATATTTATTTTATTAGATAATATTATTACTATTTATCTTTGGATTATAATTATAAATGCCATTTTAAGCTGGTTAGTTGCTTTTAATGTTCTTAATACTCAAAATAGATTTGTATTTTCTGTATTGGATGCGACCTATAAATTGACAGATCCCGCTTTAAATAAAATAAGGCGTTTTATACCTACTTTTGGATCAATAGATATTTCCCCAGTAGTTTTAATTTTAATTTTAATATTTCTCAGAAATATTATTTTTGAAATTTTTGCACCGAATTTATTCTAAATATGATTATTGATGGAAAAAAAGTAGCTGCCGAGCTAAGAGAAGAGCTAAAGAAAAAGGTCGCTGATCTTAAGTCTACTTACAATGCCGTTCCAGGTTTAACAGTGATCTTAGTTGGCGAGGACATACCCAGTAAAATTTATGTAAAAAATAAAGAAAAATCAGCTATTGAAGTAGGTATTAATTCAGAAGTCATTAGGTATCCAGCGAATTTAGAAGAAAAGGCTCTGTTAGATAAAATTAAGGAGCTTAATAAAAATAATAAGGTCTCGGGTATATTGGTTCAACTTCCTCTTCCTAAGCATATTGATAAAAGAAAAGTTATAGAAACTATAGACCATGAAAAAGATGTTGATGGTTTTCATCCCATGAATGTTGGTAATTTATCATCAGGCTACGATAGTAGTATTCCTTGCACACCTTTGGGCTGCAGTTTATTACTTAAAAAAGTAGAAAAAAATTTAAGTGGGAAACATGCTGTATTGATTGGAAGATCTAACTTAAACGGAAAACCCATGACACAATTACTCTTAAAAGAAAATTGCACGGTTACTATTACTCATTCAAAAACAAAAGATTTAAAGGCAGAATGTCTTAGAGCAGATATAATTATTGCAGCGGTAGGAATACCAAAATTAGTTAAGGGAGACTGGGTAAAAAAAGGAGCAATCGTTATTGATGTTGGGATTAATAAAACTGATTCAGGTTTAGTAGGCGATGTTGATTTTGATGCAGTTTCTAAAGTTGCTAAAGCAATTACACCAGTTCCAGGTGGCGTTGGTCCTATGACAATTGCTTGTTTGCTGAATAATACTGTTGAATGTTTTAGTAAAGCTCAATCTAAATAAATGAAAAAGTTTAACGAAGCTTCTTCTTGTGAAAATTAATAAATTTTTCTACATTTGATTTATTAAATGTTTTATTTTCTTCAAAAGAAACTTTTTTCATAGAATAAGCTTTGCTTTTAGTCTGTCTTGAAATAATTGTAATATTACCTTTGTATAATTTAAGTTTAACGGATCCATTTACCTTATTTCTTTTTAGATCAACAATTTTTTGTAGTTCAAATCTTGCCTTTGAATACCAATAACCATTGTAAATGAGTTCAGCATATTTAGGCATAATATTATCTTTTTTATGCATAGTTTCTTTATCTAAAGTAACTGATTCAATTGCTCTATGAGCGGCCATTAATAAAGTTCCTCCAGGGGTTTCATAAATGCCTCTAGATTTTATTCCAATAAATCTATTCTCAACCAAGTCAACTCTGCCAATACCGTTTTTACCAGCAAGGACATTTAATTTTTGTAAAAGATTTCCTGGCGATAATTTTTTACCATTAACTATTATGGGGTCGCTATTTTTAAATCCTATTGTTACAAATGATGCTTTATTGGGTGCCTTTTCAGGGGAAGCAGTTTTCTGAAAAATAAATTCTGGTGCAGCATTTTTAGGATTTTCTAAAACCTTACCTTCAGTTGACGTGTGATATAAATTGTCATCTACAGAAAATGGTGGGGCTCCTTTTTTATCTTTAGGTACAGGTATTTTATTTTTCTTGGCATATCTAATTAAATCTGTTCTTGAATTAAATTTCCATATTCTCCATGGGGCAATAACTTTAAGTTTTGGCCCAAAGTAATGATATCCAAGTTCAAATCTGACTTGATCATTTCCTTTTCCAGTCGAACCATGAGAAACTGCATACGCTTTAAATTTTTTTGCTAAAGTAACTTGTCTTTTAGCAATCAAAGGTCTAGCAATAGAAGTTCCTAATAAGTAAACACCTTCATAAATTGCGTGCCCTCTAATCATTGGATACACATAATCTTTTACAAACAAATCTTTTAGATTTTCAATAATTATTTTTTGTGTCCCAAGAGCTTTTGCATTTTTAATTATTTTTTTTCTATCCATTTCTTGTCCTATATCAGCAGTGTAAGCAATAACTTCTGCATTATAATTTTCTTGAAGCCATTTAAGTATTATTGATGTGTCTAAGCCGCCAGAATAGGCAAGCACTATCTTTTTTTGTTTTTTCATTAATTATTTAGTCTTTAGCTGCAACTTTTTTTTGCTGTATTATAAGCTTTTGTAAAGCCCATCATAGAATAGTGGTCTGTCGTTTGATCACCTTTGTTTGTATTGCCTATAATCATAAGTCTTGAAGCTTTTTTCATAGTTGTAATCAATTTGGCTTCATCTTTACTATCAACAACCCACGCAAATCGACCTTTAGAAAATAAATCATAGATTTTTTTTTCCTGATTTTGCAGCTACTGGCGTTTTTGGTTTAAATTCATAACCATTCGTTACACTAATTTCGTTTTTAATATTTTCATCTGGTCTAAAGCTT
>CACLKR010000031.1 GCA_902607625.1 uncultured Pelagibacteraceae bacterium
TTAGATTTAGAATTTTTATCGGAAATTATAAGTGAATTTTTTAATTTATACTTTTCTAAAAATTGATTAAATAGTTTAGTTTTCTTTATCTCATTTTTGAAATCTTCAACTACAAAAAGTAAATTAGATTTATATTTATGTGACAAGAGATGAAATAAACTAAGTTTTCTCACTTTTTTATTTATTTTTTTTATTTTATACACTTTACCTTTAGGACCATGAGCAACACCACCACCAACAAATATGGGGGCCTTTCTGCTGCTATGTCTAGCCCCGCCCGTACCTTTTTGGGCATATATTTTAGCAGTTGAACCCTTTACTTCACTGCGTTGTTTAGTTTTAGCGGTTCTTGGTTTAAAATGGTTTAATTGCCAATCGATCATTGATTGGATCATATATTTGTTCGGGTCTAATGAAAAAATTTTATCAGATATTTCTATATCATTAACTTTTTTTCCATCAATGTTAATTACTTTTAATTTCATTTTATTTTTTCACTTCTTTTATTTCAACTTTTTTTTCTGGGGTTTCCTTTTTTACTTGAGTTTTAGATTTTATATTCTTGTCAACCGTAGATTTAGAAAACTGTGTTTCTGTTAACAGTTGTTTTCCTATTGTTGTGGTTTTATCAATTTTTTTTGAATTTTTTCTAATCAAAACTATTGAGTTTTTTGATCCTGGAACTGAGCCTTTTATATAAATTAAATTATTTTCTTGATCCGATTTAATTATCTCAAGATTTTGAATAGTTCTTAATTTATTACCCATCTGACCAGCCATTTTTTTTCCTTTAAAAACTTTACCAGGGTCTTGGTTTTGGCCCGTAGATCCAGCTGCTCTATGTGATACTGAGACACCATGACTTGCTCTAAGTCCTGAAAAGTTATGTCTTTTCATTACTCCTGCAAAACCTTTCCCTATAGTATTTGACGTTACATCAACAAATTTTTGATCCTTGAATAGCTCTATACCTATTTCATTTCCTTCTTTATATTCAGAAATATTAGCTACACGAAATTCTTTTAAAAATTTTCTTGGTTCTGTGGATTTTTTAGCAAAAAAACCTTTCATTTGTTTTGTTAATTTTGAATTTTTAATTTTCCCAAAACCAACTTGTATTGCATCATAACCTCTTTTATCTTTTGTAATAACATTTAAGATTCTTCCTTTTTCAATCGACAGGACAGTTACCGGTATTGAAATACCTGAATCCATAAATTCTCTGGTCATACCAATTTTTTTTGCTATTAATCCAATTGTCATATAATTTTCTATAACTTAATTTCTATATCCACTCCAGAAGCTAAATCCAATTTCATAAGGGCTTCTACTGTTTGTGGTGTTGGTTCTAAAATATCTATCATCCTTTTATGAGTTCTTGTTTCAAATTGTTCTCTGCTTTTCTTATCAATGTGTGGTGATCTTAGGACAGTAAAAATTTCTTTTTTTGTTGGTAAAGGTATTGGCCCTCTAATCTGAGCACCTGTTCTCTTTGCAGTATTGATTATTTCAATTGTAGATAAATCTAGAATTTTATTATCATAAGCTCTGAGGTGTATTCTTATATTTTGTTTATCCATAAAATTATGCTAATTTTTTAGTTACCTCGTCCTGAACATTTTGAGGAACTTTTTCATAGTGATCAAAAAACATTGAATATGATGCTCTTCCTTGTGACATTGATCTAAGATTGTTTATGTAGCCAAACATATTTGCTAATGGAACCATTGCACTTATTACTGTAGCATTACCTCTTTTATCAGTAGTAGAAACTTGTCCTCGTCTGCTATTTAAATCACCAATCACGTCACCCATATAATTTTCAGGTGTAACTACTTCGACTCGCATCATTGGTTCTAAAAGTTTAAGTGAAGCTTTTATACAAGCTTCTTTGAAACAAAACCTTGACGCTATTTCAAAAGCTAAAACGCTTGAATCAACATCATGGTGTAATCCATCTACTATAGTTACCTTGTAATCTATTAAAGGAAATCCAGCTAATATTCCGCTATCAGCAACACTTTCAATACCTTTTTCAACCCCAGGAATAAATTCTTTTGGGATAGATCCACCTTTGATTTTATTTTCAACTTCCCTTCCTTTGCCAGGAGGCAAGGGTTCAACGCTTAATTCAACTTTTGCAAACTGTCCTGCTCCACCGCTTTGCTTTTTGTGTATATATGTATTTTCAACTGATTTTAAAATTGTTTCTCTGTAAGCAACTTGTGGAGCACCAATATTTGCTTCTACTTTGAATTCTCTTTTCATTCTATCAACAATAATATCTAAGTGCAGTTCACCCATACCTTTTATTATTGTTTGACCAGATTCTTCATCAGAAGTAACTCTAAATGACGGATCTTCTCTGGCTAGTCTTCCTAAAGCTTCTCCCATTTTTTCTTGATCGCCTTTGGTTTTTGGTTCAACTGCTATTTCAAGAACTGGGTCTGGAAACTCCATGGGTTCTAAAACAATGGGGTCATCTTCGTCTGATAAAGTGTGGCCAGTTATTGTATATTTAAGACCAGCTAAGGCTACTATATCGCCTGTATTAGCCTCTTTTACATCTTCTCTGCTATTCGCATGCATTAATAACATTCTGCCAACTCTTTCTTCTTTATCTCTAGTGGTATTATAAATTCCAGTGGCCGTTTTTAAAGTACCTGAATAAATTCTTATAAAGGTTAAAGTTCCAACAAAAGGGTCTGTGGCAACCTTAAAAGCTAATGCTGAAAAAGGTTCTTTATCATCAAACTTTCTCTCAATCTCATCTTTAGAATCTGGTTTAGTTCCTTTAATTGATCCAATATCAATTGGGCTTGGTAAAAAATCTACAACTGCATCTAATAATGGTTGAACTCCTTTATTTTTAAACGCTGAACCAGTTAAAACTGGAACAAAATCAAATTTTAAGCAACCTTTTCTAACACAGGATATAAGATCTGTTTCGGATATTTTTTTCCCATTTAAATAATCCTCCATCAATTTTTCGTCCTGCTCTACTGCAGTTTCAACTAATTCTTTTCTATATTTTTCTGCCTGCTTTTTTAAATCCGGAGGTATTTCAGCATATTCAAATTCAGCTCCAAGTTTTTCATCTTTCCACAAAACCGCTTTCATTTTAATCAAATCAACTACTCCCTTAAACGAATCCTCTATGCCAACTGGCAACTGCATTACTAAAGGTTTTGCTCCAAGTCTATCTTTGATCATGTCAACACACATAAAAAAATCTGCACCAGTTCTATCTAATTTATTTACAAAACAAACTCTTGGAACTTTATATTTGTCTGCTTGTCTCCAAACAGTCTCTGATTGAGGTTCAACTCCAGCCACTCCATCAAAAACACATATTGCCCCGTCTAAAACTTTTAAAGATCTTTCTACCTCAATGGTGAAATCAACATGACCCGGTGTATCAATTATATTAATTCTATGTTCTCTCCAAAAGCATGTAGTCGCG
>CACLKR010000032.1 GCA_902607625.1 uncultured Pelagibacteraceae bacterium
ATAATCCTGATGAGGTAATACTTTTACCTCTTTACCCCCAATACTCAGCATCAACCTCCGGATCTTCTATTAAAGAATGGAATGATTTATGCCAAAAAGAAGATTATAAAGTTAAAACAAAAACTATTTGTTGCTACCCAACAGAAAATAATTTTATAGAATCCCACTCCAATCTTATTAGGAAAACAATAGAAACATTAGAAAATAAAAATTTTAAACTACTTTTCTCTGCGCACGGTTTGCCAGAAAATAAAATAAAAAAAGGTGATCCTTACCAATGGCAAGTAGAACGAACTGTTGAAGGAATAATGTCTAAGTTGTTGGATAACGTATGCACCTAATTTACAAAGAACTGTTGAGGCTACTGAAACTATGTATTTAATGATGAAAAATGCTTTTGAGGGTTTAGGCTACCGAAGATATGAGTGGAAATGTGATAATTTAAATGAAAGATCAAAAAAATCTGCATTAAGATTAGGGCTTAAATATGAAGGTTTATTTAGACAAGCAACAATATACAAAAAAAGAAATAGAGACACCGCCTGGTTTTCAATAATTGATAAAGAATGGGAAAAATTGAAAAAAGGATATCTAAGATTTCTTAAACCTTCTAATTTTGATAAAAATTATAAACAATTAAAAAAATTAAAATTTTAAAATGAACACATATTTATTATTCAAATCAATACACCTAGTAGCCGTGATTTCTTGGATGGTGGGACTTTTGTATTTACCAAGAATATTTGTTTATCACAGTGAGGCAGTTCAAAATAATAAATCCGAAGATTTAATGTTCACTTTTAAGGTTATGGAAAGAAGACTTTTTATGTATATTATGAATCCTGCAATGATTGTATCCTGGATTTTTGGGGTATTGCTAATTCATACTATTGGCGTGGCTAATTTTGATTTTATTTGGCTTCAGTTAAAAATGACTTTTGTTATCATTTTAACTGTTTATCATTTCTTTTTATTTCAATGTTTGAGGAAATTTGCTGAAAATAATAATTATTTTTCACCTAAATTTTACAAAATTATCAATGAAATACCCACTGTTTTGCTGATAGGTATAATAATAGTTGTAGTTTTTAAACCATTATGAGGCTTGTAATTTTATAAAAAGATATTATATTAATATTAAGTTTCTCGATAACAAATCACCGACATATGAATTTAGAAGAATTAAAAAAGAAATCGCCTGCTGAGCTTATTTCAGAAGCTGAAAAATTAGCAATAGAAAATCCAAGCACATTAAGAAAACAAGAGATTTTATTTGCAATATTAAAAAAACTTGCAGAAAAAAATGAACAAATTACAGGAGGGGGAGTACTTGAAGTTTTACAAGATGGTTTTGGTTTTTTACGGGCTATTGAATCAAACTATTTACCTGGTCCTGATGATATTTATGTTAGTCCGAATCAAATAAGAAAATTTGGATTAAGAACCGGGGATTCTGTTGAGGGTGAAATTAGAGCTCCCAAGGATCAGGAAAGATATTTCGCTTTACTAAAAGTAGATAAAATAAACTTTGACAATCCAGAAAAAGCAAGAAATAAAATTGCTTTTGACAACCTAACCCCTCTTTATCCCGACAAGCAACTTAAGATGGAAATAGAAAAAACCAAAATAGAAAAAAAACCTGACCAAACTGCTAGATTAATAGATCTGGTGAGTCCTATAGGTAAAGGACAAAGATCTTTGATCATTTCTCCTCCCAAAGCAGGTAAAACAATTATTTTACAAAATATTGCACATTCAATAGCCCATAATCATCCAGAATGTTACTTAATGGTTTTGCTCATAGACGAAAGACCAGAGGAAGTAACTGACATGCAAAGATCAGTTAAGGGTGAAGTAATTAGTTCGACATTTGATGAGCCAGCGTCGAGACACGTGGCAGTGGCAGAAATGGTTATTGAAAAAGCCAAAAGGCTAACAGAACATAAGAAGGATGTAATTATTCTATTAGATTCCATAACAAGACTAGGTAGAGCTTACAATGCGGTAATACCAAGTTCAGGAAAAGTATTAACCGGAGGTGTTGATGCTAATGCACTTCAAAGACCAAAAAGATTTTTTGGTGCAGCTAGAAATATAGAACAAGGAGGCTCACTTACGATTGTTTCAACAGCATTAATTGATACTGGAAGTAGAATGGATGAGGTAATTTTTGAGGAATTTAAGGGTACCGGTAATAGTGAATTAATATTGGATCGAAAAATTTCTGATAAAAGAATTTTCCCAGCCATTGATATAACCAGGTCAGGAACTAGAAGAGAAGAGTTGCTTTTTAAAAATGACGATCTACTTAAAATGAATGTATTAAGGAAAATATTAAGCTCTATGGGCACAATGGAGGCAATTGAATTTCTTCTTTCTAAATTAAGAAATACAAAAAATAATGCCGATTTTTTTGTTTCAATGAATAAACCTTCTTAATAAGATATTAAATTCTGCTACCAGGATCTTTCAAAATCTAATCATTTTTGATTAATGCATATCCAAAAATATTATAATAAAATATATTAAAAAAATAATGAACAATAAGAGTCAAACTCTAAAAGAAACTTTTTCTCAAGCGTTGCAAAGTTATAAAAAAAAAGAGTATAAAAATGCTGAATTTCTTTGTTATAAAATAATTAACATTGATCCAAATCATGTAGATTCACTATTGCTATTAGCCACTATCTGCGCTCTCGATAAAAATTTTGTTAAAGCAAAAGAATTAATGGAGAGGGCGGTAGAAATCCAACCTGAAAATATAATTTTCCTTAGTAATTTAGGAACCACGAATAGAGAATTGGGAAACTTAAAAGAGGCAATAAATATTTATAAAAAAGTATTAAAAATTAACCCAAATCATACTAATAGTAATTATAACCTTGGTTTAGTGTATCACAGTTTACGTGAATTAAAAAAAGCAAAAAATTATTTACAAAAAACTACTGAAATCCAAAAAAATTTTGCATTAGCTTTTTTAAACCTAGGTAATGTTCACTTTGAACTAAAAGAATTTAAAGAAGCTTTAAGTTGTTATCAGAAGACTATTGAAATAAATCCAAATATTGTAAGCGCTTATAATAATCTTGGATTGCTGTATAGAGATTTAAATGATTTCCAAAATGCAATAAGTTGCTATCAAAAAGCAATTAAAATCAAATCTAACTATGCAAGCAGCCATCATAATTTAGCATTAGCATATAAAGAGATAGGTGAGTTTGGAAATTCAATTAAATCTCATCAAATGGCAATAAAATCAGAACCAGAAAATTTAATGAATTATCATTTTTTAAGTGAACTTAAAAAAGATATTTTAAACCCTCAGTTA
>CACLKR010000033.1 GCA_902607625.1 uncultured Pelagibacteraceae bacterium
TAGCCAAACGGCTGATTGTTTTCCGTCCATTACTTCATTGGTCACTTCTTCTCCTCTGCTGGCTGGTAAGCAATGCATAAAAATTGCATCTGCTTTAGCTAATTTCATAATTTTTTTGTTTACTTGATAAGGTTTTAATAATTTTTTCTTTTGATTTTTATTTACTTTATCTCCCATAGAAATCCATTTATCTGTCATAATAGCTGAAGCGTCTTTTGCCGCTTCTTTAGGGTCTTTAGTTATTAAAATATTAGCTTTTTTATTTTTTGCCCATTTAACAATTTTTTGATTTGGTTGAAATTTTTTAGGACAAGCTATTGTTAATTGAAAATTAAATTGGACAGCAGCTTCAATTAAAGAATAAACAATATTATTTCCATCTCCTAGCCAGGCAATTTTTTTATTTGTAATTGGTCCCTTTAATTCTTCAAAAGTCATAATATCTGACATAATCTGGCAGGGATGACTCAAATTTGTTAAACCGTTAATAATAGGAATATCTAAATGCCTAGAAAATTCTAAAAAATGTTCATGTTTGTGAGCTCTCATCATAACAATATCTCCATATTGAGATAAAACTTTTGCAGTATCATTTAAACTTTCATCCCCACTTCCATAATGACTTTCTTTTGGATTTAATACTAGTAGCTGCCCACCTAATTGTTTCATCGCAAGTTCAAAAGATAGTCTTGTTCTTGTAGAAGCTTTTTCAAAAATCATGACTAATGTTTTATCCGCTAAGGAAGCGCTTGGATCTAAAGCCGATTTTTTTAGATTAGATCTTTTTTCTTTTTGCGATTTTGCATGATCTATAATTTTTCTTAAATCGTTTTTGTCTACATCTGATATATTTATAAAATTTTTCATAATTAACTCATTGCCTTACAAACTTTTTCAATTTTATAAATCGCTTCATCTAATTCCTTATTGTTTACTATAAGCGGAGGAAAAAGTCTTATAACGTTCTCTTCAGCTTTTACAGCAAGCATTTTTTGATGCATAAGTTTTTTTATAAATTCAGTATTATCTACCAACATCTTAAGTCCTTTTATTAAACCAATACCTCTTATTTCCCCAATGATTTTAGGATATTTATCTTTAATTTTTTTTAGGCCTCGGTCAAAATATTTCCCCTTTTCTTTTACATCGTCTAAAAAACCTCTGGCAAATATAATATCAAGGACGGCATTTCCGACCGACATAGCTAAAGGATTTCCCCCAAAAGTACTTCCATGTGTTCCTGGAACCATACCAATTGACACTTTTTTTGTAACTAAGCAGGCACCAAGTGGAAAACCTCCTCCTATTCCTTTTGCAATCGGCACAATGTCTGGAACAATTCCTGATTTTTCGAATGCAAAAAAGTTACCTGTTCTATAAGCGCACTGCACCTCATCTAGAATCAAAAGTATATTATGTTCATCGCACATCTCTCTTAATCCTTTTATACAATAGTCAGGCACTACTTTAATGCCTCCTTCTCCCATAATCGTCTCAATCATAATTGCTGCTGTATTCTTACTAATAGTTTTTTTTATGGTTTCATGGTCAGCAAAGGGAACTTGATCAAAACCATCTACTTTAGGACCAAATCCTTCAGTATGTTTAGGATTATTTGCAGCAAACAAGGCGGCTAAAGTTCTTCCATGAAAAGCTCCTTGAAAAGTAATAATTCTATTTTTTTCTGGCTTCCCAATCTTATGAAAATATTTTCTTGCAATCTTTATGCTTGCTTCAGTTGCTTCTGTTCCTGAATTTTGAAAACAAACAAAATCAGCAAATGTTTTGTCTGTTAATCTTTTGGCTAATCTTTCTTGTTCCGGAATAATAAAAGCATTTGAAACATGCCATAATTTTTTGGATTGTTCTTGAATAGTTTTTACCAAATGTTCGTGACAGTGACCTAAAACATTAGTTGCAATCCCTTGAACAAAATCAAGATATTTGTCTCCATTTTCTGTGAAGAGATAGCTACCCTTTCCTTTCGTAAAAGAAATAGTCTTTCTTGCGTATGTATCAAGAACAGAACTCATAAATAAATTAAGATTTAATTTTATAACCTTTTTTAAACAACATATACGCAGCAAACCAAGTAATAAAACTTAATATAAGTAGGTAAAAAAGACCAAATTGTATTGCTCCATCAGCTACCCCGAGAAAACCGTATCTGAAACCATCGATAATGTAAAAAAATGGGTTTATTTCGCTTACATTTTTTAAAATGTCTGGCAATCTGTCAATAGAATAAAACGTGCCCGATAAAAACGAAAGAGGCACTATAATAAAGTTCGTAGCAGATGCCATATGATCAAATTTTTCAGCCCATAAACCGATAATAATGCCTATAGAGCTCAAAATAAAGGCACCTAAAAATGTGAAAATAAAAATATAGAAAAAATTATAAAACTCTAATTCAACAATAAAAGTAAATACAACAATTGAAACAAGGGCGATCATTACGCTTCTTGTACACGCTGCTAAATTTATAGCCAAAGTGATTTCAGCAGCTGTCATCGGAGCATATAAAATGTCTACAATATTTCCTTGAATTTTTCCTATCATGATTGAAGAAGCAGAATGAGAAAATCCTTGTTGTATAACCTGCATGGCAATAAGGCCAGGAGCAAGAAAACTTATAAAGGGAAAACCTAAAACCTCACCTCTCTCATTGCCAATAGCTAAAGAAAGTACAAGTAAAAACAGAAGTGAAGTCACAAGCGGAGATATAACAGTTTGAATACCAACAATTAAAAATCTCAGCACCTCTTTCTTATAAAGTGTCCACAGCCCAATCCAATTAACATAGCCAAATTTTTTCTCGTAAATTTTGTATTTGTTTTCAATTTCAACCATCAGTAAGTTTATATATTAAAAACGCCCTAAATAAATAAAGGCTAGTTGAATAGATATTGTTAATAACATATCCACATAAGGTATTTTTTTTTATTGAAAATACAAGATATAGTAGATCTAATTAACCTAAAAAAAAAA